>JAGRLJ010000235.1 GCA_020441805.1 Rhizobiaceae bacterium
CCTTGTTGATCGCGTCCTGGTGCGAACCGGAAAAGGCGGTATAGACCAGTTCGCCGACATAGGGATGTCGCTCGCCGATCTTCATCTGGTTGGAATATTCGTAGACGTCCTTCATTCGCTCGATATTGGAGCAATCGAGCCTCGGATCGACGCCCTGAGTATACAGGTTCAGCGCCAGCGTCACGATATCGACATTGCCGGTGCGCTCGCCATTGCCGAACAGAGTGCCCTCGACGCGGTCGGCGCCGGCCATCAGGCCCAGTTCGGTGGCCGCGACCGCCGTGCCGCGGTCGTTGTGCGGATGCAGCGAGACGATCAGGTTCTCGCGATTGTCGAGATTGCGGCACATCCATTCGATCTGGTCGGCATAGACGTTCGGCGTCGCCATCTCGACGGTCGACGGCAGGTTGATGATCAGCTTGTTCTCCGGAGTCGGCCGCACGACCTCGATCACCGCGTTGCAGATTTCGAGCGCCACATCGAGCTCCGTGCCGGTGAAGCTCTCCGGCGAATATTCGAAGCGGAAACCGCCGCCGGCCTTCTCAGCCATGTCGGTGATCATCTTCGCCGCGTCGACCGCGATCTGCTTGATGCCCGGCACATCCTTGGCGAAGACCACGCGACGCTGCAACTCGGACGTGGAATTGTAGAAATGGACGATCGGCCGGTTCGCGCCCTGCAAGGCCTCGAAGGTGCGGGTGATCAGTTCGGGCCGGCATTGGACCAGCACTTGCAGCGATACGTCGTCGGGGACGTTGCCTTGCTCGACGCACCAGCGGGCGAAGTCGAAATCGGTCTGCGAGGCGGAGGGAAAGCCGATCTCGATTTCCTTGAAGCCCATGTCGAGCAGCAGCTTGAACATCCGCTCCTTGCGGTCATGTCCCATCGGGTCGATCAGCGCCTGATTGCCGTCGCGCAGGTCCACCGAGCACCAGACCGGCGGCTGGGCGAGGGTTCTGGACGGCCAGGTGCGGTCGGTCAGCCCCACCTGCGGATAGGGCTGGTACTTGATCGCGGCATCGGGCATGCCGTTGTGGATGGCGTGGGTCTTGATGATCATGGTCGGGTCTTCGCCTCAAGCAGTCGGCTTGCCTGATACTGTCTTTGATCTCGTTTGACGACAGGAAATCGCGGGGCAGGCCGAAGAAATTCGGAAATTCGGGTAATGACGAGGAGCGATTTTGCGCCTGCGGCGGTTCCGGCCGCCGGGCGCTCCTCAATGGACCCGGCAACCGCGAGTAAGCTTGAGGAGAAGAAGCGAGGCAAACGCGCGCGACGGTACGGCTTCGTCGGAAACGAAGCGGCAAACGGCCAGATCGGCGTCGCGTTCTTTCATCATGCAGGTCCTATAATCGAGACGAATTGCGTTTGCAACCCGTCATCGGCGGAGACGGCCGACCAGCATCACCGTCCCACCGGCAAGCAGGCCCCAGAATGCGCCGGAAACGCCGCCGAAGCTGATCCCGGATGCCGTCACGAGAAAGGTCACGGCAGCCGCCTCCCGTGTTTCGACGTCCCGGAAAGCGGCCATGGCCGATCCCGAGAAAGCCGATATCAGCGCAAGCCCGCCGATCGCCTCGATCAGGATCGATGGCGAGAGGGCGACGAAAGCCGTCACCGCGCCCGCCGACAGGCCGATCAGGACATAGCCGACGCCGTTGATCACCGCCGCCCAATAGCGGCGGCGCGGGTCCGGATGGGCGTCCTCGCCCGCGCACATCGCCGCGGTGATGGCCGCGAGATTGACGGCATGCGCGCCGAACGGCGCCGACAGGAACGAGAAGACGCCGGTGGCCGTGAACAGCGGCCCGGCCGACGGCTCGTAACCGTTGCCCCTCAGGACCGCCATGCCGGGAATATTCTGCGAGGCCATGGTGATGATGAAGAGCGGCAGCGCCAGCGAGATCATGGCGGGTAGCGTGAATTGCGGCGCGATCAGCACCGGCGCGGGCAGCACGGCATGCCAGACATTGGCCATCGCCCCTTCCGGCATCTCGACGCCGAAGACGATCACCCCGGCGAAGGCGAGCAGGGCGCAGGGAATCGCGGCAAGCCGATTGACCGCGCCGCCGATGAAATAGGCAAGGACCAGAGGCAGACCGAACCAGGGAGAGACGGCGACGGCCCTGACCGGCGCGAAGCAGAGGCCGATCAGCACGCCGGCCAGCATGGCATTGGCGAGCGGCGCGGGAATGGCCGACACCGCCCGGCTCAGCGGCTTGAAGAGACCCGCCGCGACGATCAGCAGGCCAGTCGCGAGAAAGGCGCCGACCGCGACGGGAAAGCCGCCCTCCGCCGGCCCCGCCGTCGCGAGGAAAGCCGCGCCCGGCGTCGACCAGGCGATGGAGATCGGCATGCGCGTCCTGATGCTGAGGACAATGCCGCACAGCCCCATGGCGACCGACAGCGCCATCAACCCCGACGCGGCCTCGGCATCGGTCGCGCCGACGCCTTTCAGGCCATGCAGGACCACGGCAAAGGCCGACGAGAAGCCGACAAAGGCGGTCAGCACTCCCATGACGAAGCTCTGGACGGACAAATCTCTCAGCATCGGGCGATCGCAAGGCAGGTTCGAGACGAAAAGAGCGGCGCCGCATGCGCGGGACCGCTCCTCGGGCAGGCAGCGTTCGCCGTTGCCTACAGCGTGGCGGCGAACCAGTCCGCCGTCTTGGCGACGACGCCGTCGGCCATGGCCTGGTCCTGGCCGAGCACGCCGAAAATATGGTCGCCTTCGGGAATGACCATGGCCTCCTTGGCCGTGTTCTTGGCGAGGCCGATGAAGCGGTCGGCATATTGCGCCGAGAAATCCTTCGATCCGGTAATCGTCAGATAGGCGCCGGGATAGGTCGAGATCGCATCATCGAGCTTGTAGTTCGACAGACTGTCGAAGAAGGCCTGCTTCAGGACGATCGTCCGCCAGCCAAGGTCGAGCCCGACGACGCCATCTTCCTTGGCGCGGTCGAAGGCCTTCTGGCCGAGCGAGGCAAGCATGTCGGCCTGGAAATCACCGACGGAGGACCACGTCACCAGCGATTTGATCTCCATGGGCTGGCCCGATGCGAGCAGCGTCGCGACGCCGCCGCCGAGGCTGAAGCCGAGGACGCCCATGCGCTTGGAATCGACGCCTTTCGTGCCCTTGAGCACGGCGAAGGCCGCCTTGGCCTGCGCGAGCTGCGAATCGATCGTGGTCGCGCCGGTATCGCCGTCGCTCTTGCCGAAGCCCGCGAAGTCGATGCGCAGCGAGGCGATGCCCTTCTGGGCGAGCGCGGTGGCGACGCGCGCATAGAGGCCGCCGACCTCGTCCTTCGAACTGCCGAAGCCGTGCAGCAGCAGGACCGCCGGCACCGGCTCGGTCGAATCGGGCATGTTGAGCGTGGCGGAAATACCGCCTTCCAGGGTCATGGGAATGTCGGCCGCCTGGGCCGCGATCGGCATGAGGAAAAGCGCCAGGAGGCCTGCGGCGAAACGGGTCCGGATAGCGGAGAAAAGCGAATCGGGCCTGCGGCACGGCGGCATGCCGGCGACGAAGCCCTCGGAGCTCTGCATTGAATGGTCTCCCGACGAGATAACTGACATTTGGCGGCGAATGCTATGCGGTTTCGCCCAAGGGTGCAAGGCAGGCGAGGTGCAAATGCAAAATATTGAATTCACAACAAAATACCCCGGACACTGGCCCGGGGTATGGTCGAAACCGTGGCAATCGCGGCTGTGTCAGATATCGGCCTGCGAGGAGATGATGCGCGACACCAGCCCATAGTCCTTGGCCTCCTCGGCGGAAAGCCAGAGGTCGCGGTCGGTGTCCTTGGCGATCTTGTCGACCGGCTGGCCGGTCGCCGCGGAGAAGATCCGGTTCAGCCGCTCGTTCATGCGGATGATCTCACGGGCCTGGATCTCGATGTCGGACGCCATGCCGCGCGTACCGCCCGAGGGCTGGTGCAGCAGGAAGCGCGTATTGGGCAGGCAGAGGCGCTGCTCCTTGGGAACGCTCACATAGATGAGCGCGCCGGCCGATGCCACCCAGCCGGTCCCGATCATATAGACCTTCGGCGAGATGAACTTGATCATGTCGTGGATCGAGTCGCCCGACTCCACATGACCGCCCGGCGAATTGACGAAGACCCGTATCGGGTCGTCGCTTGCCGCCGAGAACGCCACGAGCTGGGCGCAGACCTTGTGCGCCAGTTCCTGCGTGATCCCGCCATAGATGAAAATCGACCGCGACTTGAAGAGATTGGACTCTATGTCCTTGCCGAGCGGCGCCTCGCTCTTCTTCTCCTTGCCGTCGTCATCGTCGTCGTCGAGCATCCAAGTCTCCAAACTTCCATTCGAATGTACCTGAGATAGGCCGACTCGTGGCCAAAGACAATGAGCGCGACCGATATTGGTGAATTCACCGCCGTTCACGGTTAAGAACGTGCTCCGGGAGCCGCCGGCACATCGGCGTCGCCATGCCGGCCGGACCTGATGCTGCATTGCGTCAAATAGCCTGCGGATACCCCTTGAAGGCCGGGAGGAAACGCGCATAGTCTGCATGGAACACGATCCGACGCCCGTCCATGCCAGGGGGACCCGTATGCTGAAGCGCCTTTCCGTCACCACGGCTGTCGTCGCCGCCACCGCGGCACCCGCTTTCGCCCATCTCGACCCGACCGAACACGGTTCCTTCCTGGCGGGCATCAGCCACCCGCTCTCCGGCGCCGATCACATGCTGGCGATGATCGCCGTCGGCCTCTGGGCGGCCCAGCTCGGCGGCAGGGCGCGATGGACGGTGCCGGCCGCCTTCGTTTCCCTCATGACGCTCGGCTTCGTCCTGGCGATGGCCGGCGCCCCGCTGCCCGTCGTCGAACCCGCGATCCTCGCCTCGGTGATCGGCCTCGGCCTGCTCGTGGCGCTCGCCGTCCATGTGCCGGCGGCGATCAGCGCAGCGCTGGTGGGCTTCTTCGCCCTCTTCCACGGTCATGCCCATGGCGGCGAGCTCGGAGCGGCCACGGCATTCCCCTTCGGCCTCGGCTTCATTCTTGCCACCGCGTTTCTCCACGCCGTGGGCATCGGCCTTGGCATGATCGCCGGCGGCCGCCACCGGACGATCGCCCGCCTGCTCGGCATGCTGACGGCGGCAGGCGGGGCCTGGCTGGCCTTTGGGTAATTACAGGAGCGGCGCTTCCATCAGACTGCCCACGGCATGTCGAAGCTCAGCTTTCGACCTGTACCCGTGATCGACAATGGCAAACGCGGCCGGTCAATTAGCGGCGGCGCCTGAAAGACGGCGCCGCCATATATGAGTTTCACAAGCATTGAATGATGCAAATACCCGCGCAGGCAAGCCAGCATTGATAATCACTGCCGCAATAGAGGCATTGCGGTGCGCAACGCCTGATACAGTCCCAATTTATGAAAGGCTGGATCTGGCTATCCGTTTTGCCGAACTGGAGATCGACCTCGCACCCCAACGGTTTTGCGATATCGTCGCACTTGATACTTAAAGTCGCCTCGAACTTGAAGATTCCTCCGTCGAACGGGTCGAATTTGATATCGACAATCATCTCCAGCTTCGGATAATTGATTTCGAGTTTCCGAATATGGATATCCAGCGCGCCGAATTTGCCAAACTTCTGACAAATGATGATACTCCTCATATCGTCCTTATCGAGACTGAGGAATTCGATCGCCGTTACGTTGTCAGCGCTGAGAATTGAAGCGCGCAAGTTGCCTCTTCCCAACAACTCGGCTCTGCTTTCCTTGATTTTTTGCCGCAGAATATCCACGGCATCGGGTTGAATTCTACGAATGCCGGATTGTGACTGGCCGCAGCAATTCCCCTCACCACACATGACTTCATCCTCCTGTTGCATATGCCCATAAACGAGCAACCGGAAGTTTATCATGCCTTTAACTTTAGTAAATCAAATTTACCTTAAAAGTTGCAAAAATTCATAATTCTTTCGTAAATAGCAATAAACACCCATGAGAAGAGTTCCCTTTCGACAATCTCATAAGTGCATGACCGTTCGCGATCATCGATGGGACACGGCATCTCCGACGCATCCGGGCATAAAACGGTCGAAAAGGGCTCCCGCCTTACATCTTCACCCGAACCCCATGGGCCCTTTCGCTGTCCGGCTCGACATGGATGATGCATTGCGCGCCGGGATGCGCCGCCTGGATGGCCTCCTCCAGCCGGTCGCATATGCCGTGAGCCTCGCCGACGCTCATCGACGCGGGCACGACGAGGTCGAAGGCGATGAAGGTGGCCCGACCCGCCTGCCGGGACCGGAGGTAATGGACATTGAGCGCACCCTGCGCATGGGCGGCGATCGTCGCCTTGATGGCATTCTCCTCCTCGGCGGGCACGGCATGATCCATCAGGCCGCTCACCGAATACGAGATTACCTTCCAGCCCTGGAACAGGATGTTGACGGCGACGATGATGGCCATGACCGGATCGAGGATCGCATAGCCGGTGACGAGCGCCAGCACGAGGCCGACCAGCACGCCGGCCGATGTCACGACGTCGGAAACGATATGCTGCCCATCGGCGGCGAGCGCCGGCGATCGATGAGTCCGCCCGGCCCGGATCAGCACGACGGCCCAGATCGTGTTGATCACCCCCGCCGCCGCATTGATGGCGAAACCCAGGACCGGCGTCTCCGGAAGAGCGGGCGCGGCGAGCGCGCCGACCGCCTCCTGCACGATCAGCAGCGCGGCGACGACGATCAGCACGCCTTCCGCGACCGCCGAGAAATATTCCGCCTTGTGGTGCCCGAAGGGATGGTCGTCGTCCGCCGGCTTGGCCGCATAGCCGACCGCCATCCAGGCAAGCAGGGCCGCGGCGACATTGACGAAGGATTCGAGCCCGTCGGACAGCAGCGCCACAGAACCGGTGACGGACCAGGCGAGCATCTTCAGCCCCATCACCGCGAGCGAGAGCGGGATTCCCCAGAAGGCCAGTCGCCTGACATACTTGTTCGCCTCGTCCATCGACGCCTCTTTCCGGCCCGTCATCCGCGAATGCGAATGATTAGCAAGTGCATGATCCAAAACGACAAACCGCGCGCAGGGCATGGCCCGGCGCGCGGTCTTTCGATATGACTCATATGGTCGAAATGGCTGTCCGGGTCAAGCCGCCTTCACCTTGGTCCGCTTCGCCAGATGCGCCACCACGTTCTCGATCATCCGCATGCCGGCGTCCGAGCCGAGCGTCATGATCGATTCGGGATGGAACTG
>JAGRLJ010000003.1:0-11102 GCA_020441805.1 Rhizobiaceae bacterium
AGCACGCCGCCATGGTCGCGCACGCGATGCACCCATCCCGAAATGCGGACGGTCGAGCCGACGTCGGTCTTGCGAAGGGCGGCACAGGTGTGGCTGCGGTAACGATGCATGATCATGAAGTCCTGGATAGATCGGTCTTGCGGAAAGCCCGGCCGGATGGGGGCTCGAAATTCGGCGGGACAAGCGCATGATGCGCCCGATTTGTCAAGGCGAAAGCCGCCCCCGGCGGCGGGTCGGCTCGCGGGCGACCCTGGCCGGAAACGCGGCTCCTTCTCTCCAGCCGCGCGCAACCTTCATGATGTCAACTGAGGGACGAGCACCGTGAGGATCCCGTGGCCAAGGTCGTTTACAACAAGAATCTCCGGAACTTCGACAATTTCGCGCAGTTCGACGGCAAGACGCTGCGGCTGACCGAACTCGACGGCAACGGTTTCACCATGAAGGACCGGGACGGCACGTCCATGGTTTTCGAGGGCCGGAATTTCGAGCGGACCCAGTCCGTCGTGACCGGCGGCGTGATCGAGAGCGCCGAATTCTTCGATTCCAACGGCAAGCGCATCTATACGTTCGACAATCTGTCGGCCGACGCCGAGCAGGTCTACAAGGCCTTCACCTTCGGCAAGGATCCGCTGCGCATCCTCCACGGGCTTCTCGACGGCGACGACACGGTGGCGGGCAGCAGGAAGAACGACAGCATCTGGGGCTTCGGCGGCGACGACCGGCTCTTCGGACGCGCCGGCAACGACTGGCTCTACGGCCATCGCGGCGACGACATCATGACGGGCGGCAAGGGCTCCGACACATTCGTCTTCCTGGCCGGCTACGACCACGACACGGTCACCGATTTCGACCGCACCGGCAGCGACCACGATTTTATCCGCATGGACTACTATCTCTTCGACGACATCACCTATTCGGAGGCGAATGGCAGCGTGACGATGACGCTGCCGACCGGCGATTCGCTCACGCTTCTCAACGTCACCCAGGCGCAGATCGAGGGCAATACAAAGTATTTCGACTTTTTCTGAGCCGGCGCGCCGGCGGCGCATGGCCTTTCGGAAACCGTCCGCGTCGGCCGGCACGGCATCCCCATGCGGAACCCTTTCGTATCCTTCATTCGGGGGATCCGCCGAGACGCCGTTCGAACCATGCCTAGCCCGCGCATTATTTGAGCGCGCCCGGAGAATTCCACAGGATTTTCATGGCGTTTACGGCTAGACATAATGGGAGCCGACTCCGACGACGCCTCCCGCTCCGATCCCCACATGAACAGACTTTCCACCCTCGTGCCCCTGCTCGCCTCCGCCGCGCTGCTCATGTTCGGCAACGGGCTCCAGGGCACGCTGATCGCCTGGCGCGCGACGTCCGACGGGTTCCCCGCCTGGCTGATCGGCCTCATCACCGCCGCCTATTATCTCGGCTTCGCCGCCGGCTGCTTCCATTTCACCCCGATCCTCAACGCCATCGGCCATATCCGCGCCTTCTCGGCCATGGCGGCGATCGCCACCGCCGCGATCATCCTGGCGGGGCTCGCGGTCGATCCCTGGCTCTGGCTGGTGCTCCGGCTGATCAGCGGCTATTGCCTCGCCATCCTGTTCGCGGTCATCGAAAGCTGGCTCAACGCCAAGGTCGAGAACGCCGTCAGGGCGCGCACGCTCTCGGTCTACCGCTATATCGACCTCAGCGCGAACACGGCGGCGCAGTATTTCCTGCCCTGGTTCGGCGGCGAGTCCTTCGTCCTGTTCGGCATCGCGGCGATCGCGCTCAGCCTGTCGCTCACGCCGATCTCGCTCGCCGACCGGTCGAGCCCCGCCGCGCCGGAGCGGATCCGCTTCGATCTCCGCTATCTCTGGGTCACCTCGCCGCTCGCGGCGGTCGGATGCATGGCCGTGGGCATGACCAACACGGTCTACCGCTCGCTCGGCCCGGTCTATTGCCTCGGGCTGGGCTTTACCGCCGAGGCGACGGCCTGGTTCCTCGCCGCCTCGATCATTTCCGGCGCCGTGCTGCAATATCCGTTCGGCCATTATTCCGATCGCCGCGACCGAAGGACGGTCATTATGGTGGCGACATCCGGCGGGTTGCTGGCGAGCCTGCTGCTGTTCTTCTTCGCCGGCGCGGATGTCTTCCTCAATATAGCGGGTGTCTTCCTATTCGGCGCCTTTTCCATGCCGCTCTATTCGATGTGCTCGGCGCATGCCAACGATCGCGCGGGCCCGGGCGATTTCGCGGTGATCTCGGCGGGCCTGCTGTTCTTCTGGGCGTCGGGCGCCGTGTTCGGCCCCTGGCTGGCCGCGAGCATCATGGGATGGTTCGGCCCCAAATCCATGTTCGCCTTCACCGCCCTGACCCAGGCGCTCTTCCTGGCCTATACCGTCACGCGCAAGTTGCAGCGCCCGGTCTGAACGGCACAAAATACGGCCAAAGCGGCCCTTGCGTCTTGATTTTTCCCGTGCGGAGGCGGATTAACATCCCTGAACACGGACCAAGCCTGCATGAAAATCATTCTCGACACGGAAGAACTTGCTTCCGCCTGCGAAATCCTTGCCCGCCACGACTTTGTCACGGTCGATACCGAATTCCTGCGCGAGACGACTTTCTGGCCGCAGCTCTGCCTCATCCAGCTTTCCGGCCCCGAGCTCGACGCCATCGTCGATCCGCTCGCGCCGGGCATCGACCTGGCGCCTTTCTTCCGGCTCATGGCCGACGCTTCCGTCACCAAGGTGTTCCACGCCGCCCGGCAGGATATCGAGATCATCTTCAACCGGGGCGGCCTCATTCCCCATCCGATCTTCGACACCCAGGTCGCGGCCATGGTCTGCGGCTTCGGCGATTCGGTGTCCTATGACACACTCGTCCAGCGCATCTGCGGCACGCAGCTCGACAAGTCCTCGCGCTTCACCGACTGGAGTCACCGGCCGCTTACCGGCCGGCAGCTCGAATATGCCATGGCGGATGTCACCCATCTGCGGGACGTCTACCTCCATCTCAGGGCGGAGCTGGAACGCGAGGGCCGCAGCGAATGGCTCGCCGAGGAAATGGCGGTTCTCGAGTCGCGCGAGACCTACGACCTCCATCCGGACGACGCCTGGCAGCGCCTCAAGATGCGCGTGCGCAAGCCCATCGAACTCGCCGTCCTGCAAAAGCTCGCCGCCTGGCGCGAGCGCGAGGCGCGCGGTCGCGACGTGCCGCGCGGGCGGGTGTTGAAGGACGACGCGATCTTCGAGATCGCCCAGCAGCAGCCGAAGGACGCCGAAGCGCTCGCCCGGTTGCGGACCATACCGAAAGGCTACGAGCGCTCGCAGGGCGGCGCCGCGATCCTCGCCGCCGTCAATGCGGCGCTGGCGATCCCCAGGGCCGACCTGCCGAGGGTCCCGCGCCCGGCCTCCCTGCCCGAGGGAAACGGCGCGGCTGTCGAGATGCTCAAGGTGCTGTTGAAGCTGATCGCGGAAAAGAACGGCGTGGCGGCCAAGGTCATCGCTTCCGGCGACGATCTCGACACGATCGCCGCCAAGGGCGAGGAAGCGCCCGTCGCCGCATTGCACGGCTGGCGCCGGGAGCTCTTCGGCGAACCCGCCCTGCGGCTGATCCAGGGCGAGATGGCGTTGCGCTTCGTCAATCGCAAGGTCGATGTCGTGTCGCTGCCGGCCGCCGCGGAATAGGCCGGCCGCCCGGAGGCGGCCGGGCCGTTTGTCGCTCAGAAGTCGAAATCGTCGACCGAAATGTGCCTGAGCTTGACATCGTGCAGCAGGATGTCCTCGTGCCTGCCGATCTCGATCAGCACGTCGGTCTTGTCGACCCTGGAAATATGCAGGTCCCTGAACCTGATCTTCTCGCCATATTCGGAAAGGTCGATCGTATCCGCATCGCCGCCCCTCGCGGTGAAGTCGGTGATGACGTCCGAGCCGTCGCCCTTGTGGTAGATGAAATGATCCGCGCCGATGCCGCCGGTCAGTTCGTCGTCGCCGCCATTGCCGATGATGGAATCCTTGCCCCGGCCGCCGTCGATGATGTCGTCGCCGCCCGCGCCGTTCAGTATGTTCCCATCCTTGTTGCCTGTGATGTCGTAGCTCGATTTCGACAGGTATTTCTGAAGGGCCTCGACCGATGCGAGCTCCCTGGCGCCGATCTTCAGGCCCTTCACCTCCATATAGAGCTCGCCATCGACTGTCGTCGTCATGCCGTTGATTTCGCTGGTGGCGGCCAGCAGCTTCTTCAGCGCCTTGTCGTCACCCTCCCCGACAAACTTGCCGGCGAGTTCCATGTAATTTTCCTCATCGGTCGAAATCGTGGCCGATTTACCCGCCCAGCTCGCCCGCACGCTCTCTTCCGGCATCTCGAAGAAATCGAGCAGGTCGAAATCCTCCATGGCCGCGCCCATCTTGACTTTGATCATCGTTCTTTCCCCTAGCACCAGCCCTCGGCCGGCGGATGTCGATAGCATGCGCCGGCAAATCTTTCGTTAAACGTCCTCACGTCCGGACAGAATCCGGCATTATTTCTTGCCGCGACGTCCCGGCGGCGGTCCCTGGCTGGAGGTCGGCACCCGGAACCGCTCAGAACAGGAAGTCCGACTCGTCCAGTTGCGCCGCCAGCACGTTCTTGAGGACGATCGTGTCCTCGCCGACCTCGATCCGAACGGAGGAGCGGGCATCGACGATGACGAGATCGTCGAAGGACGAGACATCCGCATGGCCCGAAAGGTCGATGAGGTCATGGGCCCTGCCCGACGGCTTGAAGTCGGTGATGATGTCGCGGCCGTCGCCGGCCGCGAAAACGAAGATGTCGCCGCCCTTGCCGCCGGACAATATATCCCGGCCGCTACCGCCGATCAGCGTATCCGCTCCCGTTCCGCCGAGAAGCCGGTCGTTGCCGGCCATGCCGATCAGCCTGTCATCGCCGCCGAGACCATCGAGGAGATCGTTGCGGGCCGCACCGGCGATCTCGTTTCCATCGGCATTGCCCCGGATGCGGTAGGTCTCGCCGTCGAGAAATTGCCTGAGGATCGCGCCCGACGCCAGGTCCTTGCCCGTCGCATCGAGATTGTCGATCCTGTAGCTGAGCTTTCCGCTCTCGACGACCTTGATCGAGTCGAGCCACTTGACGCCATGGACGTAATCGCCGCGGATCAGCGCGCCGAGCTTGAACTCGCCTTCGAGGAAAACGTAGTCCGAACTGCCGCTTGCAATCGTGATGCCGCGATCGGTGATCGAATAGCTGGGCTTCGCCGTATCGAATGCGGCGGGATCGATATCCGCGACATCGAAGTCGTCGTTCCCGGCCTTCGCTCCGAGCGTCACCCTGATCATTGTTTTCTCCACCGTTTCCGTGGAGCGACCGTAGATGTGGAGCGTTACCAAACCGTGGGCGCGGCCGCCCGCCGCGCGCGACTTTGCGAATCAAGCTTTACGAACCCTTGCCGGGCTTTGCGCAATACGGCGTCGCCGCGACCTCACCCCCGCCTCGTGCCGACGATCCGGCCACCAGACATTCAATCGACGCCGGCGAGTATCGCCCGCGCGCAAGGCCGGAAACCGTGTGTATGGAGCATGCTCCCGGCGCTGCCCCCGCCTATTCGAAGCGCAGCGCCAGCTTCTTGCCGGTCAGCTTGGCAAGCTGTTGCAGCCGTCCCTCGATCCGCTCGCCCTGGAAGGCGGCATAGTCGTGCGGGACGACGAGTTCCAGGTCGACGCCGGGCCTGGCATCGGCGGGCGCCTCGAAGCGCAGGTTGCGGACGACGCCCGGCATCGAGGTGGAGAAGATATAGGCGACCCGGAGCAGCCCGCCCAGCAGCTTGGCCAGTTCGAGAAAGCGCGGCGTGGCGATCGCCGCCAGTTCGTCGGTCTCGTGATCGTCCTTCAGCCCCTCATAGCGATAGTAGTTGGTCAGCGCGATGAAGGCCCGCCCCGGATGCGTGATGCCGGTAAAGGCGCCGTGGGCGATGAGGTTGAGCGCCTGGCGACGCGATAATCGGGATGGGCGCGCCAGCTCAGGTCGGCCAGCAGGCAGGCCGCCTGCCGGTAGCGCCCCTCCTCCACCGTCTCGCGCACGCCGAAGGCCGGCAGCATGTCGCCGGTCCAGACGGCCAGTTCGCGGGCATGTTCCGGCGAACGCGCCCGCAGGACCGCGAGTTCGCGCGCGGCCGACAGCAGCGGGTCCTGGAGCTTTTCGTTCTCCGGCAGCAGCGAATAGAGATAGCCTTCGCGCACGCCGCCCTGCGAGAAGGAGATCCGCGCCGGCTTCATCTCCGCCAGCACCTCGCGCATGGCGATGGCGCCGTAGGGCAAGAGCGCGCGGCGGGCGCGGGAAACCGCCTGATAGGCGGGCTCCTTCTGCTCCTTGTTGCGGATCACCTCGTCGAGGAACACCATCGTCTCGTCGAGGCTCAGCCGGTAATCCTGGATCATGTGCAGCGGATAATTGCGCAGTTCCATGTGGAGCTTGGCGAGCGCGCGCCATGTGCCGCCGACGGCGTAGAAGGTCCGCCCCTCGCCTTCCTTGAGGAAATCGACGTCGCGCAGCAGCTTGCGGGCGACATTGGCCGCCTTGCTGAGCGAGCTGCCGGCCTGTTCGGACAGCCGGATGCCGCCGAGCGGCGTGGTCAGCCCCTTGCCGTGGTTGCGCCCCCTGACGTCGACCAGTTCGAGCGAGCCGCCGCCGAGGTCGCCGACGATGCCGTCGGCGTCGAAATAGCCGCTGACGATGCCGAGCGCCGAGAAATGCGCTTCCTCCTCGCCCGAGAGCAGCCGGATCTTCTGGCCCAGGATCGCCTCGGCCTGACGCACGAAATCGGGACCGTTGCGAGCGTCACGGGCCGCGGCCGTGGCGATGGCGTAGATCGTTCCGGAGCGCGCCTGACGGGCCAGCGCCTTGAAGCGCCGCAGCGCCACGAGCGCGCGCTGGACATTGCGGGGTTCCATATTGCCGGTCTGGGCCAGCCCCATGCCGAGCCCGCACATGACTTTCTCGTTGAAAAGCATCGCGGGGGCGCGATTGAGCCCCTCGTAGATCACCAGCCTGATCGAGTTGGATCCGATATCGACGATCGACACCGGCTCCATGCCGGGCAGCCGTCCCTGGGCTTCCGATTCCACCATGCGCCTTCAGCAGATCAACATCATTTCCTGCCGGAGGGGAACCTGCCGGCGATCAGTTTCGGGGCACTCGATTTCAACGCCTCGCCTCGTCCGGAGAGCGAGGGATTGGTCATGAAGTAGAGCTGCGCGTTGAACGGCTCCTCTCCCTCACGCACGGTCACCCGCCTCGAAGTGCCGTCGGGCAGTATCTCGTAGGATTGCTGGTTGTCAATCAGGTTCGCCAGCATGATCTGGGAGAGGACCTGCTCATGCACAGTCTTGTTGACCAGCGGCACCAGCGTCTCGACGCGACGGTCGAGATTGCGCGGCATCATGTCGGCCGAACCGATATAGACCAGCGCCTTTTCATGCGGCAGGCCGCGGCCGTTGCCGAAGCAGAAGATGCGGCTGTGCTCCAGGAAGCGCCCGACGATGGAGCGGACCCAGATATTCTCCGACAGTCCCTCGACCTGCGGCCTGAGGCAGCAGATGCCGCGCACGACGAGCTCCACCTTCACGCCGGCGGCGCTGGCATCGTAGAGCGCGTCGATGATCTCGGGATCGACCAGCGAATTCATCTTCATCCAGATCGCCGCCGGCCTGCCGTTCTGCGCGTGCGCGATCTCCTCGCGGATATGCTGGAGGATGCGGGGCCTGAGCGTGTTGGGCGAGACCGCGAGCTTCATGCCGTCCTCCGGCTCGCCATAGCCGGTGATGAAATTGAAGACATTGGCCATGTCGCGGGCGATCACCGGATTGCAGGTGAAATAGGAAAGGTCGGTGTAGATCTTGGCCGTCACGGGGTGATAATTGCCGGTGCCGATATGGCAATAGGTGCGGAGCCGGCCGTCCTCGCGGCGCACGATCATGCTCATCTTGGCGTGGGTCTTGAGCTCGATGAAGCCGAACACGACCTGGACGCCGGCGCGTTCGAGGTCGCGCGCCCAGCGGATATTGGCTTCCTCGTCGAAGCGCGCCTTGAGCTCGACCAGCGCCGTCACCGACTTGCCGGTCTCCGCCGCATCGGCGAGCGCGCGCACGATCGGGCTGTCGTTGGAGGTACGGTAGAGCGTCTGCTTGATCGCCACCACGTCCGGGTCGCGCGCCGCCTGGATCAGGAACTGCACCACCACGTCGAAGCTCTCGTAGGGATGGTGGACGATCATGTCCTTCTCGCGGACCGCCGCGAGGCAATCGCCCGCATGTTCGCGCACCCGCTCGGGATAGCGGGCATTGTAGGCGGAAAACCGCAGGTCGTCGCGCGGCGCCCGGGCGATCTCGGACAGCGCGTCGAGCGCGAGGAAGCCGGGCAGCACCGCCGTGCGGTTCGCCGGGACGCCGAGTTCGTGGGTCACGAAGTTCCTGAGCGACTGCGGCATCTCGCTGTCGGTCTCGATGCGGATCACCGAGCCGCGCCGCCGCCGCTTGAGCGCGCTTTCGAAGAAGCGCACGAGGTCCTCGGCCTCTTCCTCGACCTCGATATCGCTGTCGCGGATGAGGCGGAACGTGCCCGATCCGTCCACCTTGTAGCCGGGGAACAGCTTGGTGATGAAGCTCAGCACCGTGTCTTCCAGCGTGATGTAGCGCAGCGTTCCCTTGTGGTCCGGCAGGCGGATGAAACGGTCGAGCGCCTGCGGCAGGCGGATAAGCCCCGTCATCGGCTCCTTGCCGGTGAGGCTCGAAAGCTGCAACGCGATCGAGAAACCGAGATTGGGGATGAAGGGGAACGGATGCGCCGGATCGATGCAGAGCGGTGTCAGCACCGGGAAGATCGCCTCGTCGAATTCGCGTTCGAGCCAGGTGCGGTCCTCCTTCGAAAGCGCGCCGGGCCGCACGATCAGGATATCCTCGCGGACGAGATATTGCTGGAGCACGGCGAGCGCGGCCTGCTGCTCCATCTGGAGGTTGTTGATCTCCTTGAGGATCTGTTCGAGCTGCTCGGCCGGCGTCTTACCGTCGGGGCTGCGGATGGTGACATTGGCGCGCACCTGGCCTTCGAGCCCGGCCACGCGCACCATGAAGAACTCGTCGAGATTGTTGGCCGAGATCGAGAGGAACCGCACCCGCTCCAGAAGCGGATGATTGACGTTCAGCGTCTCCTCCAGCACGCGCCGGTTGAACTGGAGCCAGGAAAATTCGCGATTGATGAAGCGCTCCGGGCTCTGGCGGATATCCATGTCCGGAGTCGGCGGCGGGCTCGAGGGCAGCTCCGTCGGCAATGTGGCTACGCTTCCTTCCATGCTTTCCAACTCCGCTGATCCGTCCACCGCATGACGATGCGGCGGCGAGTATTACAGAATGACGACAGTTGCGTGACAGTCAATCGTCCTGTCGGGAAAGCGCGCCGAGCACCTCGGCCGCCAGCGCGCGGCTGATCCGCGTGCCCCGCGCGAGCGCCAGCCGGTCGAGCCGTTCGACGATCGATTGCGCCGCCGCCAGCGACCGTTCCATCCGGGGCACGAGATAGGCGACGATCCTGTCGTCGGCGAGCAATTGCCGGTCGGCGAAGAGCTTCACCAGGATCTGGGACAGCAGGAGATCGTCGGGCGGACCGATCTCCACCGTGGTGGCGGCCTTGAGCCGCGAGCCGAGATCGGGCAGCGTCACGCCCCAGGCCACGGGCCAGCTCCGAGCCGTGATCAGCAGGCTGGTGCCGGCCGAGCGCACAGCGTTGATCAGATGGAAGAGCTCGGCCTGGCCGAAGCCGTCGCGGTCGACATCCTCCACAAGGACCGGTCCCTCGCCGGCGCGCATCACCGCGTCGGAACCGGGGACCGGCCGCACCCGGCGGGCTCCGCTCCGGCGGGCCCATACTTCCGCGAGATGCGACTTGCCCGAACCTTCCGGACCGGCGATGATCACGACCGGCGAGGGCCAGGCCGGCCAGCGGTCGATGATGGCGGCCGCCGCGCTCACCGGATCGGAGACGACGAGGTCGTCACGCCCGCTCGCCGCCTCGTGGCGGAAGTCCAGCGGCAATTGCTCGGGCTTTCCGGCTCTGGCTGTCATGCGGCCACTCTCTCATTCTTCCTTGACGATCAGAACCGTCGCGTCCTCGGCGATCCGCTGCGGTTCGTCGGCGTCGAGCGAATAGCCATGGTAGAGGTCGCTGTCGAGATAGCGCGAGATCGCATAGCGCACCAGCACCGCGATCGAGGCCGAGGCCGGCACCGCCACGAGGAGCCCGACAAAGCCGAAAAGCGCGCCGAAGGCGAGCAGCGCGAACATCAGCCAGACCGGGTGCAGCCCGACACGCTCGCCGATCAGCTTGGGCTGGAGCACGTAGCCGTCGATGATCTGGCCGATGAAGAAGATGCCGGCGATCATCAGGATCCAGGGATAATCCGGCCAGAACTGCACCAGCGCCACGCCGACGGAGAGGACGAGGCCAAGCAGCGAGCCCAGATAGGGAATGAAGGAGACGAGGCCCGAGACGATGCCGATCAGCAGGCCGAAATTCAACCCGGCCAGCGACAGCGAGCCGCCGTAGAGGATGGCGAGCACAAGGCAGATCGTGCCCTGCCCCCGCACGAAGCCGGCAATGGCGCGGTCCATCTCGCCGGCCAGCCGGCGGACCACCGAGACCCAGTCGCGCGGCACCCAGCTGTCGATCTTGGCGATCATCTTGTCCCAGTCGAGCAGGATATAGAAGGCGACGACCGGGGTGATCACCAGGAGCGACAGGATATCGACCAGCGCCTTGCCCGAGGCCCAGATCTGGACGAAGACGCCCGCGAGGAAGCTCGCGCCCTCGCCGACATATTTCGAGAGATTGTCCTTGAGTGTGCCGAGCTGGCTCTTCATCCAGCCCGGCATGACCTGCGAATCCGGATCGGCGATAAGCTGTTGCAGGCTCGAAATATAGCCCGGCACCTTTTCGGCGAAATCGGTCGCCTGGCTGGCGAGCAGCGGGATGACGATGATGAAGGCCAGGACAAGCAGGATGACGAAGGTCAGGAGGATCAGCGAGGTCGCCGCCATGCGCGTGAACCCCCAGCTTTCGAGCCGGTCGGCGACGGGATCGAG
>JAGRLJ010000003.1:11107-34740 GCA_020441805.1 Rhizobiaceae bacterium
AAATAGGCGAGCGCCATGCCCGCGACGAACGGCAGGAGGATGGCCGAGAACAGCCACAGGAAAAGAACGCAGAAGGCGAGCACGACAAGCCAGAAGACGACCTGGCGGCGAAGACTGGTACCGGAAATATGGGTGGTCATCCCGTCATCCTCTCGAACATATCCGAGGCAATAGGATGGCGGCTCCATGCGGTCAAGGGCGCGGGCCGGCAAAGCCCCGGCGCTCGACAGCGGGCCGGCGCGGGCATAACAATGGCCGGTGTCGGCCGAACGCAGTGAAGCGGAGCACGACCAGGAGACGCGAATGACGCAACCACCGTCGAAGACGGCCCGCAAGGCCCCGGCCAAGCCCGCAGGCGGCGGTCCGGTGCTGCTCTCGGGCGGCAACCCGCAGATCCCGAAGGGTGAGGGCGACGCGCCGATCGCGGCCTATATCGCCGCCATGCCCGGCTGGAAGCAGGATGTCGGACGCCGCCTCGACAGCCTGATCGCCGGCGCCCTGCCCGGCGTCCGCAAGGCGGTGAAATGGAACTCGCCCCTCTACAGCATGGACGGCAAACGCTGGTTTCTCGGCTTCCATTGCCTGACGAACTACGTCAAGGTCGCTTTTCCGGACGGCGCCTCGCTCGATCCGCCGCCACCCGGCACGTCCCGGCAGCCCGCCGTGCGCTATCTCGACATCCGCGAGGGCGAGGACTTCGACGAGGCAAGGTTCACCGACTGGGTCCGGCAGGCAAGCCGGCTTCCGGGCGGGAAGCTCTGAGGGACCGGGGACGGCCCGGCGCTCAGCCGCCGTGGCATTTCTTGAATTTCTTCCCCGACCCGCAGGGACAGGGATCGTTGCGCCCGACCCGAAGCGGCGCTTCCGGTGCGGCGCGCGCCGTCGCATCGCCCCGCCAATAGCGCCATTCGCCGTCGATCCGGCGGAATTCCGAGCGTTCGGACAGCGTGTGAACGCGCCCCTCCTGCCGGAACCGGGCGCGAAAGGTCACGGCGCCGGCATCGTCCTCCGGCCGGCCGTTTTCCGTGCCGACGATCTCGAGGCCGAGCCATTCCGTCTCCGACAGGGAAGCCCGGATGCCGTCGCCGTCGAAGTTCAGCAGCGCCTCGCCGGCCGAGGTCTTCCGCAGGTAATCGACCGCGCCGCACCCGTAAGCGGTGTAACGCGAGCGCATCAACGCCTCGGCCGTCGCCGCCGGCTGCCCCGCGATCAGCGGACCGCAACAGGAGTCGAACAGCCTGGCGGATCCGCAGGGGCAGGCGATCATGGCGGGCGGGCCGTCTCCGAATGCCGGGCTTTGCATGTTTTCCATCCAACAGAAACCAGTTGCCCGGATACAGAGGCATTTCCGGGCGCCACGTCAACCGCAAGCCGGACATCGCATCCTGCATGGAGGTTGAGGAAATCCCGCCAAACCTGCGCCCAGCCACTGGCAATCCCGGCCCCCATCCGCTATGCGCTACCCGCAAACGACCTCGACCGGAGTTGCCGATGACCGACGCCCCCGAAAATGGCCTCACCTATAGCGATGCGGGCGTCGATATCGATGCCGGCAACCTGATGGTCGAAAAGATCAAGCCGCTGGTGCGCTCGACCCGCCGACCCGGCGCCGATACCGAAATCGGTGGTTTCGGCGGCCTTTTCGACCTGAAGGCGGCGGGCTTCAAAGATCCGATCCTGGTGGCCGCCAATGACGGCGTGGGCACCAAGCTCAAGGTGGCGATCGATGCCGGCAAGCACGATACGGTCGGCATCGACCTCGTGGCCATGTGCGTCAACGACCTGGTGGTGCAGGCCGCCGAGCCGCTTCTGTTCCTCGACTATTTCGCCACCGGCAAGCTCGACCCCGACCAGGGTGCTGCGATCGTCGCCGGCATCGCCGAGGGCTGCCGCCAGGCCGGATGCGCGCTGATCGGCGGCGAGACCGCCGAGATGCCGGGCATGTATGCGCAGGGCGACTACGACCTTGCCGGCTTCGCCGTCGGCGCCGCCGAACGCGGCCGGCTGCTGCCGGCGGGCGACATCGCCGAAGGAGACGTGATCCTCGGCCTCGCCTCATCCGGCGTCCATTCCAACGGCTATTCGCTCGTCCGCAAGATCGTCGGGCGATCCGGCCTCGGCTGGGACGCGGTGGCGCCCTTCGATGCCGGGAGCACGCTCGGCGAAGCCCTTCTCACGCCGACCCGGATCTATGTGAAGCCGCTGCTGAAGGCGATCCGCGAGACCGGCGCGATCAAGGCTCTGGCGCATATTACCGGCGGCGGCTTTCCCGAGAACATCCCGCGCGTGCTGCCGAAGACGCTCGCCGCCGAGGTCGATCTCGCCGCCATTCCGGTCAAGCCGGTCTTCCGCTGGCTCGCGGCGACCGGCGGCGTCGCCGAGACCGAGATGCTGCGCACCTTCAATTGCGGCATCGGCATGATCGCCGTCGTGCCGGCGGGCGACGCGGACAGGGTCGCGGCGGCGCTGGCCGCGGAGGGCGAGACCGTCGTCACGCTCGGCCGCATGACAGCACGGGCCGAAGACGCGCCCGGCGTCGCCTATAAGGGCAAGCTCGCCCTATGACCGCGCCCCGCAAGCGCGCCGCGATCATGATCTCGGGTGGCGGCTCCAACATGGCGGCGCTGATCGCCGCCGGGCAGGCGCCGGACTATCCCGTCGACTTCGTCGGCGTCGTCTCCGATCGTGCCGGGGCGGGCGGGCTTGCCAGGGCCCGCGCGGCGGGCCTGCCGGCCGTCGCCTTCGAGAGGAAGGACTATCCGTCCAAGGCCGCGCACGAGGCGGCGATCCTCGCCCATCTTGCCGGCCTGGACCTCGATCTCATCTGCCTTGCGGGCTATATGCGGCTGCTGTCGGCCGATTTCATCGGCGCCTGGCGGGGCCGGATCGTCAATATCCATCCTTCCCTGCTGCCGCTCTTTCCCGGCCTCCACACCCATCAGCGGGCGATCGACGCCGGAGCCAGGCTCGCCGGATGCAGCGTCCATGTCGTAACGGAAGGCGTGGATGAAGGCCCGATCGTCGCCCAGGCCGCCGTACCGGTGCTCGACGGCGACACCGCCGAAACGCTGGCCGCCCGGGTGCTCAAGGCCGAGCACGGGCTTTACCCGGCGGCGCTTCGAAAGATCGCGGGTGGCGAACCGACGACGGACGAGACGGCGCAGCTTTTTTCCTACGGCTGATCGATCCCCCGCCGCGGCCTTCCTCCCGACCGCAAACCCGTTAAAAATCTCCCGAACGCCCTCACCATCCATAAACCGATCCCGACATTCGCCTCACCCTTCCCTGCGCCGTTAAGCTCGTCTTAACGGCGCGGGCCGCCAATGGGCCGGAAAGGCGAGAGGGTTGTCATGCGCAAGCTCATATCCATCTGGAGCATCCTGCCGAAAGGGCAGCAGCTCTTTCTGGTGCTGCTCGCCACCTTCATCGTCATCCCCTTCGTCGCGCTGCTGTTCCTCCAGGTCTACAATGCCTATACGCTGACGCAGCTCGGCAGCGACATTGCGCTCAAGCAGAACGAATGGCGCTATCGCGCCGCCCGCCTCAACGCCAATGTCGTGCCGGAAAGCCTCAAGAGCCCGGCCAGCCAGTTCGCCTACCAACTTCTCGAGGCCCATGCCGACATGGTGGCGGAACGCCGGCTGGTGATCACCGTCCAGCAGCCGCTCGGCGAGAGGCGCCAGAAATCCGGCAAGGTGGTCAGCGAAGAGGAACTGCTCGATATCGCTGCCGGCAGGATCCAGGAGATCGGCGACGGCGAATGCCGGCTGCTGCTCGAAACGCTGGCGAGCCGATGCGCCGTCATGAGCGCCACCGGCCGCGCCGTCGTCGGCAATGCCTACGAATACCAGATCCAGCTCGCCTTCGCCGAGAAAAACCCGCTCGGCACGGTCGATCCGCGGGCGAGCTACGAATTCCTGGTGACGAAATCCAGTCCCGGCCGGACGGCGACCATGTCGCGCGTCTATTTCGAAAAGGCAGCCGCGCGGCGGAAGCGGATCTATCAGGACGTCGCCGATACCTGCGCCGCGATCCGCAAGAAGTCCGGCAATTGCAGCGTCACCACGCTGTCGGTCGCCTCCAGGCTCGATCGCGGCACGCCCATGGCGCGCCTCTCGGCGGCCGCGGCTTACGCGAGCCTTGTGCCGGTGTCGGATATCACCGCTTCGACCCGTTGAAGCATGACGCGCCGGTGCTATCCTCCCAGGCGACAGGATGGGGAGATTCGCGATGAAACGCCTGCCGATACTGATTTCCCTGGCGAGCGCCTGCCTGCCCGACGCCGGGGCCGCCGCCGACCGGCTGCTGACATCCGCCGACGGCACGATCGTCTTCCGCGGCAGCTACGGCATCACGGCGATCGAGGCCAACGAACTGGTCTACGGGGGCAAGCGCAAGCTCTCGCAGCTCATCTGGCAAAGTCATGCCGTCAGCACCTTCACCGGCGAGATGACGGTCGATCTCGACCGCTTCTTCCTCCGCGCCACCGGAACGATCGGAACCGGCGGCGACGGCCATATGCGGGACTACGACTGGCTGGTTGCCGGCCGGCCGTGGTCCGACCGCTCCACTCATCCCGATACGCGCCTGAACCATTATTTCAGCGGCAGCATCGAGCTGGACCGCGAGGTGCTGTCGCATGACGGCACGACGATATCGCTCGGCGGCGGCGTCAAATATACCGACGTCAAATGGACGGCCTGGGGCGGCTCCTATGTCTATTCCCTGTCGGGCTTCCGCGACGACAGAGGCGATTTCCCGGCAAACGAGAAAGGCATCAGCTATCGCCAGCAATGGCCGGTCCCTTTCCTCGGCATCGATCTGGAGCACAAGCGGGGCGACTGGACCTTCACAGGCGGGATCCAGGGCGGGCTGGCGGTCCAGGGCAAAGGCACCGACGACCACTGGATGCGCGACCTGCGCTTCATCGACCATGTCGACACGACGCCCGCCGTGATGATCTCGGCTTCGGCCGAATATGAATTCAGACCCGAGACCGCCTTCTTCGTGACTGGGGCCTTCGACCAGATCATGCGCGGCCGGGCGGATACGACCATGATCGACAAGGTCTGGGGCGGCAAGGCGAAATTCCGCAACGGAGCGGGCGCCGACTATATGTCGATGACGCTGTCGCTCGGCCTGCGCGGCAAATTCTGAGAGCCGGTTTTCGGCAATTCCACGCGCCGGAGGTTTTCGCGTTCAGCAGGCCCGCATCATGCCGGATATTTCAGCCTTGCCCATTGCAGCAGCATGATCGTCTTGCCGTCGCAGATCTCCCCGGTCGCGATCATGTCGAAAGCCTTCGACAGCGGCAGGTCGAGGACCTCGATATCCTCGCCCTCCTCCGCGAGGCCGCCGCCCGCGCCGACCCGCTTCCCAAGGTCGATCTCGGCGGCGAAGAAGCTCACCCGCTCGGTGAGCGTGCCGGGCGACATATAGGCGTCGAAGAGATATTCGGCATTCTCCACCCGGTAGCCTGTCTCCTCCATCGCCTCGCGCGCAATCGCCTCCGCCGGATGATCGCCGTCGAGCAGGCCGGCCGGGACCTCGATCATCCAGCCCTCGCCGCCGTTGAGGAAGACGGGAGCGCGCACCTGGCGGACCAGCACCACCGCCTTGCGGACGGGATCGTGGAGCAGGATCGCGGCGGCATTGCCGTGGTCGTGAATCTCGCGCTCGACGACGATCCGGCCGCCCGAGCGGGTGGCGTGCTCGATCGTGACCTTTTCGAGATTGACGAAACGTTTCGACAGCGTCTCGCGTCCGAGCACCCTGATAGGGGGATCCGCCTTCACGTTCATGCGCGGTGGTTCCTCAGCCAGACATGATTGTCATGCAACCCGACGCCGCCATAGGGAGCGGCGGCCTGAGCGCTGGTCAGCGTGTTGATGCCCTCGCCGTCGAGATGCGCCCTGTTTGGCCAGACGCCTTCGGCCACCAGCACGCCGGGCCTGGTCAGGTCTGTGACGCGGGCGTGGATCCGTACCGAGCCGCGCGCGTTTCCGATCGTGACGATATCACCGGAGGCAACGCCCTCGCGCCCGGCGTCGGCCGGTGAGATCATCAGCTCGGGCCGGCCTTCCTTCTCGCGGGAGGTCCTGGTCTCGGAGAAGCTGGAATTGAGGTAGTTTCGGGCGGGCGGCGTGGCGAGCCGGTAGGGATGGGCGGCATCGGCTTCCTCGACCGAGGGCCAGTAGTCGGGAAAGCCCGGAAGCGTTTCATGCGGGCCGAGAAGTCCCATGCTTTCGGGCGGCCGGGTCGGGCTCTGCTGGCCCCGCCAGTCGGGCCGGAAACGGAATCTGCCGTCGGGATGCCCGAAGCCTTTGAGGAAATGCGCGGTCTCGAAATCCGGCTGGCGGTCGATCCATTTGTCGGACAGCAGGTCGTCATAGGTGGCATCGAGCGGCGCCAGGATCGCATCGATATGCTGGCGCGCCGTGAGCCCGAAGCCGGGCATGCCGGCGACGCCGAGGCGTTTGGCCAGTTCCTCGATGACGAAGAGGTTGGGGCGCACGTCCTCCGGCGGCTCGACCAGCTTCGGGCCGAGCAGGACATGGCTCTGGCCGCCGCCGCGATAGATGTCGTCGTGCTCGACGAACATCGTGGCCGGCAGCACGATATCGGCGATCTCGGCCGTCTCGGTCATGAATTGCTCATGGACGGCGACGAAGAGGTCGTCATGGGCGAAGCCCTGCCGGACAAGGCGCTGTTCCGGCATGACATTCACCGGATTGGTGTTCTGGATCAGCATGGCCGTCACCGGCGGGCCGCCCTGCAACGCGGTCCTGTCGCCGGTGAGCACGCGGCCGATCTCGGTCTGCGGCAGGTGCCGGATCGACGGATCGACCAGCGAAGCGCCGGTCAGCAGCCGGCTGTCCATGCCGAAAATGCCGGAATTGGAGTGGAAGCCGCCGCCGCCCTCATGCCGATAGGAACCCAACACCACGGGCACGGAGAGCGCGGCATGCATGGAGACCGCGCCGTTGCGCGAGCGGGTGAAGCCGTAGCCGAGGCGGAAATAGGTCTTCTTCGTCGTGCCGACGAGCCGGGCGAAGGCCTCGATCTCCCCGACGGTCAGGCCGGTGATCGCGGCCGCCCATTGCGGCGTGCGTCCGGCGAGATGTGCTTCGAGCCCCGCCGGATCGTCGGAATATGTCGCGAGATAATCGCGGTCGGCGTGACCGTCGCGGAAGGCGATATGCATGACGGCGCAGGCGAGCGCCGCGTCCGATCCCGGTTTCAGGATCAGCTTCAGGTCCGCCTGTTTCATGGTCGGATTGTCGTAGATGTCCACGACGACGATCTTCGCGCCGCGCTCCCTGCGGGCGCGGATCGCATGCGTCATGACGTTGACCTGGGTCGAGACCGCGTTGGTGCCCCAGATGACGACGCAATCGGATTTCGCCATCTCGCGCGGATCTGGGCCCCTGAGCGCTCCCGCTCCCATGACGAAGCCGGTCCAGGCCTGGTTGACGCAGATGGAATCGAAGAAGCCGGAATATTTCCTGGCGTGGCGCAGGCGGTCGATGGAATCGCGCTGCACCCATCCCATCGTGCCGGCATAGTAATAGGGCCAGACCGTCTCGGAGCCGTGGCGCGCTTCGGCCCTGACGAAGGCTTCGGCGATCTCGTCCAGCGCATCCTCCCAGCCGATCCTTTGCCAGGAACCCGCGCCCTTCGCGCCGGTGCGGCGCATCGGATGCATCAGCCGGTCGGGATGGTAGAGCCGTTCGGCATAGCGGGCGACCTTGGCGCAGACCACGCCGGCGGTGTAGCTGTTGGCGTCGGAGCCGCGCACCCGGCCCATGCGGCCGTCGGCGCCGATCTCGACATCGAGCGCGCAGGTGGAAGGACAGTCATGCGGACAGGCCGTATGACCGATGGTGACTTTTTCGATGTTGCGGGTCGCAATGTTCATGGCATTTCTATAGGACAGCGGCGGCGCGGCGAAAAGCGCCGCGGCCGGTCTTATCGAAATATCATCGGACGATCACGGGGCGTCATGAATTATCGCCACATCTACCATGCGGGCAACTGCGCCGACGTGCTCAAGCACGCGGTGCTGGCGCGGCTGATCGACTATCTCAAGCTCAAGGACAAGCCGTTCCGGGTGATCGATACCCATGCCGGCATCGGCGTCTACGATCTCTCCAGCGAGGAGGCGCAGAAGACCGGCGAATGGCAGGGCGGCATCGGCAGGCTGCTCGGCAAGGATCTGCCGAAGGACGTCGCGCCGCTGCTGGCGCCCTATCTCGATGCGGTCAGGGCGCTCAACGCCGAGAGCAATGTACGGCTCTATCCCGGCTCGCCGAAGCTCGCCCGCATGCTGCTGCGCAAGGAGGACCGGCTGTCGCTGATGGAACTGCATCCGGCCGACTATGAAACGCTGCGCGGCCATTTCGAGGGCGATTTCCAGACCCGCGTCATCCATCTCGACGGCTGGCTCGCGCTCAACGCGCATCTGCCGCCGAAGGAAAAGCGCGGGCTGGTGCTGGTCGATCCGCCCTTCGAGGAACCGAACGAATATCAACGGCTCGCGGACGGTCTCGCCAAGGCCTGGCGGAGATTTCCGGGCGGAGTCTACTGCCTGTGGTATCCGCTCAAGCGCGGCGCGCCGGTAAAGGACTTCATGAAATCCCTCCATGCCCTTGAAATCCCGAAGATGCTGTCGGTCGAGCTGTCGGTGAAGAGCGAGCGCGCGGACGGCCTTGCCGGCTCCGGGCTCGTCATCGTCAACCCGCCCTATACACTGAAGGGCGAGCTCGACATCCTGCTGCCCTTCCTGAAGGAGCAGCTGGCGCAGGACAGGTTCGCCAGCGTACGAAACGTGTGGATCAGGGGCGAGTAGACATCATGGCAGCCAAGGATGTCGCCAAAGCCCAGGCGGTCGGCGTCAAGGGCGTGGCCGAGCAGGCTCAGGTCAACCGCGGGAACCTTTGCCGGGCCCTTTCGAGGAAAGGCAAGCCGCAACTGGAAACGGTATCGAAGATGCTCTCCGCCAGGGGACTGCGCTTCACCATCACGCCGGCGCAGCACTGACCGGTCAGTCCTCCAGCCACCGAACCTTGTGCTCGTCGAGGAAATCGACCGAATGCACGACGGTGGAATAGTCCGAAAGGATACAGACATTGTAGTTGGGCGCGAGATCGCCATAGCCCATCCGGTCGGCGATCCCCGAGAAATCCGGCCAGCAGGTATGGCAGGTCGAGCGCGGCGCCGAGAAGGGAATGCCGTGAACGACGCCGCTCAGGGTGAAGTGGCAGTGGCCGAAGAAGATGTGGCGGATCGTGCCGCGATAGTCAGCGAGAAAGGCGCGGAAGGCCGCCTCCTCGACGAGGCCGATGCGGTCGGCATTGGCGACATGGACCGCCGTCGGATTGTGATGCATGAAGATCCAGGCATCCATGCCCTCGCCTGCCGCGCGGTCGAGCTCGCGGCGCAGCCATGCGAGACGGTCCTCGCCGTAACGGCCCGCATGCATGCCGCGTTCGGCCGTGTCGAGATAGAGGAAGCGGCCGGCGGGCACGTCCTCGACCCATTGGACATAGCCCTCCCCGTCGGCCGCCGCGCCGGGAAAGACCGAGCGGAAAGCGTCCCTGTCGTCATGGTTGCCGATCATCAGGCGGGGCGCGAGCCGGTCTTTCAGCGGGCTTTCCGCGAGCATCCGCGCCAGCCGCTCGTAGCTTCCGCGGTCGCCGCGATGGACGAGGTCGCCGGTAATGACGATCCGGTCGGCATCGGCCTGGAATTCGGCGACATGGGCGAGGCAGGCACGAAAATTCTCGACGGGATCGATGCCGAGGATCGGCTGCGGATGGATGTGGATATCGGAAATGTGGACGAGCTTCATGCGCCGGATCCCTGGCCTGGAATGCAAAGAGAATCGCCGATGGCGGGCGAGTGTGACAGCTTTGCACTTGACCCGCGCTTTTGAAGCGGATCAAGGTGCGGCTCTTCGAAAGGGAGTGGACCATGCTTACGAGATGCCTGGCGATCGCGATCGGACTTGTGGCCGCCGCGCCGATGGCGCATGCGGGCGAGTTCAGGCTGCCGGATTCGACCGACTATTGCGCGACTCCGAACGTCATCAAGCGGCTCAAGGAGAAGGTGGACCACAAGTTCCGCGGCTATACCAGGACCAAGCTCTTTCTCGTCGATATCATCGACCCGGTCGAGACGCATGCGCGCGACCGCGACGACACCCACACGGTGGGCCGCAAGTGGTGCCATGCCAAGGCGCGGATGAATGACGGCACGGTGCGCGACATGTGGTACCTTATCGAGAAGCCCTGGGGCTTTGCCGGGATGCCGATGCTGACCAGCGCCGAATTCTGCATCGTCGGCCTCGATCCGTGGAAGGTCTACGGCAAGGATTGCTCGACGATCCGAAACAATATCGGCTGGTGATCGGCATGCGCCGCCTTCGCCTGCTGCTGTTCGCGCTGCTCTCGATCGCAGGCACCGGCGTCGCGGACGCGCGGGATTTCGATTTCTATGTCCTGTCGCTGTCATGGTCGCCGAGCTGGTGCGCGGCGAACGATCGCGGCGGCGCCACGCCGCAATGCGACGGGCGCCGGGCCTATACGTTCATCGCCCATGGGCTCTGGCCGCAATATGAGCGCGGCTGGCCGGAATATTGCCCGAGCAACGAACCGGAGCGCGTGCCGCGCGCGCTGGCGGGCACGCTCTACGACATCATACCCTCGGCCGGACTCGCCGGACACGAATGGCGCAAGCATGGAAGCTGCTCGGGGCTGAGCCAGCGGGCCTATTTCGAGACGGTGCGCGCCGCCTATCGCAAGGTGCGCCTGCCGCCCGGCGTCTTCGACGGACGCATCGCGCGCAGGCTGGCCACGGACGAGATCGAGACGCTCCTGACGCGGGCCAATCCGGGCCTCGACCGCTCCGGCATCGCAATCGGCTGCGAGAACGGACGGCTCACCGAAATCCGCATCTGCATGACCAAGTCGCTTACATTCCGCGCCTGCGAGGAAATCGACCGCAAGACGTGCCGCATGCGCATGATCAATCTGCCCGCCCTGCCCTGAGGTTCCGATGAAGCTGCTCTGTTCCTCCACCTCGCCCTATTCCGCCAAGGTGTGCATGGCGGCGCGCCATCTCGGCCTCGATATCGAGGCGGTGGCAACCAGGACCGACGACGCGCCGGAAGAGTTGGTCGCGAACAATCCGCTCGGCAAGATCCCGGTGCTGCTGCGCGACGGCGAGCCGCCGGTTTTCGACAGCCGGGCGATCATGCATCATCTCGACCGTCTCGCGAAGGGCGGTCTCTATCCGGGACGTGGCGAAAAGCGGACCGAGGCGGAAGTCTTCGAGGCGCTCTGCGACGGGATCACCGACTGCCTCCTCGCCATCGTCTACGAGAAGCGGACGCGGCCGCCCGAGATGCAATATCAGCCGTGGATCGACAGGCAATGGGCGAAGGTCACGCGCGGGCTCGATCATCTCGACGCCCACCTGCCCCGGACGACGAAAAAGCTGCATGGCGGCCACTTCGCCCTCGCGGCGCTTCTCGGCTATCTGGACCTGCGCTTCGAGGGCCAGTGGCAAAAAGGCCGGCCGAGGCTCAAGAACTGGCCGAAGAAGTTCGAGATCTTCTTTGCGGCCTATGCGGACATGAAGCCCCAGGCATGAAGCCGAAGGGCCGGAACTGTGCCCGGCCCCCTGGCGATTTCGTTTCCGGCAACGATCAGAACTTCACGCCGAGGCCGACATTGAGCTGATGTTCCTTCAGGCCACGGTCGACATTGCCCGAATCCAGGCCGAAGGTCTGGGTCTGGTAGTTGGTGAAACGATATTCCGTGCGCGCGGTGATCGTGTCGGTGATCTTGGTTTCGACACCGGCGCCGATCGTCAGGCCGAGCAGCGTCTTGTTGCTGTCGGAGGTCTTGTCGGACACTTCGAGATTGGTGGCCGCCAGACCGCCGGTCGCATAGACCATGGCCGGGTTGAGGTCATAGCCGAGGCGCGCGCGCAGCGAGCCGTTGAGGCCCTGATCGGCCTTCACCTTGTTGTAGGTCCGGTCGATGCTGGAATAGTTGAGGTCGACTTCGCCGCCGTAGACGATCTGGCCGTCCTGCTTGTTGTAACCGCTATAGATGCCGCCGCCGAAACCGTCGGCGTCATAGCCCTCGCCCTGCTTGACCTTGCCCCACTGGTGGGTGAGCTTGCCGCCGATATAGGCGCCTTCCCAATTGCTCGAGGAGACGATATCGACCGATTCCGGAGCGGACGGAATCTCGTCGATCGCATCGGCGGCGCGCGCGAGGGACACCGCCGAAAAGGCGATCGCCGAAGCGGCAAGGATCCGGGTGATGTTACGCATGACTTTACTCCTTGGTTACCGGCCACGCTGCCTTGGGAGGGCACCGGGCATCGATTTTTCACTTCAATCCGCCATGGATAGAAGAATTGATGTCTCTTCATCGCGTATCTTCGGTTACCGAAGCGTTAATCAAACAAGGCAATGTTGTGTTATTTTCGTAAACACTCACAATGAACTTAAATTATTCATTCACCATACCTGAAACAGCAAGCGGAATTTTGTTCTTGATTTCAATATATCAAGAAATCATTCAATCAATACCATGGTTAAAAAAGCCATAACCCGTCCGTTTGAACCTGCCTCGCCCGCACTATATCTGTTAACCCGATCAATGAATCGATTCAGAAGGACCGGTCTTGAACACGACTCCATTGAAGACTGCGCTCGTCACCGGCGGCGCCCGGCGCATCGGCGCCGCGATCGTCCGGGATCTGGCGGCCAACGGCTACCGCGTTGCTATCCATGCCTCCTCCTCGCTGGACGAGGCCGCCGCCCTGCACGACGAAATCGCGGCCACGGGCGGCGAGGCCTGGTTGGTAACGGCCGACCTGAGCGGCAGTGAGGGACGCGACAGCCTGATCGCGGCGACGCGCGGCCGGCTGGGGCCGATCGGTCTTCTGGTCAACAATGCCTCGATCTTCCAGCGCGACGGGGTCGACGATTTCGACGAGGCGCTTTTCGATGCGCATTTCGCCCTCCATGTAAAGGCGCCCACCGTTCTCACGCGCGATTTCGCAAGGCAACTGCCGCAGGATGTCAGCGGGCTCGTGGTCAATATCATCGACCAGCGCGTCTGGTCGCCCACGCCGCGCTTCTATTCCTATACTTTGTCCAAGGCCGCGCTCTACATGGCGACCAAGACGGCGGCCCAGGCGCTGGCCCCGCATGTCCGGGTCAATGCGATCGGTCCGGGGCCGACGCTGCCCGCGGCCCGGCAGACGGAAGCGGACTTTCGCAAGCAGGTCTCGGGGCTTATCATGAAGAAGGGTGCGGGGCTGGACGAATTCGGCCGGACGATCCGGTTCCTGCACGAAACCCCGTCGATCACGGGGCAGATGATCGCGCTCGACGGCGGCCAGCATCTCGCCTGGCAGACGCCCGACGCGGAGGTGGTGGAATGAATGCAGGCAAGCCGCTCGACGGCGGTATCCTTTACGACGACGATCCGGCGGAGGACGAGGACGACCTTGTCGAATCCGACGCCGAAACGCTGCCCGCCGCGGGTCCCGGCGCGGCGATCGCCTGGAACGAGACGCCGCGCCCGCAAACCGGCCTGACCGGGATGGAGCTGATCGGCGAATTCGTCAAGCAATTGCCGAACAGCCCCGGCGTCTACCGCATGCTGAACGCCGAGAACGAGGTGCTTTATGTCGGCAAGGCGCGGTCGCTGAAGAAGCGGGTGGGGAACTACGCCGCCGGCCGGGTTCATTCCAACCGCATCGCCCGCATGGTGCGCGAAACCGCGAATATGGAATTCGTCACCACGCGAACGGAAACCGAAGCGCTGCTGCTGGAAGCCAATCTCATCAAGCGGCTCCGGCCACGCTTCAACGTGCTGCTGCGCGACGACAAGAGCTTTCCCTATATCCTGATCTCGGGAAACCATCGCGCGCCCGCCATCATGAAGCATCGCGGCGCGCGGGTGCGGAAGGGCGATTATTTCGGACCTTTCGCCTCGGCGGTGGCCGTCGGCCGCACGATCAACTCGCTGCAACGGGCCTTCCTGCTCCGCACCTGCACGGATTCGGTCTTCGAAACCCGCACCCGCCCGTGCCTTCTCTACCAGATCAAGCGCTGCGCCGCCCCCTGTACGCATGAGATCGGCGACGCGGACTATGCCGAGTTGGTATCGGAGGCGCGCGATTTCCTCTCGGGCCGCAGCCAGTCGGTCAAGGCCTCGATCGCACGCAGCATGAACGAGGCGGCGGAGGATCTCGATTTCGAGCGCGCGGCGGTCTATCGCGACAGGCTCGCGGCGCTGTCGCATGTGCAGAGCCACCAGGGCATCAACCTCGCCTCGGTCGAGGAGGCGGACGTCTTCGCCATCCATCACGACGGCGGGCTTTCCTGCATCCAGGTCTTCTTCTATCGCACCGGGCAGAACTGGGGAAACCGCGCCTATTTCCCCAAGGCCGATCCGGCCATGAGCGCGGCCGAGGTGCTGAACGCCTTCCTCGCCCAGTTCTACGACGACAAGCCCTGTCCCCGGCAGATCCTGCTGTCCGAGGCGATCGAGGAGCAGCGATTGCTCTCCGACGCGCTGACCGAACGCGCCGGCTACCGCGTCCATATCCATACGCCGCAGCGTGGCGAGAAACGCGAGGTGGTCGAGCATGCGCTCGCCAATGCGCGCGAGGCGCATGGGCGCCAGCTCGCCGAGACCTCGTCGCAGGTGAGGCTGCTTGCGGGTTTCGCCACGACCTTCGGCCTGCTCCATCCGCCGCGCCGGATCGAGATCTACGACAATTCGCATATCATGGGGACCAATGCGGTGGGCGGCATGGTGGTGGCCGGCCCGGAAGGCTTCGTGAAGAGCCAGTATCGCAAGTTCAACATCAAGAACGAGGACCTGACGCCCGGCGACGATTTCGGCATGATGCGGGAGGTCATGACGCGGCGCTTCTCTCGGCTGATCAAGGAGGAGGGCCTGCCCGACCGCGCCGCGCCGCCCGCGGAGGACCTGCCCTTCCCCGCCTGGCCCGACGTGATCCTGATCGACGGCGGCCAGGGCCAGATGACGGCGGTGCGCGCCATTCTCGACGAACTCGGCATACGCGGCGTCGTCACCGCCATCGGCGTCGCCAAGGGGCAGGACCGCGAGGCCGGCCGCGAGCGCTTCTTCATCGAGGGCAAGCCGGATTTCTCGCTGCCGCCGCGCGATCCGGTGCTTTACTTCGTCCAGCGCCTGCGCGACGAGGCCCACCGCTTCGCCATCGGATCGCATCGCGCGCGGCGCAAGAAGGACTTGGTGAAGAACCCCCTCGACGAGGTCGCCGGCATCGGGCCGACACGCAAGCGCGCCCTTTTGCAGCATTTCGGCACCGCCAAGGCGGTGTCGCGCGCCGGCATCGCCGACCTGCTGGCCGTACCCGGCATTTCCGAGACGGTGGCGCGCCAGGTCTATGCGCATTTCCACGACAAGCTTCCCGAAAGGTAGCGGGATTACGATCATGGCCTGAAATATAAAACGCCACCGCCCCGATGGAGCGATGGCGTTCTAATGGGGGTCGGTCAACAGTAAGGCAGAACGAGGACTCCGCGTATTTACAGCTGACCGACCGGCCCCACGACCCAGGAGATGCGGCGGACCTGAGCATCATGGGGTATGCGAATCTTCAAGCAATTTGCTCCCTGATCCGTTCCCATGAGAAGATGCGATGAAATCCTGAAAAAATCAACGGGTTATTAACCAACGGCCCCGTGAATTGAACGGATGGTTAATGTCCGCGCAAGTTGAGACCGGATTTTTTCCAATAACCGCAAATATTAACTTGTCAGTAACATGCCGCATACGGGATCGCCGCTCGGCGTTCCTCCAATATCGCCCGGACAGATCACGGACATGCCTGACCTATGGAAGATTTCCCACAACCTTCTGATAATATTATATAAATTGAAAATCGCAGCGTCACCGCGCGCTCCCGCCCGCGGATCCGAAGGGCGAGCCGGGACCGATCATTCCACAGGCCGGGACACGGCGCCGCGATACTTGCGTCGGGATGCCCGCCGAAGCAAAGGCGGGATTGGGCCGAAGGGCGGGAGAATGCAACCCAGGTTGTGGATAAGCCAGTTTTCCGGTGGTTTTCCAGGCGCTTTCCTCACGCCGCGGCAGCCACCACCCGATTGCGGCCGCCATGCTTGGCCTCGTAGAGCGCGCGGTCGGCCTGACGGATCAGTTCCTCGACCGAGGCCACGCCGTGGATGGTCGAGGCGATGCCGAGCGAGGCCGTGACGGTGAGCGCCGTTCCGCTTTGCCTGAGCACGAACGGCTGGTTCTCGACGACAAATCGCAGCCGCTCGGCGACGGCGGCCGCCGTTTCGGGCAAGGTGTCCGGCATCACGACGACGAATTCCTCGCCGCCGAACCGGCAGGCCAGATCGGCGCCGCGCACGGTGGAGCGGATCCGGGCGGCGAACTCCTTCAGCACCTCGTCGCCCGCATCGTGGCCATAGGTGTCGTTGACCGATTTGAAACGGTCGATATCGGTTATGCAGACCGAGAGCGGCCGGCCGCGCGCGACGGCCCGGTCGAACAGCATCTTGAGATGCTTGTCGAGGTAGCGGCGGTTGTTGAGGCCGGTCAGCGGATCGGTGACCGCCAATTCTATCGTCTGGTGAACGCTGTCCCGCAGCCGGTCGTTGTAGCGTTTCCGCCGGACCTGGGTGAGGCAGCGGACGAGCAGTTCGTTGGGATCGATCGGCCGGAGGATATAGTCGTTGATGCCGAGCTCGAGCGCGCGGGCCACCATGCCCTCCCCGCCCTGATCGACCACCAGCAGCACCGGAATGAAGCGCGAGCGCTCCAGCGAGCGAAGCTGCGAGCAGAGACGAAGCGGATCGTAGTCGTCGAAATTGGAGTTGACGATGATGAGGTCGTAGCTGCCCTCGGCGGCCTCGAAGATCGCCGCCTGCGGATCGCTCATCGCGGTGACATCGGCCACGGGCCGGAGAGCGCGCGCGATGCGCTCCTGCGAGTTCGCCCGGCCGTCGACCAGCAGGATGTTGGCGGGCTCGTCCTCGCGGGGGGCGCTGGCGTCGATGCCGATCGTGCGGGCGGTTTCGGCGCGCAGGCGCAGTTCGTCGGAGAGCATCTTGAGGCGGACGAGGCTCTTCACCCGCGCCATGAGCTGCATGTCGTTGACCGGCTTGGTCAGGAAATCGTCGGCGCCGGCGCGCAGGCCGCGCACGCGGTCGGCCGGCTGGTCGAGCGCGGTCACCATGACGACGGGAATATGGGCGGTCTTGGGATTGGCCTTCAGCCGCTCGCAGACCTCGAAGCCGTCCATGCCGGGCATCATGATGTCGAGCAGGATGACATCCACCGGCGCCCTGGCGCAGATGTCGAGGCATTCATAGCCGTTCTCGGCGGTGAGCACGTCGAAATATTCGGCGAGAAGCCGGGCTTCGAGCAGCTTCACATTGGCGGGAATGTCGTCTACGACGAGGATACGCGCGGTCATACAAAAATCCCGTTACTCAGGGCTCAGGCATCGCCGAGATAGGTCTTGATCGTCTCCAGGAACTTCGGCACCGATATGGGCTTTGAGACATAGGCCTCGCATCCCCCCTGGCGGATGCGCTCCTCGTCGCCCTTCATGGCAAAGGCAGTGACGGCGATGACGGGGATGACGTGCAACTCGTCATCCTCCTTCAGCCATTTCGTGACTTCCAGGCCGGACACTTCCGGCAGCTGGATGTCCATCAGGATGAGGTCCGGGCGGTGCCTGCGGGCAAGATCCAGCGCCTCCATGCCGTTTCGGGTCTGGATCGTCCTGTAACCCGAGGCTTCGATAAGGTCGCGAAAGAGCTTCATGTTGAGCTCATTGTCTTCGACGATCATAACCTGCTTGGACATGGCCCGGTCTCTGGTTCCCGATTTTGCAAGCTGTTTCCCTGCCCTATATAAGAAAGAGGCGCATGGATTCTCAGCGGTTCCACCGCGCATCCTAGGTCGATTAGGTTTAAAAAGGCGTAATATGCGAGACGAAATGCCCGGCGGGCGGAAAACCGCCGCTCCCGGCGGCGAGGAAGCGGAGGCGATGGCGATCCGGATTCTCGGCTGGCTCACCGGCCAGCCGGAGCTTCTCGGCCGCTTCCTGGCGCTGACGGGCATCGAGGCCGGCTCGATCCGCAGGGCCGCCGCCGAGCCGGGCTTCCTGGCCGGCCTCACCGGCTTCGTGATGGCGCATGAGCCGACGCTGATGGCCTTCTGCGCGGAAAACGACGTGAAGGCGGACCGCGTCTCCGCCTGCCATCATCGGCTCGCCGGGCCGGAAAGCGAGAACTGGCCGTGATCGACCCCATCCTCGAACGCCTGTCGGCATCGCGCCGGCCGCTCGTCGTCTGCGACGTGGACGAAGTCGTGCTCGAATTCCTCGATCCGTTCGACCACTACCTGAACTCCGTCGGCCATCGCCTGCATCCCGACAGCTTCCGCCTCCATGGCAATATCCGCAGCCTGTCCGGCGACATCGCCGCTGCGGATGACATGGTGGAACGGATGCAGGAAGAATTCTTCGCCAGCCAGGACCGGTGGCAGACCCTGGCGCGGGGCGTCGACCGTGCACTCGACAGCCTCTCACGCGATGCGGACATCGTCTTCCTCACAGCCATGCCGCCTCGGCATCACGATATCAGGCGGGCGCTGCTCGACCGGCACCGGCTGGATTTCCCGATGATCGCCACGGAGGAGCCGAAGGGACCGGTGGTCGCCGGCCTTATCGGCGGGCGCGACGTGCCCGCCGTGTTCGTCGACGATATCGCCCATAATCACCACTCGGTGCGCAGCCATGCGCCGGGTTGCATCCTCATGCACCTGATGGCGAACCGGACCTTCCGCGCCCTGGCGCCCGCCCTCGACGACGATGTCGTGATCGCCGACGACTGGTCCCATGCGGAACGGCTGATCCGGGAGCATCTGGGGCTGATGCGCGCGTGACGGAACGCGGCCGGGCGAAGCCCGCTGCCGACCGCAATTGTCAGCAGCGCGCGGCGTCTCCGCTTGAGCCGGCATCGCAGGCATCGTATTGTCGGGCGTTAACCTCCTCTCCGGCGCGCGATGGGCATCCCGCAAACCATATCCGGCTTCTGCCGCGACTGCCTGAAACCGGCCGTGGACGGCCCGCGCCGATGCCGCGCCTGCGGCTCGCCCCGGCTGCTGCGGCATCCGGAGCTCGACCGGCTGACCATCGCCCATATCGATTGCGACGCCTTTTACGCGGCCATCGAGAAGCGCGACAATCCCGAGCTTGCCGACAGGCCGGTGATCGTCGGCGGCGGCAAGCGCGGCGTGGTCTCGACCGCCTGCTACATCGCCCGCATCCATGGCGTGAAAAGCGCCATGCCGATGTTCAAGGCGCTCGAAGCCTGCCCCGAGGCGGTGGTCGTCAAGCCCGACATGGAGAAATATGCCCGTGTGGGCCGCGAGGTCCGCAGGATGATGCAGGACCTCACGCCGCTGGTGCAGCCTTTGTCGATCGACGAGGCCTTTCTCGATCTGGCCGGCACCGAGCGCCTGCATCACGACGCGCCGGCGCGCACACTGGCGAAATTCGCCTCGCGGGTGCATCGGGAGATCGGCATCACCGTCTCGGTCGGCCTCTCCTATTGCAAGTTCCTCGCCAAGGTGGCCTCGGACCTCGACAAGCCGCGCGGCTTCTCGGTGATCGGCGAGGCGGAGGCGGTGGAATTCCTCCGTGAAAAGCCGGTCACGCTGATCTGGGGCGTCGGCAGGGCCTTCGCCGCCACGCTCGCGGCCGACGGCATCACCGCGATCGGCCAGTTGCAGCAGATGGAGGAAGCCGTGCTGATGAAACGCTACGGCGTCATGGGCCGCCGGCTCTTCAACCTCGCGCGCGGCCAGGACGACCGCAAGGTGCATCTCAACGACGAAGCCAAGACCGTCTCCGCCGAAACCACCTTCTTCGAGGACTATGCGCGGGCGGAGGACCTGGTGCCGGTGCTGAGGGCGCTTTCCGAACAGGTGTCGCGGCGGTTGAAGAAGGCGGCGCTTGCCGGCCATACCGTCGTGCTGAAGCTCAAGACGCAGGATTTCAGGATCCGTACGCGCAATCGCCGGCTCGACGCCCATACCCAGCTTGCCGACCGCATTTTCCGGGAGGGGCTGTCGCTGCTCGAACGCGAGCTCGACGGTACGAAATACCGGCTGCTCGGCATCGGCGTCAGCGATCTCGGCGATGCCGCGGTCGCCGACCCGCCGGACCTCATCGACCAGGGCGCCGGCCGGCGCGCCAAGGCGGAAGCCGCCATGGACAGGCTCCGGGACAAATTCGGCAGCAAGAGCATCGAGACCGGCTACACCTTCGGCAAGGGCAAGCGCGGGCACGCCTGAGGGCCCGGCGGCATGTCCGCGCCCGTTCACGCCCATCCCTATTCACGATCAATTAACCGTGAGAACAGGTAGCATCGTGTTCCCGCGGTAACTTACGCCATTGCAAAGATTCATTAAATCTAGAATTCTAATCTTTGGGCACAAAGTATTGCGTGGGGACATGATCATGCTCGGCCGTATCGCATTTTCCTTGGCGCTGACCGCGACGACCCTTTTCGGCACGATGGCGGCCGCGGGGGACAGGGCACCGCTCCAGATCTTCGTTTCGAAGGACAAGCAGAGCCTCGTCGTCTATGACGGCGACCAGGTGGTGACGACCTCGAAAGTCTCGACCGGCAAGCGCGGCCATACGACGCCGTCGGGTATCTTCTCGATCATCGAGAAGAAGAAGATGCACCATTCCAACCTCTATGACGATGCGCCGATGCCCTTCATGCAGCGCATCACCTGGTCGGGCGTGGCGCTGCACGAATCCAGGCATGTGCCGAATTATCCGGCCTCACATGGATGCGTGCGCATGCCGCGCGCCTTCGCCATCGAGCTTTTCGGCATGACCAAGCGCGGCTTCCATGTGGTGATTTCCGATCGCGAGATCGCACCTCGCGCCGTCGTCGGCGCCAATCTCTTCATGCCGCGCTTTCCCAAGCCCGAGGGCGAACTTCTGAGCGACGCCCAGTTGCGGCCGACAGTGATCGGCGACAAGGCCGTCGAGGTGGCGATGACCGAGACCCTGCCGAAGATCGGCGCCGAGGCGGTTGCGGAAATGCCGAAGCCCGAGCCCGCGGTCAAGATCCTGATCTCGCGCGCCACCGAGCGCCAGAAGATGGCCGACGCCCAGGCGATGCTGGCCCGGCTCGGCTATTATGACGGCCCGATCGACGGCGCCATCGGCACCAGGAGCCGCGATGCGATCAAGGCCTACCAGGAAATCCACGGCCAGAAGCCGACCGGCGTGATGGACGAGGCCTTCCTCGTCTCGATCCACAAGGTGATGAACAGGAAGCCGCTGACCGGCTGGCTTTCGGTGCGCCGGAATTTCAAGCCGATCTTCGGCGTGGCGGTCGATATCGCCGACCCGCAGGTCGCGCTCGGCACGCATTTCTTCACCGCCAACCGCGTCAACCCGGCGCAGAACAGGGCCGAGTGGTTCGTCGCCACGCTCGACAACCATATTCCGGCAAAGACGATGAAACGCCTCGGCATCACGGTGCCGGCCGACGCGACGGCGCCGGACGCGGCCGAAGCCGCCTTCAAGCGGGTCGCGATCCCCGCCGAGATCCGCGCAAGGCTCGAAACCATGCTGGGCGCCGGCTCGTCGCTGACCATCACCGACACCGGTACGGAAAGCGAAACCGGCCAGGGCACCGACTTCATCACCATCACGAAGGCCCTGCCGAAGACGGAGGGGTGAGGCATACCTCTCCGCCCCGCCGGGAGGAGGAGTGTCATGCCGCGCCCATGGAGCCCGCGTCACACCAATTCCACGTCCACCACGCCGGGGCTCGCCCGGAGCGCGGCGGCGACCTCGGGCGAGATACGGTATTTCTCCGGCAGCTCGACCTCGATCTCCCGGCGCCCGTCCTCCTTGATCAGGATGAAGGAGACGAGCCCCTCGCCCTTCTGCGCCAGATGGGTCGAGACGCTACGGAGCGGCGCGCAATCGCGCAGGAAGATGCGCATCGCCTTCTGCATCTGAACCGACTTTTCCTCCAGCGACTGGAGGCTGTTGATCCGGAGGCTAATCCCTTCCGGCCGCTCCTCGGCCTCGACGCCGATGATGAAGCTCTTTCCGGTTTCCAGCATGTCGCGATATTGCGCGAGCGTTTCGGAGAACATCACCGCCTCGAACTGGCCGGACGAATCCGAGAAGGTGACGATGCCCATCTTGTTGCCGGTGCGGGTCTTGCGCTCCTGCCTGGAGGTGACGGTGCCCGCGAGCCGCCCTGGCGCCTTGCCCTGCTTCACGGCATTGGCGAAATTGGCGAAGGTCTGGACGCGGATCTTTTCGAGCGTCCTGGCATAGCTGTCGAGCGGATGCGCCGTGAGATAGAAGCCGAGCGCCTGGAATTCCCGCATCAGCTTTTCCGACGGCAGCCAGGACGGAACGGAAGGGAAGACGATCCGCTCGGGGCCCGCGCTCATCGTGCCGAAAATGTCGCCCTGCCCGCTCGCCTTGTCGGAAACGGCGCGCTGCGAATAGGCGAGCAGCCGGTCGATGCCGCCGGAAAGCACGGCGCGGTCGATGCCGAAGCAGTCGAAGGCGCCGGCGGAGATCAGGCTTTCCCAGACGCGGCGGTTGACGAATTTCGGATCGGTGCGAAGGCAGAAATCCTCGATGCTCTCGAAGAGTCGGTCGCCGCGCACCTCGACGATGTGGTCGACCACCGCCTCGCCCACGCCCTTGATGGCGGCGAGCGAGAAATAGATGCAGTTCTCGCCGACCTCGAAGGCGCGATAGGAGGTCTGAACCGAGGGCGCCACGACCTTGATGCCGAGCCGCATGGCATCCTGACGGAAATCGTTGACCTTCTCGGTGTTGGCCATGTCGAGCGTCATCGAGGCAGCGAGGAACTCGACCGGATGATGCGCCTTCATATAGGCGGTCTGGAAGGAGACGACGGCGTAAGCCGCGGCATGCGACTTGTTGAAGCCGTAATTGGCGAATTTGGCGAGCAGGTCGAAGATGATGTCGGCCTGGGCCTTGGAGACGCCGTTGGCGATGGCGCCATCGACGAAGCGCGCGCGCTGCTTGTCCATCTCCTCCTTGATCTTCTTGCCCATGGCGCGGCGGAGCAGGTCGGCTTCGCCCAGCGAATAGCCCGAGAGCACCTGGGCGATCTGCATGACCTGTTCCTGGTAGACGATGACGCCCTGCGTCTCCTTGAGCAGATGGTCGATCATCGGATGGATCGACTCGATCTCCTCCTCGCCATGCTTGCGGGCATTGTAGAGCGGGATATTCTCCATCGGTCCCGGCCGATAGAGCGCGACCAGCGCGATGACATCCTCGATGCAGTCCGGCTTCATGCCGAGCAGCGCCTTGCGCATGCCCGCGCTTTCCACCTGGAAGATGCCGACCGTCTCGCCCCGCGCCATGATCTCGTAGCTCCTGGCGTCCTCGAGCGGCAGCGCCGAGAAATCGATCTCGATGCCGCGCCGTCGGACGAAATCCGCCGCGACCTTCAGCACCGTCAGCGTCTTCAGGCCGAGGAAGTCGAA
>JAGRLJ010000003.1:34759-35168 GCA_020441805.1 Rhizobiaceae bacterium
CCCATTTCATGTTGAACTGGGTGACGGGCATGTCGGAGCGCGGATCGCGGTAGAGGGGCACGAGCTCGGCGAGCGGCCTGTCGCCGATGACGATGCCGGCGGCATGCGTCGAGGCGTGGCGATAGAGACCCTCGATCTTCTGGGCGATATCGAGCAGGCGGGCGACGACCGGTTCCTTCTCGGCCTCCTCCTGCAACCGCGGCTCCTCCTGGATCGCCTTCGAGAGCGGCGTCGGATTGGCCGGGTTGTTCGGCACCAGCTTGCAGATGCGGTCGACCTGGCCATAGGGCATTTCGAGCACGCGGCCGACATCGCGCAGCGCCGCGCGCGCCTGGAGCGAACCGAAGGTGATGATCTGCGCCACCTGCTCGCGGCCATATTTGCCCTGCACATAGCGGATCACCTCTTC
>JAGRLJ010000024.1 GCA_020441805.1 Rhizobiaceae bacterium
GAGGTCTCGTTGGAGGAGCCCATGGCGACCTCGTCCATGTTGAGCTTGCCGAGCATGACCGCGCCATCCGCGAAGAGATTCGACGTCACCGTCGATTCATATTCCGGCCTGAAATTGTCGAGGATATGGCTACAGGCCTGGGTGTGAACGCCCTTCGTGCCGAACAGATCCTTGATGCCGAGCGGAATCCCCTCCAGCGCCCCCGCATTGCCGGCCGCGATGCGCTGGTCGGAGGCCCTGGCCTGTTCGCGCGCCATGTCGTGGGTCACGGTCACATAGGCGTTGAACAGCGGGTTTGCGGCATCGATCGCCCCGAGATAGGCATCGGTCAGCTCCACCGCCGAAATCTCCCTTGCGAGGAGTTTCTTGCGGGCTTCGGCGATCGTCAGGCGGGTCAGTTCACTCATCGGGCTTCACTTCGGGATCAGGCAGCAAGCTGCTTGTGATAGAAAACTGAATATTCGGAATCGGGATAGTCCAGGACGGGGCCGCAACGCATGAAGCCCGCCTTCTCATAAATCGCCCAGGCGGCATGATGGCGGTCGCCGGTTTCGAGCACCAGTTCCTCGATGCCCTCCCCGATCGCGGCGTTGAGGATCTCGCCGAGCAGGCGCCGGCCGATGCCCTGGCCGCGATGGCTTTCCCGGGTGAACATGCGCTTGACCTCGGCAATCCTCTTGGAATGGCGCTTGAGCGCCCCGCAACCGATCGCCTCGCCGCCGTCGCGCGCCACCCAGACGGTGACGCCGGGAGCCGCCATCTGCTCGACGGTGAGATGGTAGCAGTGCTCAGGCGGCGACAGCTTCAGGAGATGGGCGTTGAGTTCCGCCACGAGCCCGCGCACATCGTCCTGCAACGGATTTTCGATTGCGATCGTTATGGCCATTGTCCACTCCCTCCTGTCGCTGCCGCCTCTCACTCGACGACCTTTGGCACCTCGAAAAAGTTCTGTTCGGTCATGGGGGCATTGGAAACGATGCGGTCGGCGATATCGCCGTCCGTCACTTCGTCCTTGCGCATCTTCATCGCCATCGGAATGACGGATGTCATCGGCTCGACGCCGGCGACGTCGACTTCCGACAATTGCTCGACGAAGCCGAGGATACCGTTGAGCTCGCCGGTCATCCGCACAGCCTCGTCCTCGGTCACCGCGAGGCGGGCCAGCCGGGCCACGCGCTTCACTGTCGCAACATCTACGGACATGCAATCTCCAGTCTGGGTTTCATCGCTCGCTATAAAGGCGCACGCTATGGCGTGCAACGGCTTTTTGAGGGTTCCGCCGGCCTCACGGGGTCACGATGCCTCCGACATCCGGCACCTCCACACGGGTCTTCGTGCCTTCCATTCCTGCGACGAATTTGTCCGCCGTCTGGTCGAGGAGGCCGAAGGTCCGATAGTGGCAGGGGATGGCGACCTTGAAATCGAAATAGCGCTGGCAGGCGAGCGCCGCGACGGCGCCGCCCATGGTGAAGCGATCGCCGATCGGAACGATTCCGATATCGGGCTGGTGGAGCTCATGGATCAGCGCCATGTCGCCGAAAATATCGGTATCGCCCATATGGAGCAGCGACGGCTCGTCATCGAAATGCAGCATCAGCCCGTTGGCGTTGCCGAGCGCATGGCTCACCCCGTCCTCGGTGACATGGGCGGAGGAATGAAGCGCATTGGTGAAGGTCACCGAGAAACCGTCGAAATGCACGGTGCCGCCGGTATTGCCCGGATTGACCTTCTTGACGCCGCGGAATTGCAGCCAGTCGCCGAGGTCCGCATTGGCGAGCACCTCGGCATCGCATTCGCCGGCAAGCGCGATCGTGTCGCCGACATGGTCCATATGGCCATGGGTCAGAAGGACATGGGTCACGCCCCTGGTCACCTCCTTGATATCCTGTCCCTGGAAGGCGGGATTGTGCGTCAGGAACGGATCGATCAGAATCGTGCTCCTGGCGGTTTCGATGCGGAATGCGGCATGGCCGAGCCAGCGGATCTTCATGGCGGTCTCCCTTGTCCTGTTTCCATGTGATAGCCAAATCCCGCTGCCGTGGCGAGAGCGCTTCATGTAGCCTCCCGGTCTGGCAATCGCAATTCACGCGGATTAAGAGAAGGCCATGACAATTCTTTCCATGGAAGACCTCGCGGCGCGGCTCGCGCCCGGAGACATCGTCGCCGGTCTCGATCTCGGCACGACCACGATCGGCCTCTCGCTGTCGGACAAGGGCCGGCGCCTCGCCACGCCGCGCCCCGTGATCAATCGCAAGAAATTCTCCCTCGACGCCGACATCCTGCTTGCCTTCGCGGCACGGGAAGAGGTCGAGGCCTTCATCATCGGTCTGCCGATCAACATGGACGGCAGCCAGGGGCCGCGCGCGCAGGCGACACGCGCCTTCGTCCGCAACATGGAGCAGAAGACGCCGATCCCCTTCGCCTTCTGGGACGAGCGGCTATCGACGGTGGCCGCGGAGCGCGCGTTGATCGAGATGGACGTATCGCGCAGGAAGCGGAGCGAGCGGATCGATTCCGCCGCCGCGAGCTTCATCCTTCAGGGCGCGCTCGACAGGCTGTCGTCCCTCGCCAGGGATGCCTCGTCGGAGACCTGACGGCGCCGCCACCAGTCGGCGATCTGCCGGCGCCGGCGGAAGGCGATGACGCCGAAGAGCAGCACCGTGTCGACGACGATCGCCCGCAGCACCAGCCCCGGAATGTCTTCGGCGGGAATGCCGAGAATCTGTCCGTAAAGCTGGAAGACGAATTCGTTCATCTGCCGGCTGAGTATGAGATAGCCGAAATTGATATCGTTATAGGACAGGCCGTACCACGTGCCGAGAATGGTGATCGGCAAGGCCCAGAATATCAAGATCCATCGCATTCGCGCATCCTCGTCCCGACCGCGACGCCTTTCCGGCGCCGTTGTTCTATCGCGCCGGTCGCGACCGCATGAGCGGTTCGCCGACGAGCCGGTCGAACAGGCCGAATGCCGAGATCACGAACAGCGGAAAGGCAAGGTCGCGCGCCACGAAGGCGACGGCGACGCCGAGCCCCGCGACCATGACGGCAGCCTTTCTTCCACGTGCGATTCCCAACGCATCACCCCATCGAACCGGACGGGGCGACTCTCCCAATTAACCGTCGGGGGCGCAACGTAAACCATTTATTAAGGTTAATTTCCGCGGGAGCGGACAGGATGACGCCGACGTCCCCGGGGACCGCCTCTTCAGGGGTAGACGCCGCGAACGAGCCGCTTCACCGCCTGCGCCACACGATCCCAGTCCTTGTCGCTTGCAAGCGACAGGCCCGCGAAGCGCTGCGCGATGGCGCCCGCGAGCACGACATGCTGCACGGCCGCGAGCAGCATGGCGTTGAGCGCCAAATGATCGATACCCTTCGGCGGCGGCATGACGCCCTTCACCTTCTCGATCCAGAGCGCGAGCGCCCGGGACCGCGCTTCCGAGAGGCGGCGGACCTGCGGCGTATCGTCGGACATTTCCCAGGCGATGATGCGCTGCATCAGGGGATCGCCGCGCAGCACCCGAATGAACAGCATCATCATGTGCTCGACGAGGTCGCCATAGGTCAGCAGGAAACCGCTATGGCCGCCGACCGGCATCTTGTCCTCGATCCAGCGAGTAAGCTCGGCGCCGATCGCATCGACCAGCCCGTCCATACCGCCATAATACCGGTAGATAAGCTGCTTGTCGCAACCCGCCCTGCGGGCGACCGCATTGACCCCGAAATTCTGGAAGCCGCCATCCGCCAACAGTTCGGTCGCAGCCCTCAGTATCCGCGCCGACGTCGCCGAACGATCGCGCGCCGGCGCATCCGTCGCCACCATGTCTTCCATCATCCGTCCCTCCGGGAGATTCGGCGCGCAAACTAATTTCCCCGCCGGACGGCGGCAATGGTTCGAATCGTCTTCCGACTTTCCCCGTCTCGGCACGATGCCGAGCGACTTCCGCAGGTGGCTCAATGTCCGGAGGCGGGATAGAGAAGATCGATGATGAAGCGCGCGTCGAAGCGCGAATCGAGCATGCCGTAGGTCGAGCGCCAGCCGCCGGCGAGCCGGCTTTCGAGGAAGGCATCGGCCACGCGGCCCGCACCCAGCCGCGTCAGTTCGGCGGCCCCGCCGGCCAGCGCGAGCTGCTCGATGAAGAAGCGCGACGCTCCCTCGTCGCGCTCGCAGACCGCGGCGGCGGCGCGGAGCACATCCACGGTCTTGCCGCCCGACGGCCCGAGATCGCGCTCGATGGTGGAGAACAGGCGGTCGAACCTGTCGCGGTGCCGGGAGAGCACGCGAAGAAGGTCGAGCGCCATGACATTGCCGGATCCTTCCCAGATCGCATTGACGGGCGCCTCGCGAAAGTGCCGCGCCATGGGCCGCTCCTCGACATAGCCCGACCCTCCGAGGCATTCCATCGCCTCGTAGATCAGCGACGGCGCGAGCTTGCAGACCCAGTATTTGACCACCGGGGTCATGATGCGCCGGTAGGCCTCGTCGTCCTCGTTCGCCGCGGCATTGTCGAAGGCACCGGCGAGCCGGAACACCAGCGCGCCCGCCGCCGCCACGTCGAGCGCCATATCCGCGACGACGCGGATCATCAGCGGCTGATCGATGAGATCCTTTCCGAACACCGACCGCCCACGTATATGATGCACCGCTTCCGCCAGCGCCGCCCGCATGATGCCGGCGGAGGCAAGCGCGCAGTCGAGCCGCGTCAACGTCACCATGTCGAGAATGGTGCGGATGCCGTTCTCCGCATCCCCGAGCAGGAAGCCGTAAGTATCGGAGAACTCGACCTCGCTCGATGCATTCGAGCGGTTGCCGATCTTGTCCTTCAATCGCTGGAGGCGCAGGCCGTTGCGGCTGCCGTCCTCCAGGAGGCGCGGCACGAGAAAGCAGCCCATGCCCTGCTCGGTCTGCGCCAGCATGACGAAGGCGTCGCTCATCGGCGCCGACATGAACCATTTATGGCCGTGCAACCGGTAGATGCCGTCGCTGACCTTCTCGGCCACCGAGCGGTTGGCGCGGACATCGGTGCCGCCCTGCTTTTCCGTCATGCCCATGCCGATGGTCACGCCGGTCTTGTCCTGCGCGGCCTTGTTGGACGAATCGTATCGCCGGGCGATGATCCGGGGCAACCAGGATTTGAGGATCGCGGGACTGGATCTCAATGCCGCCACCGACGCGGAGGTCATCGTCAAGGGGCAAAGATGGCCGCATTCGAGCTGCGCGGTGAGATAGAAGCGAACGGCGCGGGCCTGATGGGCGATGCCCTTCTCGTCCTCCCTGCCCTCCCAGATCGAGGACGAAAGCCCGCTCGCGACCGAGCGCCGCATCAATGCATGCCAGGCCGGGTGGAAATCGACGACATCGAGGCGTTCGCCGCGGGGACCATGCGTGCGCAACTCGGGCGGGCTGGCATTCGCCATCCGCGCAAGCTCCTGCGCCTCATGGGCGGTCGCATAGCGGCCGATCATGTCGAATTCCTCACGCAGGGCGCGCGGCATGGCCGAGGAAATATCGACGAGAAGCGGATCGGACCGATAGGCATTGACCCCGGTCCAGGGCTCCGGCTGGTTGAGTTCCTCGGGCGTGAGGTCGGCGTGCGAAATTCTGTCCATGAAGGCCATATAGGCGGATTCGTCCCCGGATGGCATAGGCCCGCCCAATCCCATCACCGCACTATGCGTTGAAAAATCAGACCTTGTCCATGGCGCACTTGGGCCGGCATCCTTGCATTCGCACGTTGCTGCAGTCTAGGATTGAAATATCGGCGAAAGCAGACGCGCCCTGCCAGCTGGCGCCGCCGGGGAAGACGGGCTCCCCCGGCTGCGGCGACAGCCTCGCTGATCAACGGAGGTGATTGCTATGGTTAGAAAACCATTTGCTGTCACGTTTACCTGGAAAAAGACCCGGACGAGCTGGTCACTGACGATCCGGATCTCTTTCCTCATGTAAACACAGGGAGATGGGCGAAAGCTCATCTCCCACTCCGGAACAATAAGCGTTTCCGTCCTTGTCTTCAAGTCCGCTGGGGATCGCGGGCCCCAACGTCCAACACCGGCCTTGCCCCTCTCCCGGACCCGCCTTATAGAGCCAGGAAATATCAGGAAGGGCGCCCAATGGTCTTTTTTCCGCACCGCCACCTGCTCGGCATCAAGGGGCTGACGGAACAGGATATCGTCTATCTGCTCGACCGGGCCGACGAAGCGGTGAAGATTTCCCGCCAGCGGGAGAAAAAGACCTCGACGCTCAGGGGCCTCACCCAGATCAATCTCTTCTTCGAGGCCTCGACCCGCACCCAGTCCTCCTTCGAGCTCGCGGGCAAGCGGCTTGGCGCCGACGTCATGAATATGTCGGTCGGCAACTCCTCGGTGAAGAAGGGCGAAACCCTGATCGACACCGCGATGACGCTGAACGCCATGCGGCCCGACGTGCTGGTGATCCGCCATTCCGCAGCGGGCGCGGCGGCGCTGCTGTCGCAGAAGGTTTCCTGCTCGGTCGTCAATGCCGGCGACGGCCAGCACGAGCATCCGACCCAGGCGCTGCTCGACGCGCTCACCATCCGCCGCGCCCGGGGCAGGCTTTCGCGCATCATCGTCGCGATCTGCGGCGACGTGCTCCATTCGCGCGTCGCCCGATCCAATATCCTGCTGCTCAATGCGATGGGCGCCCGCGTCCGTGTCGTGGCGCCGTCGACGCTGCTTCCCGCCGGGATCGCCGAGATGGGCTGCGAGGTCCATCACGACATGAAGGAGGGCCTGAAGGATGCCGATGTGGTGATGATGCTGCGCCTGCAACGCGAGCGCATGTCCGGCGCCTTCGTGCCCTCGGTCCGGGAATATTTCCGCTTCTACGGACTCGACGCGGAGAAACTGAAGGCGGCGAAGGATGATGCGCTGGTCATGCATCCCGGCCCCATGAATCGCGGCGTCGAGATCGCCTCCGAAATCGCCGACGGACCCCAGAGCGTCATCGGCGAGCAGGTCGAGATGGGGGTGGCGGTGCGCATGGCGGTGATGGAAGCACTGCTTCTCGGCCAGAATATGGGGGAACGCGCATGACCACGACCGTTCTCCAGAATGCGCGCATCATCGACCCGTCGCGCGACCTCGACGAGGTCGGCACCATCGTCATCCGCGCCGGCAAGGTCCTCGCGGCCGGCCGGGATGCCCTGAACCAGGGCGTCCCGGAGGCAGCGATCGTGCGCGACTGCCGCAATCTCGTTGCCGTTCCGGGCCTGGTCGATGCCCGCGTCTTTACCGGCGAGCCGGGCGGCGAGCACCGCGAGACCATCGCCTCCGCCGGCAAAGCGGCGGCGGCGGGCGGCGTGAGCGCCTTCGTGATGATGCCGGACACCGATCCCGTGATCGACGATATCGCGCTTGTCGAATTCGTCCGGAAGACGGCTCGTGACGCCTGCCCGGTTCGCGTCCATCCCGCCGCGGCGCTGACGAAGGGGTTGACGGGCGACGAAATGACCGAGATCGGCCTGCTCAAGGAGGCCGGCGCCGTCGCCTTCACCAATGGCCGGCATCCCCTGCACAATGCGCAGGTCCTGCGCCGGGCCTTGACCTATGCCCGCGATTTCGATGCCGTGATCAGCCTCGAAACGCGCGATGAGCATCTCGGCGCCGGCGGCGTCATGAACGAAGGCCTGCTGGCGTCCTGGCTCGGCCTCTCGGGCATACCGCGCGAGACCGAAATCATCCCGCTCGAACGCGATCTGCGCATCGCCGCCCTGACCGGGGGACGCTATCACGCCGCCCAGATATCCGTGCCCGCCTCGGTCGAAGCCCTCAACACGGCAAGGTCGCGCGGCGCCCGGGTGACATCAGGCATTTCCATCAACAACCTCGCGCTCAACGAAAACGACATCGGCGAATACCGCACCTTCTTCAAGCTCTATCCCCCGCTCCGGGCGGAGGGCGACCGGCTCGCCATGGTCGATGCGCTCGCCAGAGGCGAGATCGAGATCATCGTCTCCTCGCACGATCCGCAGGATGTCGATACCAAACGCCTGCCCTTCGGCGAGTCGGCGGACGGCGCGGCCGGGCTCGAAACCATGCTGGCCGCCGCGCTCCGGCTTCATCACGACGGCTCCGTGCCGCTGATGCGGCTGATCGATGCCATGTCGACCGCGCCCGCGCGCATCTTCGGCCTGCCGGGCGGTACGCTGAAGCCCGGCGCACCGGCCGACATCACGCTGATCGACCTCAACGAACCCTGGATCTGCGCGAAAGACCAGCTCGTCTCGCGCTCGAAGAACACGCCCTTCGAGGATGCCCGCTTCTCCGGCCGGGCGGTTGCGACTTACGTCGGCGGCGAATCTGTGTTTTCCTTATAGACCGGAGGGCACCCATGGACTCACTGACCACCTGGAACATCGCGGCCTTTCCCGCCGTCATCGCCGCCATTCTCGGCTATCTCTCCGGCTCCGTGCCTTTCGGCCTGATTCTCACGCGGATGGCCGGGCTCGGCGATGTCCGTTCGATCGGTTCGGGCAATATCGGCGCCACCAACGTGCTCCGCACCGGCAACAAGGGGCTGGCCGCCGCAACGCTGCTGCTCGACGCGCTCAAGGGAACGGTTCCCGCCCTGCTCGGCGCGCATTTCCTCGGCGTCGAGGGCGGCGTCATCGCGGGCCTCGCCGCCTTCCTCGGCCATATCTTCCCGGTCTGGCTCGGCTTCAGGGGCGGCAAGGGTGTGGCGACCTATATCGGCGTGCTGTTCGGGCTCGACTGGCGGATGGGACTGCTCTTCCTCCTCGTCTGGATTGCAACGGCGGTCGTCACGCGCTACTCTTCCTTGTCCGCTCTGGTTGCAACGCTGGTGGTTCCGGTCGTCGAATTTCTTGTCGGCGACGCCAGGATCGCAGGCCTCGCCGTGGTGATGACCGTCATCGCCTGGATCAAGCACCGAGCGAATATCGGCCGGCTGATGGCCGGCACCGAAAGCAGGATCGGCAGCAAGGGATAGGCCATTGGAGACGGGCGCGGGTTCGAAAGGCATAGCGCTCACCGACCGTCAGCGGCTCGCCTGGCTCCGCCTGATCCGGTCCGACAATGTCGGACCCGCCACTTTTTGTGATCTCATCAATCATTTCGGTTCGGCGGAAACGGCGCTGGAGGCGCTGCCGGAGCTGTCGCGGCGTGGCGGCTCCACCCGGCCGATCCGTGTCGCAAGCCGTGAGGACGCACTGGTCGAGATCGAGTTCGCCGGCCGATTCGGCGCGCGTTTCGTCGGCATCGGCGAGCCGGACTACCCGGCGGCGCTGCGGCAGATCGAGGGCGCGCCGCCGATGATCGCGGTCAAGGGCAGGACCATGGCCCTGCACCAGCATGCCGTCGGCATCGTCGGGGCGCGCAACTGTTCGGCCTCCGGCGCCAAATTCGCCGCGATGGTCGCCCGCGATGTCGGCCGAGCCGGATATACGGTCGTATCCGGCTTCGCCCGCGGCATCGACACCGCCGCTCATCGCGCAAGCCTCGATACCGGCACCGTCGCCGTGCTCGCCGGCGGGCTCGACAAGCCCTACCCGCCGGAAAACGAGCGGCTCGGGGAAGAGCTTCTCGGCGCGGGCGGTCTGCTGCTCTCCGAAATGCCCTTCGGCTGGGAACCCCGCGCCCGCGACTTTCCGCGCCGAAACCGTCTGATCGCCGGCACCGGCCTCGGCCTCGTGGTGATCGAGGCGGCAGCCCGTTCCGGATCGCTGATCACGGCGCGCTATGCGGCGAATTTCGGCCGGCTGGTCTTCGCCGTGCCCGGTTCGCCGCTCGATCCGCGATCCAAGGGCGCCAACGGGCTGATCCGCGACGGCGCGACGCTGATCACGGCGGGCGCCGATGTCATCGAGGCGCTGGCACCCCTCACCCGCATCGACCTGTTCTCGCCCCGGCAGATCAGCGAGCCCATCTTCGAGGACGAGCGCGCGATGGCCCTGCCCCCGAGCGAGAACGACCGGGATGCGATCGTCACCGCGCTCGGTCCGACGCCGATCGAGATCGACGAACTGATCCGCCATACCGGCCTGCCGGCGCAGTCGGTCTATCTCGTCCTTCTGGAGCTAGATCTTGCCGGACGGCTTCACCGCCATGCGGGCGGACTGATTTCCCTCAACCTTGCCGGCTTCTGACCGGGCGGCGAGCAGGTCGCTCGCCTCGGTGAAGGCCATTTCGAGCAGGTAGGTCAGCATGTCCACCTTCTCCCGCCGCGCCACCTGCGCGAGTTCCGCGAGCATCTGGCGGATATAGGCGATGTTCTCCCGCGAGGGTCCGGCGGAGGCGCCGGGAATGTCCTTCTGTCCGGTCATGGCTCGATCTCAATCAAAAGTAGCAAAAACCCGATCCACGCTTTACACTCGCAAAAATCTAACGCAAATATCTTTAATTGCAATAAGTATTATTTCTTTCATAAGTTGCATCACGTTGTATCCGGACCTTGCGGATCGCATGCTGCGTCACGATCTGAGGCGAAGGCGGTGTTGCATGATTGCAATGGAGATGATCGCAACGCTATATGCGCTGCCGCCGGACCGAAAGGGCTTGCCATGCGGCGAACGGCTCTGGAACAATGCGCGCATGCGTAAGGATCTGCCGGAAATCGTGCCGGCCGGAAGGAAGTAATGAACGTCGTCGTCGTCGAATCGCCCGCAAAGGCGAAGACAATCAACAAATATCTCGGCCCGGGCTACAAGGTGCTGGCCTCCTTCGGCCATGTCCGCGACCTGCCGGCCAAGGATGGGTCGGTGCAGCCGGACAATGACTTCGCCATGTCCTGGGAAGTGGATTCGGCCTCGGCCAAGCGCATCAACGACATTGCCGACGCGGTCAAGAAATCCGACGCGCTCTTCCTCGCGACCGACCCCGATCGCGAGGGCGAGGCCATCTCCTGGCATGTGCTCGACCTTCTCCGGCGCAAGAAGGCGATCGGCGACAAGCCCGTCAAGCGCGTGGTCTTCAATGCCATCACCAAGAAGGCGGTGCTCGATGCGATGGCCGATCCGCGCGAGATCGACGCCGACCTGGTCGACGCCTATCTCGCCCGCCGCGCGCTCGATTACCTCGTCGGCTTCAATCTCTCGCCGGTCCTGTGGCGCAAGCTGCCGGGCGCGCGTTCCGCAGGCCGCGTGCAATCGGTGGCGCTCCGGCTCGTCTGCGCTCGCGAAAACGAAATCGAACGCTTCGTCGCCGAGGAATACTGGAACATCTCCGCGCTGCTGAAGACACCCCGCAACGATGTCTTCGAGGCGAAGCTCGTCAGCGCGGACGGCAAGCGCCTGACGGCCAGGGCAGTGGCCAATGGCGACCATGCCCAGGATCTCAAGTCGGTGCTGGAAGGTGCCGCCTATCGCGTCGAAAGCGTCGAGGCCAAGCCGGTCAAGCGCAATCCCGGCCCGCCCTTCACCACGTCCACGCTCCAGCAGGCGGCCTCCTCGCGGCTTGGCTTCGATGCCTCGCGCACGATGCGCGTCGCCCAGAAGCTCTATGAAGGCTTCGATATCGGCGGCGAGGTCACCGGCCTCATCACCTATATGCGAACCGACGGCGTGCAGATCGCACCCGAGGCGATCAATGCCGCCCGCCGCGCCATCGGCCATGTCTTCGGCGACAACTATCTTCCCGAGAAGCCGCGTTTCTACTCGACCAAGGCCAAGAACGCGCAGGAAGCGCATGAGGCCATCCGGCCGACCGACTTCACCCGGACGCCCGACAGCGTCCGGCAATATCTCGATGCCGACCAGCTTCGCCTCTACGACCTGATCTGGAAACGCGCCATTGCGAGCCAGATGGCGTCGGCCGACATCGAGCGCACCACCGCCGAGATTTCCGCCGCCAACGGCGCCCGCGCCGCGGGCCTCCGCGCCGTCGGCTCGGTCGTCAAGTTCGACGGCTTCCTCGCCGCCTATACCGACCAGCGCGAGGAAAAGGAGGACAACAACGACGCGGAGGAGGACGGCCGCCTCCCGGAAATCCGCACCCATGAGGCGCTGGCCAGGGAGAAGATCAACGCCACCCAGCACTTCACCGAGCCGCCGCCGCGCTATTCCGAGGCGAGCCTTATCAAGAAGATGGAGGAGCTCGGTATCGGCCGGCCCTCGACCTATGCCTCGACGCTCGCCACGCTCCGCGACCGGGGCTATGTCACCATCGACAAGCGCAAGCTCATTCCCGATGCCAAGGGCCGGCTGGTTACCGCCTTCCTCGAGAATTTCTTCGCCCGTTACGTCGAATACGACTTCACCGCCTCGCTCGAGGAGAAGCTCGATTCGATCTCCGCCGGCGACCTCAACTGGAAGGATGTGCTCCGGGATTTCTGGGACCAGTTCTTCGCGGCGATCGAAGATACCAAGGAACTGCGCGTCTCCGACGTGCTCGATGCGCTCAACGAGGCGCTCGCACCGCTCGCCTTCCCCAAGCGCGAGGATGGCGGCGACCCCCGCGCCTGCCCGTCCTGCGGCACCGGCCGCCTGTCGCTCAAGCTCGGCCGCGCCAGCGGCGCCTTCATCGGCTGCTCCAACTATCCCGAATGCCGCTATACGCGTCCTTTCGGGGCCGAGGCCGCCAATGGCGAGGCTGCGGCGATCGGCGAGAATGTCGCGCTCGGCAAGGACCCGATGACCGGCGAGGAGATCACGCTTCGCTCGGGCCGGTTCGGACCCTATGTCCAGCGCGGCGACGGTAAGGAAGCCAAGCGCGCGAGCCTGCCCAAGGGTTGGGCGCCGTCCAGCATCGACCACGAGAAGGCGCTGGCGTTGCTCAGCCTGCCGCGCGACGTCGGCCCGCATCCTGAAACCGGCAAGATGATCTCGTCCGGCATAGGCCGCTATGGCCCCTTCCTGCTGCATGACGGCAAATATGCCAATCTCGAATCGGTGGAGGACGTGTTCTCGATCGGCCTCAACCGCGCCGTCGCCGTCATCGCCGACAAGGCGGCGAAGGGTCCCGGCGCCCGCGGATCGCGCGCCGCTCCGGCCGCGTTGAAGGAACTCGGCGACCATCCGGACGGCGGCAAGGTCACCGTGCGCGACGGCCGCTACGGCCCCTATGTCAACTGGGACAAGGTCAACGCCACGCTGCCCAGGGGCAAGGATCCGCAGTCGGTGACGATGGAAGAGGCGCTCGCGCTGATCGCCGAGCGCGCCGCCAGGTCTCCGGCCAAGGCGAAGAAGGCGCCGGCGCGGAAATCCGCCGCCGCCGACGGCGCGGAAAAGAAGATCGCGAAGCCGAAAGCCGCCGCGAAAGCGAAGAGCGCGGCCAAGCCCAAGGCGGCCGCCAAAGCCAGGAAAGCCGGATAGAGGTGGCCAGAGCTCCGAGATCGAACGACAGGAAGCAGCAGGCGCGGAAATCCGCCGGCGCCGAGGGCGGCAGGTCCGGCGGCAAGCTGCCGGGCATCGTTCACGGCGAGGTGCCGCCGCGTGAAATCCTGCTCGAATTCATCCAGGACAACCCGGACCGCGCCAACAAGCGCGAGATCGCCAAGGCCTTCGGCCTCAAGGGCGATGCCCGCATCGCGCTCAAGGCCGCGCTGCGGGCGCTGGAAGACGACGGCCTGCTCGAAAAGAACCGGAAGTCGCTGACCCGGCCCGGCGCCCTGCCCCCGGTCACGGTGCTCGACATCACCACGCGCGATGTCGATGGCCAGCTCATCGGCCGGCCGGCGGAATGGCTCGACGAGAACGGCGTGGCGCCCGCGGTGCTGATCCGGCAACCGTCGGGGTCCGACCGGTCCCGCGGCAAGACGCCGGTCGCAGGCATCGGCGACCGCGTCGTCGCGAAGATCTTTCCCAACAAGGAACGCGGCGGACCGGCCTATACCGCCCGGATCATCAAGGTCATCGACAAGCGCAAGACCGCGGCGCTCGGCGTCTATCGCGCGATGGAGGACGGCAAGGGCCGCATCCTGCCGATCGACAGGCGCGGTATCGAGATGGAGGTCGACGCCGAATTCCGGGGCGATGCCCGGGACGGCGATCTCGTCGAGGTCGAGACGGTGCGCATGGGCCGATTCGGGTTGCAGCGCGCCAGGGTACTGTCCGTCGTCGGCTCGGTGACATCCGAGAAAGCGATCTCGATGATCGCCATCCATGCCCACGGCATTCCCTACATCTTCCCGCCGCATGTGCTGCGCGAGGCCGAGGCCGCCGGCCCGGCCGGCATGACGAATCGCGAGGACTGGCGCGCGCTTCCGCTCATCACCATCGATCCGGCCGACGCCAAGGACCACGACGACGCGGTCCATGCCGAGCCCGACACCGCGCCCGACAATCCCGGCGGAATGATCGTCGTCGTCGCCATCGCCGACGTCTCCTGGTATGTCCGGCCGGGCTCCGCTCTCGACCGCGAGGCGCTGAAACGCGGCAATTCCGTCTATTTCCCCGACCGGGTCGTGCCGATGCTGCCCGAGCGGAT
>JAGRLJ010000236.1 GCA_020441805.1 Rhizobiaceae bacterium
CCGACCGTGCAGGTCGGCGATCCCTTCACCGAGAAATGCCTGCTCGAAGCCTGCCTGGAACTGATGAAGACCGGCGCGGTGATCGCGATCCAGGACATGGGCGCGGCCGGCCTCACCTGCTCGGCGGTCGAGATGGGCGCCAAGGGCGATCTCGGCATCGAGCTCGATCTCGACCGCGTGCCGGTGCGCGAGGACCGGATGACGGCCTATGAGATGATGCTGTCCGAAAGCCAGGAACGCATGCTGATGGTGCTTCGCCCCGAAAAGGAGGACGAGGCCAAGGCGATCTTCGTAAAATGGGGACTCGATTTCGCCATTGTCGGCAAGACGACGGACGACCTGCGTTTCCGGGTGATCCACCAGGGCATGGAAGTCGCCAACCTGCCGATCAAGGAACTCGGCGACGAGGCGCCGGAATATGACCGGCCCTGGACGCCGGCCGTCAAGCCGGCGCCGCTCTCGGCCAACGACGTGCCGCAGGCCGACATCGCAGACGTGCTCGTCCGGCTGATCGGATCGGCCAACAATTCCTCGCGCCGCTGGGTTTACGAGCAATACGACACGCTGATCCAGGGCAATTCGCTCCAGCTTCCGGGCGGCGATGCCGGCGTGATCCGCGTCGAGGGCCACGAGACCAAGGCGCTCGCCTTCTCCTCCGACGTCACCCCGCGCTATGCCGAGGCCGATGCGTTCGAAGGCGGCAAGCAGGCGGTGGCCGAATGCTGGCGCAACCTGACCGCCACCGGCGCGCTGCCGCTCGCCGCCACGGACAATCTCAATTTCGGCAATCCGGAGAAGCCCGAGATCATGAGCCAGCTCGTCCATGCCATCAAGGGTATCGGCGAGGCCTGCGCGGCGCTGGAATTCCCGATCGTCTCGGGCAATGTCTCGCTCTATAACGAAACCAACGGCCAGGCCATCATGCCGACCCCGACCATCGGCGGCGTCGGCCTCATCCCCGACTGGCAACGCATGGCGCGGATCGGTTTCGCCGAGGAGGAACAGGCGATCCTGCTCGTCGGCGCGCCGGCAAGCTGGGGCACGCATCTGGCGCAATCGGTCTATATGCGCGACATTCACGGCCGGATCGACGGTCCGCCGCCCTTCGTCAACCTCCAGCACGAGAAGAAGGTCGGCGACTTCGTGCGCGAACTGATCCGCGACGGCCTCGCCACCGCCGTCCATGACTGCTCGTCGGGCGGGCTTGCGCTGGCGATCGCCGAAATGGCCATGGCTTCCGGCATCGGCGCCGAGGTCAACCAGATCGAGGGCGCCGATCCGATTCCGGTCTTCTACGGCGAAGACCAGGGGCGCTATGTCGTGACGATCGAGCGCGACGACCTCGACGAAGTGCAGGAGCTGGCCGAGGCGCGTGGCATCTTCGCCCCCTTCATCGGCGTCACCGGCGGGGCGACGGTCAAGCTCGGCAATGCCAGGGAAGTCGCGATTGGGGAATTGCAAAAGGCCCATGAATCGTGGTTCCCTGATTTCATGGGCGGCGAGCTGCCGCCCACGGAATGAGGAGAAGACCGACATGCCGATGAACCCGGGCGATATCGAAGACCTGATCAGGGAAGGCATCCCGGGCGCGAAGGTGGTGATCCGGGACCTCGCCGGCGACGGCGACCATTATGCCGCCGAGGTCGTGGCGGAGCAATTCCGCGGCAAGAGCCGCGTCCAGCAGCATCAGATGGTCTATCAGGCGCTCAAGGGCAATATGGGCGGCACTCTGCATGCGCTGGCGTTGCAGACATCGGCGCCGGACTGACGGGAGTTTGGAATGTCTGGCGTCATGGACACGCTGATCTCGGGCATCGTCAAGAGCGCGATGAACGAGATCCTCAAGAAGACGGGTGTGAAGTCGACCACGACGAAGCGCACCAAGCGCAAGGCGAAGAGCTCCTCGACCGCATCGGCGAGCCCGTCATCGACCAGCAAGCGCAAGGCCAAAACCGTGTCCGGTGGCTCTGCCGGCGGCGGCATGCGCGCTTCCTCCACAGCAACGGCCGCCAAGAAGCAGGTCAGCAGGCGCCGAACCAGCGCCGCGCGCGCCAAGAGCCGGCGCGGTTAGGGCCCTTCGCATGACCGGCCCGATGACCGCCATGCTGGCGGGATTGCCCCTGATCTGCGTCACGCTGTCCTCACCCGGCATGGCCGAGCCGCAATGCCATTCGAACGATCGCTATCTTGTCGTCGCCCAGCCCCATGAGGACGATGCCGGCAACCGATTTGCCGTAACCCGGCTCAACGGCGCGCCTCCGCCCGCCGCCTGCGCGTTCGACGAACGGGCGGCGGATTTCGTCCTCGGCGCGGCGGGCGACCCCCTCTGGTTCGCGGAACTTGCGGGCAATAGCCTGATCCTGAACCGCTCCACCGGCCCGCAGGGCGATCTCGTCGTCTACGACCTGCGCTCGGGCAAGGTCGTGCTCGACGTGCCGTCGGACGAATACGAGCTCAAGGACAATGTCGTCACATTCTGGCAGCGGATGGCGCGAGCGACGCGCGAGACCTGCCCGGCCTTCGCCGAAAACGAGGCGAGCGGCTTCGGATCGGTGACGGCGGTCCGCAAGACGCTCGATCTGGCGACCCAGTCCGTGACCGAGACCGGCGACAGCAAATGCATGCCGGTGCAATGAAGCATCGGCATGCCGCATTTGCGCACTGGAATTCGCCCCGTCTCCTTGCTATCTAGAGCCAATCGGAACCTGCGGACCTTGACCCCGCATGTGAAAGGATTTTCGAATGAGCGGCATCAGTGATTTCATCGACAACGAAGTGAAGAGCAACGACGTGGTTCTCTTCATGAAGGGCACCCCGGATTTCCCGCAATGCGGTTTCTCCGGCCGCGTGGTCCAGATCCTCGACTATGTCGGCGTCGACTACAAGGGCTATGACGTACTGGCCAACGCCGATCTGCGCCAGGGCATCAAGGATTATTCCAGCTGGCCGACCATTCCCCAGCTCTACGTGAAGGGCGAGTTTGTCGGCGGCTGCGACATCGTCACCGAAATGTTCCAGTCGGGCGAGCTGCAACAGTTCCTGACCGAAAAGGGCGTCGCCACGCGGGATGCGGTCGCCTGACGCCAGATAAATCTCCAGTTCTTTTCGAGGGCCGGGCGACCGGCCCTGATTTTTTGATGTGTTTTCCGCCGCTCACGAGGAATTCTCCATGAGCCAGACCGACCTCCGGACGAATGCCGGGACGCTGCGCGCGCGCTCGAATCTCGGAATGGGCGAGTTCATCGCGCTCTGCGCCGCCCTGGTCGCGGTCGCGGCGATGTCGATCGACATCATCCTGCCCGCGCTGCCGGCGCTCGACGCTGCATTCGGCATCGCCAACCAGAACGACCGGCAGCTGGTGATCCTCGTCTTCACCATCACCTTCGCCGTCAGCCAGCTTTTCTACGGGCCGCTCAGCGACCGCTTCGGCCGCAAGCCGCTGATCGTGTTCGGTCTCTCCCTCTATCTCGTCGGCTCGGTCGCCGCCCTGTTCGTCACAAACTTCAACGGCCTGCTGGCCATGCGCGTGGTGCAGGGCGTGGGTTCGGCCGCACTCCAGGTCGTGACGCTCGCCCTGGTCCGGGACTGTTTCTCCGGGCCGGCCATGGGTCGGGTGCTGACCTTCATCTTCACCACCTTCATGCTGGTGCCGATCATCGCGCCCACGGTCGGTCAGCAGATCGAATTCGCCGCCGGCTGGCGGGGCATCTTCGTCTTCAACGCCGTGGCCGGCGCCCTCATCCTGTTCTGGATGACGACGCGGCTCAAGGAGACGCTGAAGCCGGAGGATCGCCGGTCATTGGCCTTCGGCAGCCTCGCCGGCGCCCTGGGCGAGATCGTCACGAACCGGGTGACGGCGGGCTATGCCCTCGCCGCCACGCTAACGCTGATCTCGCTCTTCAGCTACATTATCTCGGTCCAGCAGATCTATGGCGAGCTCTACGGTCTCGGATCGCTCTTTCCTTATGCCTTCGGCGCCTCGTCGATCGGCGTGGCGATCGCGGCGCTTTTCAGCGCCCGGCTCGTGCGGCGGATCGGCATGCGGCCGGTGGCCCATGGCGCGCTGGCGATCTTCACCCTGTCGGGTCTCACGCTGCTCCTGCTTTCACTCGCCGGCAATCCGCCCTTCGCCGTCACTTTCGGCCTGCTCTCGGTCTGCATGATGTCCTTCGGCGTGCTCCAGGGCAATGTCAGCGCCATCGCGCTCGAACCGCTCGGCCATATTGCCGGCACGGCCTCCTCGCTGATCGGCGTCGCCACATCCACAGTCGCCAATATCGTCGCCGGAATCGTCGGCCAGGCCTATGACGGCACCGTCGTTCCGCTGGCCGCCGCCTTTGGCCTCGGCGGGCTTGCGGCCTCGGCCGCCGTGTTCTGGACAGAGCGCGGCCGGGTCTTCCGCAACATGCCGGCACCGGCCGGCGAGACCGCGACACCGCCCCTTCACTAACGCTGCCTTTATCCGGCGGAACACCGGGTATGATTGCCATTCCCGCGCCGGCCGTTGTAACATGGCCGCTCGCTTTCGAAGGAGACGCATCCATGGACCGTTTCACGGGCGGCTGCCTGTGCGGCAATGTCCGCCTTACGGCATCGGGGCATCCCTACCGGGTCGGGCTTTGCCACTGTCTCGATTGCCGAAAACATCACGGCGCGCTGTTCCATGCCTCCGCGATCTTTCCCGAGGAGGCCGTGGCGGTCGAGGGCGAGACGCGCGACTATGCGGGGCGGCATTTCTGCCCCCGCTGCGGCTCGCCCGTCTTCGCCCGTTCCGATGACGAGATCGAGGTCAATCTCGGCACGCTGGATGCGCCGGACCGGTTCGTTCCAACCTACGAGCTCTGGACCATACGCCGCGAATCCTGGCTGCCGCCGTTTCCGGTCGCACGCCGGTACGAACGCGACCGCGACGCCACGAGCCGCTTCGAGCGCTGACTCTTGTCGCGGCCGCGCCCGGTCCATCCGAATCCGCCCCGTGCCCCAATCTTGGCTGGACACATGTCCAAACTTGATTCATAGAGCATGTGTTCTTTTCCCTCCGGCCCGCCGATCCTGCGCCGGCCTCGTTTTCAATCCAGAGTGTTTCCGATGATGCCTGCCGCACGCCAGATTTCGCGACCGGAATTCATTGCCCTGATCGCGGGCCTGATGGCGCTCAACGCGCTTGCGATCGACATCATGCTGCCGGCGCTGCCGGCGATGGGCGAGGCGTTGCGGGTGGCCCATGAGAACGAGCGGCAATATGTCATCACCTCCTATCTCATCGGCTTCGGCATCGCGCAGCTGTTCTTCGGTCCGATCTCGGATCGATTCGGCCGGCGCCCGCCGCTGATCGTCGGACTGTCGGTCTATATCGTGGCGGCGGTCCTGGCGGCGATCGCGCCCAATTTCACCACGCTCCTCATCTTCCGCTTCGTCCAGGGCATGGGCGCGGCCTCCACCCGCGTCATCGGCCAGTCGGCGGTGCGCGACCGTTTCTCCGGCCGCACCATGGCCGAGGTCATGTCGCTGATCTTCATGGTGTTCATGGCGATTCCCGTCATCGCGCCCTCTATCGGCCAACTTCTGCTGTTTTCCGGCCATTGGCAGCTGATCTTCCTGTTCATGGCGGGGCTGGCGACGCTGACCGCCATCTGGGCCTATTTCCGGCTGGAAGAATCCCTGACCGAGGAAAATCGCCGGCCACTGCATCCGAAGGTGATCGCCGAGGGCTTCGGCCTGGTCTTCTCCAACCGCAGCGCGCTGTTCTACGGTGTCTCGTCGATCTTCGTGATGGGCGCGCTCTTCGGCTTCATCGGCACGGCGCAGCAGATCTATGTCGACATCTACGGCCTGGGCGCCTGGTTTCCCCTCGCCTTCGCCGGCGTGGCCGGCCTCATGGCCGTATCCTCGTTCCTCAATTCCAGGATCGTCGGCCGTTTCGGCATGCGGCGGGTGACCCATAGCGCGCTGGCGACCTTCGCGCTCCTGAGCGGCCTATGGCTGCTGCTGGCGCTGTCCGACATGCTGCCTTTCATCGTCTTCATGATCGTCTTTTCCCTGACCATGTTTTCCTTCGGCATGCTCGGGTCCAACGCGCAGGCGCTGGCCATGGAGCCGCTGGGCGCCGTCGCGGGCACCGCGTCGTCGGTCTTCGGTTTCCTGCAAACGGTTGGAGGCGCGGCGATCGGCGCCTGGATCGGCGCGCATTTCGATGGCACGGTGGTGCCCACGGCCACCGGCTTCTTCCTGCTCGCGCTGGTGGCCATCGGCTGCGTGCTGATCGCCGAGAAGGGGCGGCTCTTCGGCGTCAGCCCGCAATACCAGAAGAAGAACTAGCTAGAGCATCGACGCCAATTCAGTCAGATATGTCTGAAACTCCGCTTTCGTGACATGTTCCAGCAGAAGCTTGGAACCGTCGCTGAAAGTGAGGAGAGTGTCCTCTCCCTTATGCACGCCCCTGAAGTCGAACTCTTCCGGAAGGGCGAGATAATCGCGATCCGCGCCGGTCGTATCGAAATCCGTGATCGTATCGAATTCGACGTGCTTTCCGCTTTTCGCATTCTGCATTTCCGCCGAAAAGACGAAGTAGTCCGATCCGGCCTTGCCCGTCATCACGTCGTCGTGCCTGCCGCCGACGAGAAAATCGTCCTCGTTCGATCCGATCACCCGATCCGCCTTGCGCGCAAGGTAGAGAATTCCGGCTTCGGCCCCGTAGGAATCGACAATGTCGGTGACGGTCCTGGCATTCGCCTTCAGGCCTGTCACGCTGAGATACTTCTCGCCCTCGGCATCGATAATCGTGACCGATTCGATCTTTCCGGAACTCAGCAGATCGGAACCCCCGCCTTTCAGGTCGTGTCCCTCGGTAATGATTTTCGCACCGGTAATGTCGTCCGTCCAGACGGCCTTCGTTCCCTTGCTGTTGATATTGAGGATGAGATCGCCGTCGAATGGAAAGGCGTCGTAGCTGTGATGGAATTTGAACTTGGCCATGCGTGCCTCCCGCGCAAGAAGGCATTCATGGTTAATATTTAGTTGGCCGCCAGCAATCCCCTATATAGGGGACGCTCCACTAACATAATGCTTGTGAAGCGTGATTTTTTCGCCGACGCCTGTCCAGCGATTCCAAAGCGGGCATCTAGACCGTGAAAACCTCGCGCCGGAGCGCGTCCCAGCTGTCTCGGTCGGGCGCCAGAACGAGGCCGCCGGCGGTGTGGTCCGGCCGGTAGGGCGAGCCGTCGAACCGGGCCGCATAGGCGCCCGCCTCCTGCGAGATCAGCGCGCCCGGGAGATGGTCCCAAGGCATCAGCTTGTTGTACATCAGGAAATGAACATGGCCCGCCGCGAAGGTCCGGTATTCGTGGCCGGCGCAGCGATAGTTCATCAGGAAGCGCAGCTTGGCCATGTTGCCGAGCACCGTGGCGCGGTCGCCGCCCGGCAGGTATCCGGTCGAGGCCATGCCGTACATCTCGGCCAGTTTCGCCGGCGCCTTGACCCGGAGCCGGACCCGGTCGCCATCGGGCGCGACCTGCCAGGCCCCCGCCCCTTTTTCCGCCAGCACGACATCGTCGCCCACCGGATCGTAGATGATGCCGGCCACGGTCTCGCCCTTCGAGACGACCGCCGCCATCACCGCGAAGAGCGGCAGGCCGGAGGCGAAGTTAAACGTACCGTCGATCGGATCGACCGTCAGCGCGAGATCTGCGTCGGCGAGCCGCCCGAGCAGGCCGGGATCGGCCGCCACCGATTCCTCGCCGACGAACAGCGCGCCGGGCAGGATATCGGCATATCGCGCCTTGATAAAGCGCTCGGCGGCCTCGTCGCCCTCCGTCACCAGATCCGACGCCTCGGTCTTGATCCGGATATCCGCGGCGCCCAGCCGCCGGAACCGCGGCATGATTTCCGCCTTCGCCGCCTCGCGGAGAAGCGCTGCGAGCGCGGTGATGTCGATGCTGGTCATTCGGCTGCTTCCTTCACGGCGGCGGGCGCGAGGCCCGAAAAATCGAAAAGTCTCGGATCGAGAAGATGCGATGGATTGGCGTGGCCCAGCGCGCGGAGCATGGCATCCTTGCGGCCCGGCATGCGCGCCTCGATATCGACCAGCATCCGCTTCATCGCGTTGCGTTGCAGGCCGTCCTGCGAGCCGCAGAGGTCGCAGGGAATGATCGGGAACCGCATGGCCGAAGCGAAACGGGCGAGATCGTCCTCGGCGCAATAGGCCAGCGGCCTGAGCAGCAGCAGGTCGCCCTCGTCGTTGAGGAGCTTGGGCGGCATGGCGGCGAGCCGGCCGCCATGCAGGAGATTCAGGAAGAAAGTCTCGAGAATGTCCTCGCGATGATGGCCGAGCACCACCGCGTCGCAGCCTTCCTCCCGCGCGATCCGGTAGAGATTGCCGCGCCTGAGCCGCGAACAGAGCGAACAATAGGTCGCTCCTTCCGGCACCTTCTCCTTCACGATCGAATAGGTGTCGCGATATTCGATCCGATGCCGGATGCCGAGCGAGGCGAGATAGTCCGGCAGGATATGCTTGGGAAAGTCCGGCTGGCCCTGATCGAGATTGCAGGCGACGAGTTCGACCGGCAGCAATCCACGCCAGCGAAGCTCCATGAGCACCGCCAGCAGGCCGTAGGAATCCTTGCCGCCCGACAGGCAGACGAGCCAGCGACGCTGGCCCCGGAGCATGGCGAAATCCTCGAAGGCCTGCCGCGCCTGGCGGATCAGCTTCTTCCGCAGCCGGTTGAAGCCGCCGGATTGCGGCGCATGGCGGAAAAGCGCCTGCATGGTCGCATCGCCGGCAAAGGCGAGGCCCTCGTCTTCGGGCGCGTGGTCGGTGTTCGTCATCGGCATGTTATCGGCGCTTTCGGGTGTCGGTTCAGGCAATAGCGCATCGGGGTCCGGAGGCAAAGCCCTCAACGCGGCCGGATCATCCGCATGAGCACGCCGTCGCGGTTGCGGACATGATGCCGGAATGCGGCCAGCGCATGTACGCCGACGAGAAAGATCGCCGCATAGGCGAGAAAGCCGTGCAGGCTCGACCAGAGCTGCTGGGTATGCAGCGACACGCCGGTCGGTAGCGACGGCACGACGAACAGGCCGAAGAACCGGCTCGCGATCGGCAGGGGCGAGGCCGAGACCACCGCCCATCCGGTCGACGGCACGAGAAACAGGGCGACATAGAGAGCGACATGGCTGCCCCGTGCCAGCGCCCTCTCGCCCGCCGGCATGGCCTCGGGCAATTCCGGCCGGCGCGACGTCACCGCCCAGATCAGGCGCAGGACGGCGAGCCCGAGAATGAGGAAGCCGAGGCTCTTGTGCCATTGGACGAGAGTGTAACGGTCGAACAGGCTGCGCACGCCCTGCATATGCCAGCCCAGCCAGAACTGACCGAGAAACAGCGCCGCCATCGTCCAGTGGAAGAGGATGGAGACCAAGCCCCAGGAGGATTTGGTGTTGCGGATCATGGCACCGCATATCGCGAAAGCGCGGCGCTTGAAACCGTCAATACGAAAAAGCCGCCCTCGCGGACGGCTTTCCCGGCATATTCCCGGCTGGGGAAATCAGCGCGAATAGAATTCGATGACCAGATGCGGCTCCATGACGACCGGATACGGAACGTCGGAGAGACCCGGAACACGGGTGAAGGTCGCCTTCATCTTGTTGTGATCGGCTTCGATATAGTCCGGAACGTCACGCTCGGCGAGACCGACGGATTCGAGAACGGTCACGAGCTGCTTGGACTTGTCCTTGACCTCGATCACGTCGCCGGCCTTGCAGCGGTAGGAACCGATATTCACGCGGACGCCGTTGACCTTGACATGGCCATGGTTGACGAACTGGCGGGCGGCGAAGATGGTCGGCACGAACTTGGCGCGGTAGACGATCGCATCGAGACGCGACTCGAGCAGGCCGATCAGGTTCTCCGGGGTGTCGCCCTTGCGGCGGGCCGCTTCGTCATAGGTGGCGCGGAACTGCTTCTCGGAAATATCGCCGTAATAGCCCTTGAGCTTC
>JAGRLJ010000237.1 GCA_020441805.1 Rhizobiaceae bacterium
ATCCGGGTCGGCGTCGCCGCCGCCCGCGGCTTCGCGCTTTCGCTCGGGATTCCGGCGGTGGGCGTCACCACGCTCCGGGTCGTTGCCGAAGAGGTGCTGGAGATCGGCCCGCCCGCGCCGGTCGTGGCGGCGATCGATGCGGGCCGCGACGAAATCTTCGCCCAGGCCTTTGCCCCCGGCGGCGAGGCGCTGACCGAGCCCGCGGCCTATGGCCATGACGGCATCCGCGCGATCACCGCCCGTTTCGGCGCGATCCTCACCGGATCGGGCGTCACCGCCCTCGAAGACCTGCCGCGCGAGCAGGACGCCTATCCGCTCGATCGTGTCGGCCGCATCGCCGCCCGGCTGCCGGCGGATGCGGCGGCGAGCCCGGTTTACATCCGGGGCGCCGGCGCCAAGCCGCAGGCCGGTTTCGCGGTCAAGCATGTGTGACTTGCGCTATGGTTAAAAAAATCTCAATCTTTCGGGTGTAGGATTAACATCTCGCGTCTCCTATGGAAGCTCAGATGAACCCGGTCACGCTCCTCGAAAACCTCTTCGTCCGCAAGGCCGAGTTCGACATCTTCCCGGTGACCATGGACGATTGCCACGACATGTCGCTCCTGCATGCCGAGCGCTTCTATCGCGGCTGGGACGAGAGCGAGTTCCATTCGTTGATGAACCAGCCGACCGCCTTCGGCTATGCCGCCCGTCCCAACAACGGCATTTCCAGCCTCGGCGGCTTCGTGCTGGGCCGCGAGGCGGCCGGTGAGTCGGAAATCCTCACCATCGCGGTTTCCGGCAGATATCCGCGTCAGGGGCTCGGCTGGCGGCTGATGCTCGCGGCGCTGCGCGACATGCGCGGCCGGGGCGCCGAGACCATGTTTCTCGAGGTCGACGAGGGCAATGCGGCGGCCCAGGGCCTCTATCGCAAGCTCGGCTTCCGGATCGTCGCCGAGCGCCGCGGCTACTACGACCTCGGCAACGGCCGGAAATCCACCGCGCTTGTCATGCGGCTCGATCTCCGCTAACTCGGGGCCGAAGTGAATCGAGGCTTGGGGACCGGCCGATGGCGGACATCACGCGCACCCTTGTGGAGCTTTGCGCCGAACGCGGCCTGAGAATGACCGAGCAGCGGCGCATCATCGCGCAGATTCTCCAGGATTCGTCCGACCATCCCGATGTCGAGGAACTTTACCGCCGCTCCTCGGCGATCGATTCCAAGATTTCCATCGCCACCGTCTACCGTACCGTGAAGCTGTTCGAGGATGCCGGCATCATCGAGCGGCACGATTTCCGCGCTGGACGCTCGCGATACGAGACCGTGCCGGACGAGCATCACGACCACCTGATCGACCTCAAGAGCGGCCGCGTGATCGAATTCCATTCGGCCGAGATCGAGGCGCTTCAGGAAAAGATCGCCCGCGCCCACGGCTTCAAGCTCGTCGACCACCGGCTCGAACTCTACGGCGTCCCGCTCTCCAAGGACGAGAAATAGCGGGTGGTGCGATGATCGCTTGGATCAGGATCGGCCTTGCGATCGTCACCGTCGTCCTCGTCTCGCTGGTCCTGATGCCGCTTCATCTCCTGCTGCTCCGGCTCGGGCATCCCTGGCGCAACCGCCTGCCGCGCTACTGGCACAAGGCGGCGCTTTGGGCGATCGGCATCCGTGTCCATGTCCATGGCGCGGCCGAGGCGCGCCGGCCGCTGATGGTGGCGGCCAACCACTCGTCCTGGCTCGATATCCTGGTGCTGGCCTCGGTGGTCGATGCGACTTTCGTCGCCAAGTCGGAGGTGCGCGACTGGCCGGTCTTCGGCGCGCTCGCCCGTCTCCAGCGCTCGATCTTCATCCGGCGCGCGGAGCGGCGGCAGACGCGGGAGCAGGCCGACGAGATGGCGGCGCGGCTCAATGCCGGCGAGACCGTCGTGCTCTTCCCCGAAGGCACCACCACGGACGGCAACCGGCTGGGCGAGATCAAGTCGTCGCTTTTCGCCGCCGCCGCCTCGGCCGCCCATTTCGCGCCCGGCGGCGGCGTCCATGTCCAGCCGGTGGCGGTCGCCTATACCCGCATTCACGGCATGGCCATGGGCCATTACCACCGCCCGGTGGCCGCCTGGCCGGGCGATGTCGAGCTCATGCCGCATCTGGTCGAGGTCCTGAAGACCGGTGCGATCGACGTGGATGTCCGCTTCG
>JAGRLJ010000238.1 GCA_020441805.1 Rhizobiaceae bacterium
ATGTCCTATGCAGATGCCACCGCCTTCGCCGCCAGCCTCGCTTCCACGCTGATGGTCGAGATCGTCGTGTTTCAGGCCGGGGACGGAACCCACGGCGCTTGCCCCGCCGCCGAGTTCGACGGCGACGAGGAGATGGTGGAGCTCGAACTCGATCCATGGAGCTGAGGCGCGAAAGCGCCTCACCTCGACAGCCCGGTGCCCAGGCGCAGCCGGGCCTTCTTCCCGTCAATCGCCGCCGATTGCCGCTTGCGTGCCGGTCCGCATTGCGATCTCGGCTCGCATCGGAAAGAACCGGCGGCGATCACGCCGATTTCGCTCCTTCAAGATGAAGGCCATTCGCCATGCTCAGCCATATCGTCGTGTCCGTCATGCTCTGCACGGTATCCTGCGAACCGGCGGAAATCCGGGTCTGGGACGGTGACTCGATCCGGCTGGGTGCGGGACACCAATCCGAAGCCGTCCGGATCTTCAACATCGACGCCCCCGAGATCGAGGGCCGCTGCACCCATGAATCCGACCTTGCCCGGCAAGCAAAGATCAGGCTGGCAGAAATCATGCACGGCCGGCGGGTCGAAATCCTGCGCCAAGTCACCGACCGCTATGGCCGGACCTTGGCGGCGATCCGCGTCGAAGGTCACGACGTTGGCGATATTCTCGTCAGCGAAGGGCTGGCGAGAACCTGGGCCGGACGGCGTGAACCCTGGTGCTGACCTTCGGGGCATCCTGGCGCAGGCAGGAACGTTCCTTCATTGCGATGGGAGAGTGAGAGTGCGGGCCGGTTGGCCGTGACGGGTTGCAGGCGGGAGAGAGGCTTCCGCCGCCTGTCGCGGAGTTCGTCCTATGAGCCTTCCCCGCCATGCTACCTTCACCCCGATCGGCGAGATCGTCGCGCAGCAGGTATTGCCGCGGCTGCGTCACGCCCAAAAGCTGCCGCTGCGCATCTCCTGCATCGGTATCGCCGACTACGGCGAAAGCGGTGACGTCGGCAGCTTCGACCGCACGCTCGTCATCGGCCAATGCCCTTCCCCCGAAGAGGCCATGACAGCCGCCAGCCAGCGCGTCGCGCGCGGTGACATTCTCAATGACGCGGGCGCTGCGCTGCGCTTTCGCCCGCGCGTCATGGTCATTCAGGACAGCGAACTGGGCTTGGTCCTCGCCGGAGAGGTCCGGGCCGGGATCGTCCTCTGGCAGCAACCCGTTGCTTCCGACGCCGAGGCCCGCCGCGTCGTCACCGAGGCCAGCCGTCTGCGCGGCATGGCCTTCACGGAAACCGGGCGCGGCGACGCGGCATTCGCGCGCGATCTCCGCTACCGCGCCAGTCTCCTCGAAGCCCGACTGGTCGATCCCTTCTGGCGCGAGACGGCGGGCGAACTTCTGAGGCTGCCCGAAGCCGCCTGATCTCTCCCTGCTTCCCCGTCATCCTCGCCCGGCCTTGCGCCGGGCTTTGTCGTTTCAGGAGCCTGACATGGCCAACTACTACACCCATTTCTCCTGCCTGCTCGATGTGGGCACCCCCGAAAACGCGGCCCGCGCGCTCGATCTCTACAATGCGTTGTCCGAGGAAAACGCCGCGGAAGATCCTCCGTCCGAGGGCTTCCTGCTCTCGATCCAGCCCGAACATGGCGGCACGCAGCTCTGGATACGCGATGACGACACCGGCGATCCCGAGCATGTCATCCAGTTCGTCAAGCGCTGTGCGGCCGCGTTCGGGCTGACCGGATTGTGGGGCTTTCAATATGCCAATACCTGCTCAAGGCCCCGAGTCGACGGTTTCGGTGGCGGCGCGCATGTGCTCGATCTCGCCACCGGAAAGACTGTGGCCTGGACTTATACCGATGGCTGGCTCGCCGAAGTGCTGGACGGAGGTGATCCCGATGCCTGAAATCATCGAAACCACCGTCTATCGTCTCGACGAGCTCTCCGAGGGTGCGAAGGACAGGGCGCGTGCCTGGTATCGCGAGGACGGCTTCGACTACGACTGGTATGATGCCGTCTACGAGGATTTCCAGCGCATCGCGGAAATCCTCGGCATCCGCTTCAAGACCCGCACCGTGCGCCTGTATGGCGGCGGATCGCGGCAGCAGCCGTGCATCTTCTTCTCAGGCTTCTCGTCACAAGGGGATGGCGCTTGCTGGGAAGGGTTCTATTCCTACCGGAAGAACGCCTCGACCGAACTCCGGTCCTATGCACCGCTGGATACGACCCTGCACGGCATCGCCGATGCCCTTCAGGCAGTCCAGCGGCGCAACTTCTACCAACTTCGAGCCGAGGCAACGCATCGCGGCCACTATTACCATGAGTATTGCATGGCGATCTCGGTCGAGCGCGACTGTCCAACATATCAGGACATCACCGCCGATGCCGAGGAGATCGTCATCGAGGCGCTGCGCGATCTGGCCCGCTGGCTCTACCGCCAGTTGGAGCGCGAATACGACTACCTGACCTCGGATGAGGCGGTGGATGAGACCATCACCGCCAACGAATACACCTTCACCGAAGCCGGACGCCGCTTTGGCTGATCCTCACAAGCGCCCCGCCTCCCGGCCGGGCGCTTGTTTCATGCCTGCTCTCGCCACGGATTGAGAGGGAGAGAGCGGCCGGAAGGGATTTGAGCCGGTGCGGTCGAGAGAGAGCGCTGCGCGGCCCGATCCTGTCTTGCTCTCCCGAGGACTCCCCGATGAACATGATTACCGCATCCGCGGCGGCATCCGCCACCGCGCCGCTTCCGGTCGACCATGACGCTGAGACGGCCGCTGCCACCTTTACCGCTGCCGGTCTGCTGCTGCCGCATCTGGAACGCGGCCAGCGTGTCGATGCCGCCACGCTGCGCGGCGCGATGGAAGCGGCCTTCGGCGCTTCCGATGCTACCGGCGCGTGGAACTGGAAGACCGCCTATGACGCCTGCGAGGCGGC
>JAGRLJ010000239.1:0-1477 GCA_020441805.1 Rhizobiaceae bacterium
TGTCCTCGACCGAATCGATCGCCACGCCCGCCTTGCCGACATCGCCGGTCACGCGCGGATGATCGCTGTCGTAGCCGCGATGGGTGGCGAGGTCGAAGGCGACGGAGAGGCCCTTCTGCCCGGCGGCGAGCGCCTTGCGGTAGAAGGCATTGGATTCCTCTGCCGTGGAGAAGCCGGCATATTGGCGGATGGTCCAGGGCCGGCCGGCATACATGGTGGCGCGCGGGCCGCGGGTGAAGGGCGAAAATCCTGGCAGCGAACCGAGATGGGCGAGGTTGGCGGTGTCTTCCTCCGTATAGAGCGGCTTGACCGATATGCCCTCCGGCGTCCGCCAGGTCAGCGTATCGGGCGAGTCCTTGATCTCGCGTTCGGCGAGCTTCTGCCAGTCGGCGACGGTCTTGTCTGTCATGGGGTCGATCCTTGACATGAGCCAATGCAAGGGGCTTGCTTGACGTTGATGCTATTGAGTGTCGGCCTCTCGTCCCGAGCAGGAGGGCTGCCAAATGTTCGTGAAAGTATCAGTGTCGATTTCCGGCCAGCAGGAAGCCTTTGCCCGAAAGCTGGTCGAGGAAGGACGATTTTCGAACCTAAGCGCCTTGGTCCAGCACGGACTTGAACTCGTTCGTGAAGAAATGGACCTGAAGGCGGAGGAGCTTGCGGCCTTGAAAAACATCGCAACGTCATGCTCGTGCTTGTCCCGAGCATGACGACAGAACCCGCATAGCAGACGGCTCAGCCATCACTCGAACTCCATGATCACTTCGTCCACCGCGAGCGACTGCCCGGCCTCGACCCTGATGGATTTCACCACCGCTTTCTTCTCCGCCTTGAGCAGGTTTTCCATCTTCATCGCCTCCACGGTGGCGAGCGGCTGGCCGGCCTCGACGGTGCCGCCTTCCCTGACGAGGATCTGGGTGACGACGCCGGGCATCGGGCAGAGGAGCTGTTTCGACGTGTCGGCGGCCTTCTTGACCGGCATGAATTGCGAGAGCTCGAAGAGCCGGGGCGTCATCACGCGATGGACCATATCGATGCCCTGGAAACGCAGGCGCCAGCCGGTGCCGAAGCGCGCAACCTTCACCGCAAGCGGCCGGTCGTTGATGATGAAGGTTCCGAGCGTCGTGCCGGGCTGCCAGTCGCTCGACACGATATGGCTGATGCCGTCGCCATAGCTGACATCGGTCACGCCGCCCTCATAGGTGACCGTCTGCGGCCAATAGTGATCGCCGCCGACGGCGACGAAGTCGTTGCCGAGCCTGCGGGTGTGGTTGGCGAGCGTGCCGGAAATCTTCGTGCGGCGCCCTTCCTCCACCAGATGGATGTAGGTCGCCACCGAGGCGAGCAGGCGCGCCTGGTCGTTATCCGGCGAAACACCGGAAAATCCCTCAGGCCATTCCTCAGCGATGAAGGCCGTGGTGATATTGCCGGAATAGAAGCGCGGATGGGCCATGACCGCCGACAGGAAGGGCAGGTTGTG
>JAGRLJ010000239.1:1560-1826 GCA_020441805.1 Rhizobiaceae bacterium
GCTTGGCGATCATCGGATCGTAATACATCGATATCTCGCCGCCCTCGTAGACGCCGGTATCGTTGCGGACCACGGTACCGTCGGCCTGGTGGCCTTCCGCCGGCGGGCGGTAGCGGGTGAGCCGGCCGATCGACGGCAGGAAGCCGCGATAGGGGTCCTCGGCATAGAGCCGGCTTTCCATCGCCCAGCCGTTAAGGGCGACATCCTCCTGGGCGATGTCGAGCCGCTCGCCATTGGCGACGCGGATCATCTGCTCGACGAGGTCG
>JAGRLJ010000240.1:0-7767 GCA_020441805.1 Rhizobiaceae bacterium
CATCGGCCAGCTCGTCGCCGTCATCACAGCCTACAAGGATCTTCCCGGGCCGCTCAAGGAACTGATCGACTGGGACCAGCTCCGCCAGGACGTGCAGGTGAAATATGCCCAGGTCGTCGAGCAGTTCAGCGTCGACAACATGATCGACCGGTCGTTACAGGAGATCAGCTATGACAACCCGACGCCGCGCGACGAGCCGATCTCGTCGATCAATCTGTCGCTCAGCGACGATTCCGGCGCCCGGCTGCTCTCCAACGTCTCGGTCCAGGTGAAACCCGGCGAGACGGTCGCCGTCATCGGCACCGCGGCCGCCGGCGGCGAGGCGCTCGCCGATGCCTTCGGCCGCGTGCTCTGGCCCGAATCCGGCAAGATCACCTTCGGCAAGGACGATATCCTGGCCTTGCCGGATTCGATCGTCGGCCGGCAGCTCACCTATGTGTCCTCGGAGCACTATCTGTTCCAGGGAACGCTGCGCGACAACCTCCTCTACGGCCTGAAACACGCTCCGCTCAAGGCGCCGACCTACGATGCCGAGCACATGGAGCGCCACAATTGGGAGATCCAGGAGGCGAGGCTGGCCGGCAATCCCGACTTCGACATCCTGGGCGACTGGATCGACTACGGGGCCGCCGGAGTCGACGGGCCGGACATGCTGTCGGGCGCCGTCCGCGGCGCGCTCGATGCGGTCATGCTGTCACGCGATATCTTCGAGCTCGCCCTTCGCTCGGTCGTCGACACGGCGCAACATCCGGCCTTCTCGGAACGGATCGTGGAGTTGCGCCACGCCCTGCGCGAAGAGCTGGAAAAGGAGGATCTCAGCAGCCTTGTCGTTCCCTTCGATCCCGACGCCTACAATACCGAGGCGACGGTTGGCGAGAACCTGCTTTTCGGCGCGCCGACCGGCCCCGAGCTGATGGGAGAGGCTATCGGCAGGAACTCCTATTTCATCGGGATCGCGACCCGGTCCGGCATCGATCGCCTGCTCTATGCAATGGGAGTCGAGATCGCGGAAAACGCGGTGGATCTCTTCAGCGACCTGCCGCCGGACCATCCGTTCTTCCAGCAGCTCACCTTCATGACCGCGGACGACATTCCGCAATACCAGATCCTGCTGCAACGGATAAAGGGACGACCCTATGAGGACGTATCGCTGGAGGACCGGATCCGGATCATCCACCTGAGCTTCCTCTATATCGAGCCCCGGCACCGTTTCGGCCTGCTGACGCCGGAACTCATGGAAAAGGTCGTCGCCGTCCGCAAGGAGTTCCACGCCAATCTTCCCGAAACGCTCCGGAATGCGCTCGAGCCCTACGACCCGGCGCGCTTCACGGCCTCGGCCACGCTGCTCGACAACGTGCTCTTCGGCCGCATCAGCCATAAATATACCGACGGCTCGGAGCGAATCCGCTCGATCATCCTGGATGTGCTGACGGCGCGCGGCCTCTATGAAAGCACGCTCGCCATCGGCCTCGGCTTCAATGTCGGCACCGGCGGCCGGCGCCTGACCTCGGTGCAGCGCCAGAAGCTGGGCATGGCCCGCGCCGTCATCCGACGCTCGATCCATTACATATTCAACCGGCCGCTTCCCGGGCTCGACCACCGGGTGCAGCACAGGATCGTCACCAATGTGCTGGAGCATGTCCGCAGCCGCGACGGCAATGCCTCCGTCGTCTGGGTCCTGAGCAATCCCGAGCTGACCGACCTGTTCGACCGCGTTCTGGTTTTCGACAAAGGCAAGCTGGCGGCGGACGGGTCCCACTCGAATCTTGTTGAAAAAAGCGCTATCTTCAAGGAACTTGTGTCCAGCTAGTCACATTCGGCGGCTAATCGGACGGCAAGACGAACCGGATGACTTTGATGCTCAAGGATGAAGTACAGACCCTGCGCCAGGTGCCCCTCTTTGCCGGTGTGGCTCCGGCCAAGCTGAAGCTTCTCGCCTTCGCGTCGGACCGCGTCAGCTACCGTACCGGCGAGACGCTGTTCCATCAGGGCGATCCGGGTGACGCGGCCTATGTGATCCTGGAGGGAAAGGCCGATATTCTGGCGGAAGTCGGCAGCGGCCAGATCAAGATCGCCGAACTCGAGGACAATGCCATCGTCGGCGAGATCGCCATTCTCTGCGACGTCTCGCGGACGGCGACGGTCAAGGCCGCCGCGCCGCTGGAAGCGCTGCGCATCCGCAAGGACGATTTCCTCAAGCTGCTCGCCGACTATCCCGATATGATGTTCGAGATCCTGCGCTCGCTCGCCCAGAGGCTGACGCGGACGACGTCCGAACTGACCGAAGCCCGGGCCCGGATCAAGAACGCCAACTGACCCTCTCGGCTGTCATCGCTTCGGCGGAGCGGCGCGTCGAATACGGCGAAATTTCGACAAATTGAAAAAACGGACTCAGCGATCACGGGTTTTCCGTATATTGAGGACGTAACGCGCGACCGCGCAAGAGGGAGCAGCAGGTGTTTCGAGTGCATTGTTGGGGCGTGCGGGGCAGCCTGCCGGTGTCCGGCCCCCAGTTCGAACGATATGGCGGCAACACATTCTGCATCGAGGTCCGGTGCGGCGACCATCGGCTCGTCTTCGACGCCGGATCGGGCCTTCTGCCCGCCTCGCGCGCGCTTCTCGCGGAAGGCGTGCGAGGCTACGACCTCTTCTTCACCCACTGCCACTACGACCACATTATCGGCCTGCCCTTCTTCCTGCCGATCTACGTCCCCGACACACGCGTGCGGGTCTGGACCGGCCATCTTGGCGGCGCGATGACGACGCAGGAGATGATGGATTCCTTCATCCGGCCGCCATGGTTTCCCGTGCGGATGGACATGTGCCGGTCCTGCCTGGATTTCCGGGACTTCAACGCCGGCGAAACCCTCGACGTCGTGCCGGGCCTGACCATGACCACCAGGCCGCTGATGCATCCGGGCAACGCCACCGGTTACCGGCTGGAATGGATGGGCAAGACCTTCGCCATCATCACCGACACGGAACATGTGCCCGGCGCGCCGCTCGATCCCAACGTGCTCGCCCTCATCGAAGATGCCGATCTCTTCCTCTACGACTGCATGTATGTCGATGACGAGATGGAGAAACATCGCGGCTTCGGCCATTCGACATGGCAGCAGGCGATCCGCCTTGCCCGGGCGGCGGGCGCCAGGCGGGTCGGCTTCGTCCACCATTCCCCGCTGCGCACGGACGACGAGATCGACGAGATCGGCCGCCAGGCATCCGAGGCGATGGCCGGCGCCTTCCCCGTTCCGGACGGCGCGGTCTACGACCTGCTCGACGCGGGCGCCTGAGCCGGATCGCCCTGCCCGCCCGTCAGGTCGGCCAGCGTGGCCCAGCGGCAGGCCGGATGACGCGCCGTGGCGGCGAAAAATGCGTCGAGGAATATCCAGGCCGCCTCGTCATGCACCAGATGGTGAGTCAGGAGCCCCATCACGCCGCCCCGCGCCTCCATCGCCGCAAGCCGCGCGATCACGTCGGTCACGATATCCCCGGCCGCGCGGCAGCCGCGTGTTCCATGCCAGTCCATGATGTCGGCATGAGTATTGACCATCCGGACCGGCGCGGGCTTCTCCGGGCCGAAGACGGAAAGGGTCTCGATGCCGGCCTCGCCGAGATGCGGCAACAGCCCCGTGTCGATCCGGTTCCACGGCGGAACCAGCATCGGAAGGAACTGATCGCCGAATAGCGCCTTCAGCTTCACGGCCCCCTCCGAAAGCTCCTCCAGCATGGCTCCATGGGCGCGATGCCGCCCCAATTCCTGCTTCTTCTCGCCCGGCGAGGCATGATTTTGATGCGACCAGCCATGAAGCGCGACATCGACCGCCGGCCGGCCGGCCAGGAAACCGGCCAGTGAACTGCCGGCTTCGGCGGGTATCACCGCGAGCGTCACCGGGACGCGGTGCCGGGACGAGAGATCGAGGAGGCGCGACAAGGCAGGCGTCGGCGCTACGGCGTCGTCGTCCCTGAGCCAGAAATGCGCGATCCTGCCGCGCGCCTGCCATCTGTCCAGCACCGAAACCAACCGGTCCATCACACCGTCACTCCCGCGAATTCCGTTATGATCGATACGAGCCGGCTCGAAGCGGCCGCGAGCGATCGCTCACCGGTGGCAAAGCCGCGGGCATTCGCCGCGAGCCCGAGCCGTTCGTCCGGCGACGAGAGGAGACGCCGGATCGCGGCCGCGAAGGCCTCGACATCGCCGGCCTGCGTCAGAATGCCGGTTCGTCCGCCGATCACGACCGATGGCACGCCGGCGATCGCCTGCGCCACGACCGGCAGGCCCGCCGCCTGGGCCTCGAGATAGGCGAGCCCATAAGCCTCGCCGCAGCCCGGCCAGACATAAAGGCTGCCCTGGGCAAGCTCGCTTGCGACCGCCGGCTCGCCGAGCTCTCCGTGCCAGACGATCCTACCGGGCGCGAAACCCGAAAACATCGCTTCCACCTCGCCCCGCGCGGAACCGTCGCCGATGACGGACAAAGACCAGTCCGGACGATCGACCGTGGCGAGTGCCGCCGCGAGCATGCGGTAGCTGTCGAGCTTGTCGCCGGGCCGCATCATGGCGACCGTGACCAGGCGGCCCGGCTCCGGCCGCGGCGGATGGGCGAGATAGGGCGCCGCGTCGATAAAGGGCGCCAGCATGGCGGTCCGTGCCAGCGCGACATTGGCCGCCAGCCCCTCCCGGTCGCGCGCCGTCATGCAGATATTGACGGCCGCCGCTTCGAGCGCGGCGCGGACATGCGCCTGCATCTCCGCCCAGCCGCCGGCATCGCGCTGGCTGGAATAGGACGATTCGGCGGTGACATAGGGGATGGAGAACCTGCGGGCCAGTTCGGGGCCGATCAGATCGGGGGCCTTGTAATAGGGATGATAGGCGAAGAACAGGTCCGGCGGCCCCGCCCGCCGCCATGACGCCGCGGTCCGTTCGATTTCCCGGCCCGCCTCGTCCAGCAATCCGGCAAGCCCATCGCGCGGCGGCTCGCGGCGAAAGGAGCGGAATTCGGACACCACATCCACCTCGGCCCCGCCGAGACGGAGCGCGCGGATGAGCAGGCGCGCCATCAGCCGGTCGCCGGAAGGCACCGGATGGTCGGGCGGCTTGATCGGGGAATGGAAGGCGATCCGCATGCCGGATCCTTTCATGATGAATGCACGCCGCTCCTCCGGCACGGCGCGCGCGACGCCATCGCGGGCGATGGCGGGCGGATACCCGATTCCCGGCCGGTGCTGAACATGCCCCTCAGAGCGGTTCGAACTTGCCCGTATCCAGGAAGGTCTCGATCCGCCGGCTCCAGGGAGCGATGTCGATGCCGTTCCTCACGAGCCAGTCCGCATTGAAATAGGTTCCGGCATAGCGATCGCCGCTATCGCAGATCAGGGTGACGAGCGAGCCTTCGAGGGCCTCCTTCATCATGCTGTCGGCAATGGAGAGGAGGCCGAAGAAATTGGTGCCGGTCGAGGCGCCGACCCGGCGGAACAGACGGTCCGAAAGCACATGCGCCGCCGCGATGGAAGCCGCGTCCGGCACCTTGATCATATGGTCGATGACAGTGGGAATGAAGGACGGCTCGACGCGCGGCCGTCCCACCCCCTCGATCCGGGAGGGCGCGGCGCAGGTCGTTTCCGCATCGCCGCTCTTCCAGGCGTCGTAGAAGACCGAATGTTCCACATCGGTGACACAGAGCCGGGTCGAGAGGTTGCGATAGCGGATATAGCGGCCGATGGTCGCCGAGGTGCCGCCGGTTCCCGCGCCCATGATCACCCAGCTCGGCACCGGATGGACCTCCCGCTCCATCTGGCCGAAAATGCTCTCGGCGATGTTGTTGTTGCCCCGCCAGTCGGTGGCGCGCTCGGCATTGGTGAACTGGTCGAGATAATGGCCGTCCGTCTCGGCGGCGATGCGGGCGGCGGTCGCATAGACCTCGGCTGGACTGTCGACGAAAGCGCAGCGCCCGCCGAAGCGCTCGATGACGTCGATCTTCGCCCGGCTGGTGCTGCGCGGCATGACCGCGATGAAGGGCAGGTCGAGCAGGTTCGCGAAATAGGCCTCCGAAACCGCCGTCGAACCGGAGGACGCCTCGACCAGGGTCGTGCCCTTGCCGATACGGCCGTTGCAGATGCCATAGAGGAAGAGCGAGCGCGCGAGACGGTGCTTGAGGCTACCCGTCGGATGCGTGCTTTCATCCTTGAAATAGACCGCGATGCCCTTCAGCCCCTTGAACACCGGATTGACGAGATGCGTATCCGCCGAGCGGCGGGCGTCGCCCTCCAGGATGCCGATGGCATTGCGCGCCCAGGTCCGGTCGGCGCAATCGAGCGAGGAAACCGCTTCCGGCCGGAACGGCATCGCGATCGTGTTCATGCCTCAATCCTTCCCGAGCGCGACGACTGCCTCGATTTCCACCTGCGCGTTCTTCGGCAGACCGGAAACCTCGAAGGTGGCGCGCGCGGGATAAGGCGCGGAAAAGAACTCGGCATAGGCCGCGTTGATCTCGGGAAAGCGCTTGAGATCCCGCACGAGGACGGTGGTCTTGACCGTGCGCGCAATGTCCGTGCCGGCGGCGCGGGCGATGGCCGCGACGTTGCGCAGGCATTGCCGCGCCTGCTCGACCGGATCCTCGGACACGAAATCCCCCGTGGCCGGATCGATCGGCAACTGGCCGGAAACGAAAAGTAGGCCGTTGACGGCAACCGCCTGCGAATAAGGACCGATCGCGGCGGGCGCATCGGCGGTCTCGATTGCCGTGAAGCCGGCCTTGGTGTCGGAGGGAGACATGGAGGACATCGTGCAAATTCCAATCTGGGTCAGGTGTCGAAAAGCGCGTCGCCGCGCGGCGGGAGATTCGCGCCGCCGGCGCCTTGCCGCGGCGAGACATAGCCGGATTCCTTTGCGTCAGCCACGCCTTCCGCCGGGACGGGCGCATCGTGGTCGGCCGCCGGGGTCATGTCCAGTCCGAAAGCGCCGTCATCGTCATTCCACATGCCCCTGCGGGGTCTCGTGGAAGCGGTATCGGAAATCGCAATGCGAGGCTCCTTCCATGACCGTCTGGCTGCGCTCGAGCGTGATCCGGGGATCATAGCCGACACAGAAGACGCCATCGCGATTGCAGGACAGCAAATGGCCGATATGGCCGAGCCCCATCTCGCGATAGGTCTCGGCGTAGCGGCAGCGTTTGACATTGTAATGGAATTCCTCGTCCGTCGCCTTTGTCACCTCGATCACGAGGGCGTCGTCCTGCGTCCAGAGATCCTGCAATTCCTGAAAGGTCCTGAGCGAGGTGCCGCCGGGCGTCTTGGCGGCGAAGTCCTGGCCGGCCTTGATCGCGGCCTGCCGGATGGCGGTGTCGAGGATGGAACGGGCCTGCGCTTCGCCGATCTGCCGGCACATTTCCTCGTAGATCGGCGCGATGATACCCGCCTCGATCCCGCGCCGGGCCAGGATGCCGATCTCGCCTTCCATCGCGGCCCTCGAATTGGGGCTTTCCTTCCTGTCTGTCATTCCTCTTCTCCTGTCCGGCCTCTTCTCCTGTCCGGGCCGGCACGGATCTTCGTGATGGCATGCGCGGGCACCCACGCCGGATACCGTTCAATATCGTGTCCGGCGACGATGGACCAGTATTTCCGCAAGGTCCGGGCGGAACAAGCCGGCCGAAAACGCCGGAGGAAGAGGAAGACGGGTTTCCCCCCGCATCCAGGCCGAAATCGGATAGAGCCCATCGGCCCTCGCGAGGGCGCAGGCCGTGCGCGTTTGGTGCCTTGCGGCCCTCC
>JAGRLJ010000240.1:7779-8229 GCA_020441805.1 Rhizobiaceae bacterium
CCGGCGGCGTGTTTCGGGATGAACCCTGCATGAACGAACGGTTCCGAATCCGTTCAGCGACCGGCCCCTATTTTCCCCTCAACGCTTCGGGGCGGCTCGAAAGACCTCCCGCCCGGACGAAGCAGGACAGGAAGCCAGGAGAGCAAGATGACCTCTATCGTTACCAAGTTTGCAGTCGCCGCCGCCGTCGCCATGGGCGCGCTCGGTGCATCCATGCCGGCCCAGGCCGCCTCCGTCGATATCGTGGTCAAGCCGCGCGTGGTGGCAAAGCCGCGTGTCGTCGTCAAGCCGGCTCCGCGGGTGATCGTCGTCAAGCCCGCGCCGCGCGTGGTGATCAAGCGCGCCGGCCGCTGCCAGCCGGGCCTCGCCCTGGCCAAGGCATCGCGCCATGGCCTCAACAGGGTCGCCATCAGCCATATCGGCCCGAACCGCGTGACGGTTTCCGGCAAG
>JAGRLJ010000240.1:8318-11215 GCA_020441805.1 Rhizobiaceae bacterium
GCGCGCCCGGCGACGGAAGCTCGAATGGTCGTCATCCGCCGTCCGTATCGTCCCCCCGATGCGGCGGATCGTCCATCCCTTCATGGCCTCCGGGCCATGAAGGGAACGACTGAATGGGTGGGGCTGTGAGTGGTGTCTGACCCCATCCGAGGGCCGGTTCGCTGAAAGGCGGGCCGGCCCGCTTGTTTTCGGCTCCTTTCGACAGGGTCCGTCCACGGGGCCGGTCCATGGCGAACTTCCCGATCTTATCTCCAAGGACAGCAGGCCTGGAGCGCGGCCGCGCGGCTCATTCCGGTCGCGGTTCCAGACAGCCGGCGGGACCGCGCTCCGTCCCGGCCGGTCACTGCCCGATGGAGAAAGTGACGCTGACGCTTACCGAATAGCTGTTTTCGCCCACCTCGAGCGGAACCGCGTCCGACGCTTCCTTGGCCATCTGCATGCGCATCATCGGCCGGGGCTCGGGCGGCATGCCCGCCTCGGTGATTTCGAGAATGCGGCCGAGCTTCACGCCGGCGGCGTCGGCCAGCGTCCGCGCCTTGTCGATAGCGTCCTTGACCGCCGCTGTCCGGGCAACCGAAATGGTCTTGCCCGGCGACTCGTTGGTGAAGCGGATTTCTCCGCCCTGGTTGACGCCGAGCGTGACGGCCTGGTCGATGATCACGCCGACCTTGGCGATGTCCCGGATACGAACGGTCAGGCTGTTGGATACCAGATATCCGGTCAGCAGCGGCGGCTTGGGCGTGCCGTCCTCGTTCTGCGGATAGCTGTATTGCGCCTGGACCGAAAGGCCCGACGTCTGGAGATCGCGCGGCGCGATACCTTGCGCCTTCAGGGCGTCGATGACCTTGGCCATCGCCGCATTGGCCACGTCCAGCGCCTCGCGAGCCGTCTTCCGGGTCTCCGCGACGCCGAGCGTTACAATGGCGAGGTCCGGCGCGGCCACCGCCCGGCCCTCGCCGGAAACGACGATGACAGGTTCCTTGCGGTCGGCGGCCAGCGCGGGAGCCGCGACCGACGACAGGCTTGACGCCAGCAAAAGGACGGCGGCGGCGAGGGAGGACTGACGCATGGACGGGCCTTTTCATTCTGTGATCGATGACCGCACTGGTCGCAACCGATTATGGGCCTTTTACGGCAGCGGCTTGCCGGACCCGAAAAATTCCGCTAGAGCGCCCCAACGAACCATTGAACGCCGCCCGACCGGGCTGCGCGGGCCTGTAGCTCAATGGTTAGAGCCGGCGGCTCATAACCGCTTGGTTGGGGGTTCGAGTCCCTCCGGGCCCACCATTTTGTCTTATTTTACAGTGTGTTATTTGATGGTTAGCCATGGAGGTTAGCCACTGGCTCCCGCTGTAGCCGGACGCGACTTTTCGGACTTTTGACACGAGGTTCCGGACTTTTCTGTTTTTCTGAAGCGCTCTTGAAGACTCTTCGAAGGCCTTCTAAAAACCTCTCCGGGGCAGTTTCAAACATCGTTCCCGGACGTGGCTGCGTCAGGACATTGGAGAAGCCCGATGGCATTGCCCACGCCGCCAGACCAGCGCAAACTCATGAACCCCTATCTTTCCGACCTGCCGGGGCTGAAGGTTGTCGTCGTCTGCGAAGATTGCGGCATCCGCTACCAGTGGGATGGAAAGGCCGTGCTGGAGCGGATCGACGAAGATTGCAATCTGCCTACCCTGATCGGAAAGCTGAGGAAAGCGCTCGGATGCAAACTGGCGCTGGAATGGAGGTATTTCTCCGATCCACAGTGCCGGCTCGTCTACGATGCCGAAGCCATGGACCGCCTCAACGGCGGGATAAAGCACCGGGTCGGCTAGGCGTCAATCAGACTTTTCGATGCGAAGGCTGAGCGCATGGATGTACTCTTCGTGCGTCAAACTCGCCTTATCGTTATTGCACTCACGACAGGACACGGCGATGTTATCGCGGTCGGCTTTCCCGCCTTTCGATCGGGGCAATAGATGTTCCAGCGTTGCCGGTCGCGCTGGAGAGAACTTCTGACCGCAATAAATGCAGCGGTTCCCCTGCCGCGACCCGATCCGCGCGACCCGACGCTGTTTCCGCGACGAGTTTTCAGGCATCTTCTTCAGCGAGATCTTCTAGCGCGATCAACAAGGCCATGGCGCCAGCCACCTTGCGAGCGCCTTCAAATGGCAATTCATTGCCGACAATGTCCGCCTCGATGTTGTTGAAATATACGCGGTCAACCCGGCCTATCTCGATCTCACTGGCCGCGCCGTCGCACGCCTCCTCAATCTGTCGCCAAAGCGACGCGAGTTGTGACCAGACGCCGAATGGCGGATGAGCTCGACTGGAGCTCCACGATTTGATCGTGTCAATGCTGACCTGCAAAAACTCTGCGGCCTCCGACTGTGAGAGGCCGCAGATGGCGATGGCGTATTTGAAGGTGGACATCAGCAAGCCGTCATGGTGACGATGAAGTCGGGGTATTCGTTGACGAGGCAGCCTTCGTTGCAGGCCTCATTGTAGTCGTCGGAGAGTTCGTCTTCGGAGCCTTCGGCGACTGCGATCAGATTGACGTGGACGGCGGCAACGCGATCGGAACCCATGGCGTCCAGCGCGACCTTGACGTTCGAAGCGGCGGCCTCAGTCCAGTCACCGTTATGGGCGTTCTCGGTTTCGACGCCGAACTGGCAACCGTGGGAAGTGATGTAAATCATCGTAGGTCTCCTTACCTCTTGCAGTGGGCCAATCCCTCCGCGTTTGTGATTATCAATATACACGAAAAGTGTGTGACGTCAATATCCGCCAACCCTCAAATCGACGCCCTCACGGTTATCTTGCTTTGCCGTCTGGCGGGTCAGAGGCCAATCTAGCCCCGCCATCGAGGTCTTGCGACCTCGGTCACCCGGTCGAACGTCAGATCCCCAACC
>JAGRLJ010000025.1:0-2318 GCA_020441805.1 Rhizobiaceae bacterium
CGTCCGGCTTGATCATGGAGAAAGTGCGTTCAATCGCCATTGTCCTGTCCTTTGTTTCCTGAATTCCTCGGGTGGGCGGCTCCATAGCCGCCTTCCCGCGCCAAGACAAGGGGGCGTCCCGCCTGCATCGGCGGGGACGCCGGATTTTCGCGCGGCCGATGCGGCTTCAGGCGATGGCCACCGCCCGGCCGACGCCGCCATGCAGGTCGAGGCAGCGCTCGAACCAGCCGGCGACCGGATCGTCGGCCGCGAGCATCTGCCTGGGCGAGACCACGCGCGCCCATTGCAGCGCCCCAAACAGGATATAATCGGCGAAGAGCGGCCCCGCACCGCCGAGGAACGGCTGGAACCGCAGCATGTGTCGCACCGGGTCGAGCCGGGGCGGGAATGCGGCGCGCTCGGCCTCGGAAACCGCTTCGACCTCTTCCAGCCTGCGGCCCAGCCGCCGTTCTCGGGTCGTCCGGAAATAGATTTGGTCGGCCGGGGCGAGGCAATCGTGGATGTCCTTGACGATGATCTTCATCAAGGCCGCCTGGACGACAGTCTGGACATAACCCTCGACCATGCGCGACAGGGCCCGCCCGCCCTCGCCGCCGAACAGGCTCGGCCGGTCGGGATAGGTTTCCTCCAGATAGACCGCGATGTCGAAGCTCTCGCGCAGCAGGCGGTCATTGTCGCGCAGCACCGGAACGGTCGGCGAGAAACCGTCCTCGATCGCGACTATGCCGGTGAAAGGCGTCGGGCGCTCGGCAAAGTCGAGCCCCTTATGCGCCAGGGCCATGACGATCTTCCAGCAATGCGGTGAGAAGCGCCGCGCGGGATCGGAACCGCACAATGTATGGAGCGTTCGTGCCATCGGTTTTCTCCTTCCGCCCGAATGGAGCCCAAAGGCCGGGCGCAGGCAATTCAATAGTTGTCATATCTGATATCAAATCTGCTGACTTGATGGTCGGGACCGGCCCGGCTTTACTCCACGAAAACCGGAGCATTGGACATGAAAGAGCAATTCGAGATGTTTTCGGCCTATAACCGCTGGGCGAATGCGCATGTCTACGATGCCGCCCGCATTTTGACCGAGGAGGAACTGAACCGCAACCAGGGCGCCTTTTTCGGCTCGATGATCGGCACGCTCAACCATCTGCTCTGCGCCGACCGCATCTGGATGAAGCGCTTCACCGGCGAAGGCGAGGCGCCGACAGCGCTCGACACGATCCTGCATCCCGGCCTCGCGGCACTGGAAGATGCGCGCAAGCGGGAGGACGAGCGGATCATCGACTGGATCGCCGGCCTGTCCGAGGCGCGGCTGTCGGGAACGTTCTCCTATATCCCGGTCACCAATCCCACGCCGGTGACGCAGCGCCTGGGTTCGGCGCTCTCCCATTTCTTCAACCACCAGACCCATCACCGGGGCCAGTGCCACATGATCCTGACCAGCCTTGGCAAGCCAAGCCTTGCGCTGGACCTGATCTATTTCCAGCGACGGGAGGGACGGCAGTGGCTCTGAAGATTTCGTCACGCTATCGTGTCGCGATATGAAGGCCTGCAATCGAAGCGCCGTGCATGGGTCTGGAAACCCTTCCCGGGCGCGATGCTGCCCGTGACCGCTTTCATCCCGACCTTCGGATCATCGGATTCGCACCACCTTCGTCGTCCATGCCGATACGGTCGACATCCTGCGCATCCCGCCGCGCGGCATGGATTTTCCGGGGGATGGGATGGGCGAATGAATAATGGCCCGCCGGGAAAGGCGGCCCACACAATGACGTGACAGCCCGGATATCCGTTCGTCGAAGCCGTTCAGCGACCGAAGCCGGATCGTATCTTTCCCGGCCGGGGCTTTTGCGCTAAACGCGCGGCATGATCACGATCAACAATCTTTCCGTCCGCATTGCCGGGCGGCTCCTGCTGGACGACGCCGGCCTTTTCCTGCCCTCCGGCGTCAAGGCCGGCTTCGTGGGGCGCAACGGCGCGGGCAAATCCACGCTCTTCAAGGTGCTGACCGGCGAAATGGCGGCGGAGACGGGCGATGTGTCCGTGCCGAGGAACGCCCGTATCGGCCAGGTGGCCCAGGAGGCGCCGGGCACGGACGAGTCGCTCATCGAGATCGTGCTGGCGGCCGACAAGGAGCGCGCGAGCCTGCTCAAGGAGGCCGAGACCGCGACCGATCCGCACCGCATCGCCGAGATCCAGGTGCGGCTTGCCGATATCGACGCCTATTCGGCCGAGGCGCGCGCGGCGGCGATCCTGGCCGGGCTCGGTTTCGACGAGGCGGCGCAGCAGCGTCCCGCCAGGAGCTTTTCCGGCGGCTGGCGGATGCG
>JAGRLJ010000025.1:2377-16730 GCA_020441805.1 Rhizobiaceae bacterium
ACTATCTCGACCTCGAAGGCACGCTCTGGCTCGAGGACTATGTCCGGCGCTATCCGCACACGGTCATCATCATCAGCCACGACCGGGACCTCCTGAACTCCGCGGTCAATTCCATCATTCATCTCGACCAGAAGAAGCTGACCTTCTATCGCGGCCCCTACGACCAGTTCGAGCGGCAGAAGGCCGAGGCGGACGAATTGCAGATGAAGGCCAAGGCCAAGGTCGATGCCCAGCGCAAGCATCTCCAGAGCTTCGTGGATCGCTTCCGCGCCAAGGCAACCAAGGCCAAGCAGGCCCAGAGCCGCCTCAAGGCGATCGAACGCCTCGGCACGGTGGCGGCGGTCGTGCACGATCACGTCCAGAAATTCCGCTTCCCGGACCCGAAGAAGGAGGCCGCCTCGCCCATCATCGCCGTGGAAGGCGGTTCGGTCGGCTATGCGCCGGGCAAGCCGATCCTCACCCGCATGAACCTGCGCATCGACACCGACGACCGCATCGCGCTGCTCGGCTCGAACGGCAACGGCAAATCGACCTTCGCCAAGTTCATCGCCGGCCGGCTCGCCCCTCACGGCGGGCGGCTGACGGTGGCGCCGGGCCTGAAGGTCGGCTTCTTCGCCCAGCACCAGCTCGACGACCTGATGCCGGAGGAAAGCCCCGTCGCCCATGTGCGGCGCCGGATGCCGGGAGAGGCCGAGGCGAGGATTCGCGCGCGAGTGGCGCAGATGGGGCTTTCGACCCAGAAGATGGACACCGCCGCCAAGGACCTTTCCGGCGGCGAAAAGGCCCGGCTGCTCATGGGCCTCGCCGCCTTCGACGCGCCCAACCTGCTGATCCTCGACGAGCCGACCAACCATCTCGACATCGACAGCCGCCGGGCGCTGATCGAGGCGCTCAACGACTATTCGGGCGCCGTGATCCTGATCTCGCACGACCGCCACCTGATCGAGGCGACCGTCGACCGCCTCTGGCTGGTGCGCGACGGCACCGTAACGCCCTTCGAGGGCGACCTCGACGAATATCGCGATATCGTCGTCGGCGGCCCGAAGAAACGCAAGGACAGAGAGGAACCGGCGGTTCCGGTTCCCGAACCCGTCCGGACTGAGCCGGCGCGGCGCTCCAATCCGACGGTACTTCGGAAAAAAGTCGATGAACTCAACAACTTGATGGCAAAGATCGAGAGATTGATTCAAGGCATCGACACCGAGCTCGCCGATCCGGAACTCTATGCGAAAAACCCCGCCCGCGCGACCGACCTCACGAAAGCCCGCGCCAATGCCGAAAAGAAGCTCGCGGAGACCGAAGAGGAATGGCTGCTGCTGAGCGAGGAGCTCGAAGCGGCGGAGTAAGCCGACGCGCGCAAACCGGCCCTTGCGCGGCGGGCCGCCCTTGCCAGCCTCCCGCTTTGTGCTAAAAGGCCAATCGAATAGTCATACTTTTCGGGAGGATCCTATGGCACCCATCAGGCTTGCGATCGTTGGCGTCGGCAAGATCGTTCGCGACCAGCATCTCCCGGCGGTCGCCACCGATCCTGATTTCGAGCTGGTCGCGACGGCGAGCCGCCATGGCACGGTGGAGGGCATCCCCGCCTTCAGGTCGATCGAGGAGATGCTCGCGGCGCAGCCCGGGATCGATGCCGTGGCGCTCTGCATGCCGCCGCAGTTCCGGTATGCGGCGGCGCTGAGCGCGCTCGAGGCGGGCAAGCATGTCTTCCTCGAAAAGCCGCCTGGCGCGACGATCTCCGAGGTCGAGGACCTCAAGCGCATCGCCGCCGAAAACGGCGTCTCCCTTTTCGCGAGCTGGCATTCGCGCCATGCGCCGGCGGTCGGGCGGGCGAAGGCCTTCCTCGCCGCCTCGCCGGTCCGGTCGGTGGCCGTGACCTGGAAGGAGGATGTGCGGCACTGGCATCCCAACCAGGCCTGGATCTGGGAGCCCGGCGGCCTCGGCGTCTTCGATCCCGGCATCAATGCGCTCTCGATCGTGACGCATATCCTGCCGAAGCCGGTCTTCCTGACCGCCGCGACGCTGGAGTTCCCGGAAAACCGCGATGCACCGATCGCCGCGGCGCTCAGCTTCTCCAATGCCGGCGGTCTGTCGGTCGAGGCGGTGTTCGACTGGCGCCAGACCGGCAGGCAGAGCTGGGACATAGAGGCGGAGACAGAGGCGGGCGCGATGCGCCTCGCCGATGGCGGCGCGCGGCTGTTCATCGACGGCGCCCTGGCCTTCGAGGCGCCGGAGCGGGAATATCCGACGCTCTACCGCCGCTTCGCCGAGATCATCGCGAGCGGCGCGAGCGACGCCGACATCGCGCCCCTCGCCCATGTGGCCGACGCCTTCATGCTCGGCCGGCGCAAGGTGGTCGAGGCCTTCCACGATTGACCGGCCGCATTCCCTGTTCGGCACAATTGCATGCCGCACCTTAACCGAAATGCAAGGCTTCGGGACTAGACTTCGCTCCGAATAGTGCATCCGGAGTAGGTCCATGCGTCTCCAGAACGGCCGTTCGTCAGGGCGGATCGCGCGCCCCGCGCCTGCGGCCGGATCGCCGGTTCGTCGTGCCGGGCATGGATCGCGCTTCGGCACCCATCGTGAACCGGCCGGCCTCGCCGGCTCGCCAAAACCGAAGGGAGTGCGGGCATGAGGCTGTTGCGCTCACTGGCAAGGGACCGGAAAGGCAGCGCCGCGATCGAATTCGCGATCCTCGCCCTGCCCTTTTTCGTGGTCATCTTCGCGATCGCCGAGATCGCGGTCATGTATTTCGTCGATTCCGGCCTCGATGCGGCCGTGCACAAGGCCGTGCGGCAGGTCCGCGTCGGCGTCGCCAAATCCGGCAACTGGGATGCGGCGAAATTCAAGCAGGTGGTCTGCGGCGAACTTTCCTATTCCTTCGACTGCACGTCCAAGCTCAAGGTCCGGGCGACGGTGATCACCGACATGGCGTCGATTACCAAGGCCTCGCCGATTTCCAGCGGCAGCCTTGCGGTAACCGAGGACTTCGACCTCGGCGATTCCAAGAGCTATGTCCTGGTCCAGGCCTTCCTGCCGTGGAACCCCACATTCAAGCTCTACGCCCTCTCCACCGACAGGCTGTCCGACGGGTCCTACGTGCTTGGCTCCGCCGAACTCATCAAGAACGAGCCATTCTGATGTCGATACGTTTCCGGAAAGCGATCGTCAGCCGTGGAAAAGCGTTCCGGGAGGCGCCGCGCCGCTTCGCCCGCGACGAGCGTGGCGTCTCGGCGATCGAATTCGTGCTGATCTTCCCGCTGCTCGTCGGCATGCTCGCCGGCACGGTCGATATCGGCCAGGCGCTGACGGTCAGCCGCAAGATGAACCAGGTGGTTTCGACGCTCGGCGACATGACCTCGCAGGAAACGGCCTGGAGCAGCACCGATATCGACGCGATCATCGCCGGCACGGCCACGATCATCGAGCCGTTCGACAAGGCCGATCTCAAGATCGACCTCGCCGTGCTCGACGTCGACGCCTCGCTCGACACCAAGGTCAACTGGGCCCGCGCCTACAACAAGAAATCGCTCACCAAGAACTCGGCGTCGCCGGTCGCCATCCCGACCAATATCGCCCAGTCCGGCGTGCAGCTGATCGCCGTCAAGGCGACCTATACGCTCACGACGCCGTTCTCGAAGCTCCTCGAGCCGATCACCGGCGTCACCACCTACAACTACCAGAAGACATATATCATGCGGCCGCGCAACGGCGACGCGATCACGCTGGAGTGAGGCCATGGCGGTGCTGCGCATCGTGCCCAATCTCCGCGCGGCGGACCCGCCGGCCTTCGCCGCCTTCTACCGCGACCTGTTCGGCCTCGACATCGTGATGGATCATGGCTGGATCGCGACCCTTGCCGCACCCGGCCCCATGTCGCCGCAGCTCAGCCTGGCGAGCGAGGGCGGCGGAGGGACCGACGTCCCCGCCATCTCGATCGAGGTCGACGACGTGGATCGAATGCATGCGCTCGCGCTCGACCGGGGCTGCGCGATCGTCCATCCCCTGACCGACGAACCCTGGGGCGTGCGGCGCTTCTTCCTGCGCGATCCCGCCGGACATATCGTCAATGTCCTCGGCCATTCGCGCTGACGTTCAGGCCTTTCTCTCCCAGCGCCCTTCCGGGGTCTGCTGCCAGTAGGAAAGCGTGTGGCCCTCGCCCTTCAGCCGCTTCCACTGCGCGCGCGCGCCCTCGACCTGCGCCGCATCATGGCCGTCGAACATGAAGACCACCCGCTCGTAGCCCGAAAGCGCGGGCGGCTCCGCGCCATCGATGACGAAGCGCACGGAAGCGCCGTTGGGATTCTCCCCACCCGCCGTCAGCAGGATCGGCTGCATCCCGGGGAACGGGTCGGTGTCGAGGCCATGCGGCAGGAAGCTGTCCGGCCGGTAGGTCCAGAGATGGCCATCGAGGAGGTCGCGGCGCTCGGCGCTCGCCGTCTGCACGGTCACGCGCCAGTTGCGTTCGATGCTGCGCTCCAGAAGCGCGGGAAGCGCATCCTCGACCCTGGTTTCCGTGAGATGGTAGAACAGGATGTCCACGCCCGCTTCAGCTCTCGCAGTTCCTGCGCACCAGTTCGTCCAGCAGCCTGACGCCGAAGCCGGACCCCCAGGAGGTGTTGATCTCGTCGGAGGGCGAACCCATGGCGACCGAGGCGATGTCGAGATGCGCCCAGGACGTGTCGCCGACGAAACGCTTGAGGAATTGCGCGGCGGTGATCGCGCCGGCCTGCCGGCTGCTGCCGGTATTCTTCATGTCGGCGAACTTGCTGTCGATCATCTTGTCGTAGTCGCGGCCGAGCGGCATGCGCCAGAGCTTCTCGTCCGTGACGATGCCGGCGCCGAGCAGATTGGCCGCCAGCACGTCGTCGTTGGAGAAGAGGCCCGCATGGCCGGACCCGAGCGCCACGCCGATCGCTCCGGTCAGCGTCGCGAGATCGATCATGAAGGCGGGCTTGAAACGATCGTTGGCATACCAGAGCGCATCGCCCAGCACGAGGCGGCCCTCGGCATCGGTATTGATCACCTCGATCGTCTGGCCGGACATGGAGGTGACGATGTCGCCGGGCCGTTGCGCGTTGCCGTCGGGCATGTTCTCGACAAGGCCGATGACGCCGATGGCGTTGACCTTCGCCTTGCGCGCGGCCAGCACATGCATCAGGCCTGTCACCGCCGCCGCGCCGCCCATGTCGCCCTTCATCTCCTCCATGCCGGCCGCCGGCTTGATCGAGATGCCGCCGGTATCGAAGACCACGCCCTTGCCGATGAAGGCGACCGGCTTGTCCTTGGCCCGGCCGCCCTTCCACTGCATGACGACGAGGCGCGGGGGCCGCGCCGAGCCCTGCGCGACGCCGAGCAGCGCCCCCATGCCGAACTCGCGCATCTCCTTCTCTGTCAGGATCTCGACGGCGACGCCGAGTTTTTCGAGTTCGCGGGCCCTGGCGGCGAATTCGACGGGGCCGAGCACATTCGGGGGCTCGTTGACAAGGTCGCGCGCCAGCACGACGCCGCCGGCCACGGCCTCCGCCGTCTCGAAGGCGCGCTTGGCGGTGATCGAGGCGGATACCGCGATCGTCACGCGCACGGGCTTGCCGGCGGCGGGCGCGTCGTCGTCCCGCTTGCGGGACTTGTAGCGGTCGAATCGATAGGCGCGCAGCATCATGCCGAGCGCGAAGTCGGCGGCCTGCTCACCCGTGACGATCAGGCCCGGCACGTCGAGATAGACCGTCGCCATGTCGTCGCCGTCGAGCACCGCCGCGGCGGCCCCGCCTGCCCTGAGCCAGTCGTGCCGCGTCAGGTCTCCCGCCTTGCCGAGGCCGATGGCCACCAGCCGGTCGACGGCGGAATCGCGCGGCGCGAGGATATCCATCCGGGCGGCCAGCTTGCCCTTGAACCGCGCCTTTCGCGCCGCCCGCGGCAGGATGCCGGCGGGATCGACGATCGCGGACCCCGAATAATCCTCGCCGTCCAGGAGCCTGAGCACGATGGCCGTGCCGCTCGCGGCCTTGGCCGAGCGGGCGAAGGTAAAGTCGAACTTCGATGTCATTGTCGCTCCAAGAGAATGCGGCGGCAGGCGGCGCCCCGCTCGGCGGGACGGCCTGCTGATTTCGGAATCAGGCCTGTCGTGACCTGTCGGCGGCGACACTAATATAGTGGCGGCCATTTTTACAGGCGGGCCGGGAAATTCGCCGCAACCGGCACGGGCGGCACATCCGCAACACTTGATCGGGCCGGGCAAAAGTGCCACATCCCGGGGCGGCCCTGCGGAACCGGGCCGGGCTGGCACCATCGGTGGATCCATGAACCTGCTGGAGACCTACATTTTCGGCCGGATCTTCCGGATGTTCGTCGCATCGCTCGTGCCGGTGCTGGCCATCATCTGGATCACGCAGGTCCTGGGCCGAATCAATCTCGTCACCGACAGCGGGCAGTCGATCGGCTCGTTCGCGCTTCTGGCCACCTATATGCTGCCGATGCTGATCCCGGTCGTGATGCCATTCGCGGTGGCGATCGGCGTGACGCAGACGATGCAGACGATGAATACCGATTCCGAGCTCGCCGTGGTCGATGCGGCCGGCGCGTCGCGCTCGACGCTCTACAAGCCGCCGCTGGTCCTCGCCGTCATTCTCTGCGCCGTCTCCTTTTCCGTGGACAACTTCCTCGAACCGGTTTCCCGCCACGGCATGCGCCAGACGATTGCCGCCACTTATGCGGACCTGCTCTCCTCGGTGATCGAGGAGAAGACCTTCCGGAAGATCGATGACGGGCTCTATGTGCAGATCTCCGAGCGCGTTCAGGGCCGCGTGCTGCGCGGCCTTTTCGTCGCCGATTCGCGCGATCCGAATTTCGACATGGTCTATTATGCCCGGGAAGGCGCGGTCGACGAAAAGGGCGGCACGCTGGTCATGAAAGACGGCGAGATCCACCGCAAGCGCAAGGACGGCGAGGTCTCGGTCATCCATTTCGATTCCTATTCCTTCGACCTTTCCGATCTCTCCGCCGCGCGCGGCCAGGCGACGCTGAAGGCGACGGACCGCGATATCTTCTTCCTGCTCGACCCCGACCCGAACGACGAATATTACAAGGAGCGGCCGAACGACTTCCGGGCCGAGCTGCACCGGCGCCTGACCGACTGGTTCTTCCCGGTCACCTTCGCGCTGATTTCGCTGATGATGACCGGCGCGGCGCATTCGCATCGCGAGCAGCGGCTCAATCCGCTGATCGGGTCGCTCTTCATCGCCTTCGTCTACCGCTGGATCGCCTTCTATCTCGCCAACCGGGTGGAAAACGGCGTCGGCGAGCCCTGGCCGCTCTATGCGTTCCTGATCGCGACCAATGCGCTGATGATCGTCGCGATCTGGCGCAGCGCCACTCATCTCGGCCGCCGCAGCCTGGTTCCGGGCCTCGTGGATCGCAGTCTGGCGCTCTATGGCCGGATCGCCGCGCCGAGAGGCGGCAAGGAAGGCGCGCGCTGATGCCCGGCACGCTGTTCCGCTATTTCCTGCGGCGTCACCTGACCGTCGTCTTCTGGTTCCTGGTCGGCGTCACCGGGCTGATCTATCTCGTCGATTTCATCGAGATCGCATCGCGGCGCGGCGACATACCCGGCTTCCGTCTCGTCGATGCCCTGCTGCTGACGCTGATCCGGGTGCCGTCCATTCTCCAGCAGACCCTTCCCTTCGTCATGCTGTTCTCGGGGGTGACGGTGCTCGTCGCGCTGAACCGGAAGCAGGAGATGGTGGTGACGCGCGCGGCCGGCATCTCGGTGTGGCAATTCATGGCGCCCTTCGTCACCGGCGCGATCATCGTCGGCCTCACGGGATTGTTCGTGCTCAATCCGCTCGCCGCCACCGGCATGCGCAAGGCGACCGAGATCGAGGACCAGCTCAAGGCGTCCAAGCGGCTCGGCCGAAAGGACGAAACCATTCCGTGGCTGCGCCAGATCAGCGCCTCGGACGACGTGATCGTGGGCGGCGCGCGGGTGAGCCCGGACGGCACGACGCTTGAGGACGCGGTCTTCATCCATTTCGGCGCGGGGGGGCGAATCGTCCTCCGGCAGGACGCCGCCGAAGCAAAATTGAAAGATGGTTACTGGGAGCTTAACGACGTCACCGAGATCGCGCCCGGCCAGATTCCACGCAAGCTCAAGACGGTACAGGTCAGCACCAATCTGAAACGCGAATTCGTCCAGGAGCGGCTGGCGCGACCTGAAACCGTTGCTTTTCTCGATATTCCATCGAAGATCGCCGCCGCGAAGTCCTTCGGGGTCTCCACCTCGGCGCTCGAATCACAATATCATTCGCTGATGTCGATGCCTTTCCTACTGGTCGCCATGACACTCATTTCGGCAACAGTCTCCTTAAAATTCAGCAGGTTCAACCAATCGCAGAGCATGATTTTCGGTGGCATCGTTTCGGGCTTCGTGCTTTATGTCATCACCGTGCTTGTGAAAGCATTCGGTAGCAGCGGTGTCGTGCCTCCGTTCGTTGCAGCCTGGATTCCGGTCGTGGTCGCAATGTTTCTGGGTTCCACGATCCTTCTGCATCAGGAGGATGGTTAGTGGCGGCAGGCAACCGCGGCGGATTGAAAATTTTAAGGGGCGCGCTGGTTTCGGCAGTGGCGTCGTGCGGACTTTTTTTGCCGCTGGCCGGCCCGGCCCTCGCGCAATCCGCCCTTGAGAATCCGTCGATCAAGCCGCCGCCCGGCACCAAGATGCTGCTCACCGCCTCCGAACTCATCTACAATCAGGACGCCAAGAAGGTCATCGCCGTCGGCGGCGTGCAGATCGCCTATGGCGGCTACAGGCTCGTCGCCAAGCGCGTGGAATACGACCAGTCGACGGGCCGGATGACGGCAATCGGCGACATCGAAATGATCGAGCCTTCCGGCAACCGCGTCTATGGCCAGAAAATCGACGTGACCGACGATTTCGCCAACGGTTTCGTCGAGTCGCTTCGCATCGAGACGATCGACAATACCCGGCTGGTCGCGGCGACGGCCGAGCGCGTCGGCGGCGAGGAAATGATCCTCAACAAGGGTGTCTACACCGCCTGCGAGCCCTGCAAGGACCATCCCGAGCGGCCGCCGCTCTGGCAGATCAAGGCCGAGCGCGTGATCCAGAACGGCAAGACGCATACGGTGCGGCTGGAGCGGGCGCGTTTCGAACTGTTCGGCGCGCCGATCGCCTTCGTGCCGGTGCTCGAACTGCCCGACCCGACCGTGAAACGCAAATCCGGCTTTCTTTTTCCACGCATGTCGACGGCGGAAAATCTCGGCTTCGGCCTGTCGATCCCCTATTACCAGACGCTGACGCCGCATATGGACGCGACGCTCACGGTGACGGGCTACACGACGCAGGGCGCGATGTTCGACGCCGAGTTCCGCCAGCGGTTCCGGCTCGGCGAGCATACGCTGCGCGTGGCCGGAATCGACCAGTTGCAGCCGGGCGCCTTCACCGCCAACACGTCGGATGCGAAGGTCGACCAGCGCGGCCTCGTGCAGTCCAAGGCCGAATTCAAGATCAATCCGCGCTGGTCCTTCGGCTGGGACGTGATGATCCAGTCGGACAACAATTTCGCGCGCACCTACTCGCTGAGCGGCCTCGACGATCCGGTGCGGACGAACCAGGTCTACCTGACCGGCCTCGGCCGACGGAACTCCTTCGACCTGCGCTCCTTCTATTTCGACGTTCAGGACGCCGATCCGAGCGACACGGCGGAAAAGCAGCAGGCGATCGTCCATCCGGTCCTCGACTACACCTATTATCATCCGGACCCGGTGCTGGGCGGGCAGCTCTCCATCACCACCAACTTCACCAGCCTGAGCCGCACCAATACCGATCATTACAATATCCTCGAAGGCACGCGGGTCAGCGACCGCTTCGCCGGCCTCGCCGGCAACTACAACCGGCTCTCGACCGAGACGGAATGGAAGCGAACCTTTATCCTGCCCGGCGGCCTGGTGATGACGCCGCTCGCCGCCCTGCGCGGCGATGGCATCCAGAACGACATGAACGATCCCTGGAACGTCTATCCCGGTCATTTCCACAGCGCCAGCACCGCGACCCGCTCGATGGTCACGGCCGGACTCGAAACGCGCTATCCGATCCTGGTGACGACAGCCAATTCGAGCCATGTGTTCGAGCCGGTCATGCAGGTCTTCGCCCGGCCGAACGAGCCCTATGCCGGCGCCCTGCCGAACGAGGACGCGCAAAGCTTCGTCTTCGACGCGTCCAATCTCTTCGCGCGCGACAAGTTCTCCGGCTTCGACCGCATCGAGGGCGGCACCCGCGCCAATATCGGCATGCGCTATACCGGCACTTTCGACGCCGGCTATACGCTGCGCGGCGTGTTCGGCCAGTCCCTGCTGCTCGACGGCAAGAATTCGTTCGCAACGCCCGACCTCGTCTATGCCGGCGCCGATTCCGGTCTCGAGACCTGGCGTTCGGACTATGTCGGCGCGATGGGCGTGGAGCTGCCGAGCGGCCTGTCGCTCGCCGTCGGCGGCCGCCTCGACGAGAAGAGCCTCGACGTGCGCCGCAGCGACGTGACGGTCGGCTATTATTCGAACTGGCTGCAAAGCGAGATCACCTATTCGCAGATCGCCGCCCAGCCACTCTACGGCTATCCGACCGACAACAACGAGATCCAGACCACGAGCGGCATCAAGTTCAAGGAAAACTGGACGCTATACGGCTCGACCACCTGGGATATCGACGACAACGCGCTGACCCGGCGCGGCATCGGCATCGCCTATGACGACAGCTGCACCGTTTTCGCGCTCGCCTTCACCCAGACCCGCGACATCGCCAACGAGAGCGCCAACGACTGGCAGATCGGCGCCCGCATCTCCTTCCGCACGCTGGGCGACGTGAAGGTCGGCGAGACGTCGGAACCCATGGTCTTCGGGCAGACGCTGGTCCCCACCTTCCAGTGAAAGCCCGAGAAACCCGGCCGGGGGTCATTGTTTTGCCGCAAGGAATGTGCAATTCCAGCATCTCACCCGCAAACAGCAAGTCTGAAGCAAGAGGTTGGATATCCATGGCCAAAGTCCGTTCGCTTTCTCTCGGCGCGGCATCCCTGTTGCTGGCCGCCTTCGCCGTGCCCCAGACCTATGTGCCGGCGCATGCGGAGCAGATCGCTGCCACGGTCAATTCGACGGTCATCACCAGCAGCGACGTCGCACGCCGCATCAGCTTCCTCCGCCTGCGCGGCATAAAGGGAAACCTGCCGCAGAAAGCCCGCGAGGAACTGGTCAACGAAGTGCTGATGCGGCAGGAAATCATCCGGACCGGTACATCCGTCAGCACCCAGGACGTGGATGCCGCCTTCGAGCGCTTCGCCAAGAACAACAAGATGACGGCCAGCAAGCTGACCGAGATCCTGAAGCGCGCCGGTGTCGGCGCCGACCATTTCAAGGCCTATATCGGCGTCTCCATGAGCTGGCCGAAGACCGTCTCCGCGCGCTTCGGCGGCGGCAACCGCATGAGCCAGGACGAGTTCATCGCCAAGCTCAAGGAAAACAACGGCCAGAAGCCGACGGTGACCGAATATTTCATCCAGCAGGTGATCTTCGTCATTCCCGAAAAGAAGCGCAACGCGATCACGGGCAAGCGCAAGGCCGAGGCGGAAGCCTCGCGCAAGAGCTATCCGGGCTGCAAGCAGGCCAAGGTCTTCGCCGCCGGTTTCAGGGACGTTTCCATTCGTGACGTGGGCCGCGTCCTCGAGGGCCAGATGCCGAAGGAAATGCAGGACCAGCTTTCCAAGCTTTCCGAAGGACAGACGACCAAGGTCTCGCTCGGGCCGTATGGCGTGGAATATTATGCGATCTGCAAGAAGCGCCAGGTGTCCGACGACATGGCCGCGCAGATCACCTACCAGACACAGGATCTCGACAAGGCCAAGAAGGACGGCGAGAATCCCGACGCGAAGAAATATCTCGAAGACCTCCGCAAGCAGAGCAACATCTCCATTCGCTGAGCGCCGCGCCGATGGCCCTGTCCCTTCTGGCCCTGACCCAGGGCGATCCCGCCGGCATCGGCCCGGACATCGCGCTGACGGCATGGCTGCGGAGATCGGAGGAGCGGCTGGATCCGTTTCTCTATATCGGCGACCCCGGCATCCTTTCGGCCCGGTCGGCTCAGCTCGGGCTGTCCGTGCCGATCGAACCGGCGGACGAGACCTCGGCGCCCGACATATTCGAACGCGCCCTTCCCGTGGCCGCGATGCCGGCGGGCGTTCCGATCGCGCCGGGAAAACCCGACAGCGCCTCCGCCGCCGGAACGATCGGCGCCATCGAGCATGGCGTCGCGCTTGCCCTGGCCGGCAAGGTGGCGGCCGTGGTGACCAACCCGATCGCCAAATCCGTTCTCTATGACGCCGGCTTCGGCTTTCCCGGCCATACGGAATTCCTCGCCGATCTCGGCCGCCGCGCCACCGGGCATCCGGTGACGCCGGTGATGATGATCGCCGGCCCCGATCTCCGGACGATCCCGGTAACGATCCATATTCCGCTGCGCGACGTGCCCGGAACGCTGACGACGCGCATGGTCTACGAAACCGGCCGGATCGCCGCGCACGACCTGCGCGCCCGGTTCGGCATCGCCAGGCCTCGGCTCGCCGTGTCCGGGCTCAATCCCCATGCCGGCGAAGGCGGCGCGCTCGGCGCCGAGGACGATGCCGTGGTCGCACCGGCCGTGGCGCAGCTTCGCGACGAGGATATCGACGCCTTCGGCCCCTTCCCCGCCGACACGATGTTCCACGCCGCCGCGCGCAAGACCTACGACGTCGCGGTCTGCATGTATCACGACCAGGCCCTGATCCCCGCCAAGGCGCTTGGCTTCGACGATGCGGTCAATGTGACGCTCGGGCTGCCCTTCATCCGCACATCGCCGGACCACGGCACCGCCTTTGCGCTCGCCGGCACCGGAACGGCCAGGCCGACCAGCCTGATCGCGGCGCTGCGCATGGCGTCCGACATGGCTCGACGGGGGGCAACGCATGGCCGCGCTTGACGGCCTGCCGCCCCTGCGCGACGTCATCGCCCGCCACGGCCTCGACGCGCTCAAGTCGCTCGGCCAGAATTTCCTGCTCGACCTCAACATCACCCAGAAGGTCGCGCGCCATGCCGGGCGCCTCGACGACGCGACCGTGGTCGAGATCGGACCCGGACCCGGGGGCCTGACGCGGGCGCTGCTGGCGCTGGGCGCCCGGCATGTCGTGGCCATCGAGCGCGACCGCCGCGCCATTCCGGCGCTGATGGAGATTTCCGACTTCTATCCCGGCCGGCTGACCGTGATCGAGGGCGACGCGCTTACCACCGATATCGCGCGCTTCGCCGAACCCGGCCGGCCGCTGAAGATCGTCGCCAACCTGCCCTACAATATCGGTACGCAATTGCTGGTGGACTGGCTGACCGTGCCCTGGCCGCCGTACTGGGCGTCGCTTACGCTGATGTTCCAGAAGGAAGTCGGCGAAAGGATCGTGGCCCATGCCGGCGACGATCATTACGGCCGGCTCGGCGTGCTCTGCGGCTGGCTGGCCCGCGCCGAGATGATGTTCGACCTGCCGCCGCAGGCCTTCACGCCGCCGCCGAAAGTGACCTCCACCGTCGTGCATATCGAGCCCAATCCAAGTCCGATCCCCTGCCGGCTCGACAAGCTGGAGCGCGTGACGCACGCCGCCTTCGGCCAGCGCCGGAAGATGCTGCGCCAGAGCCTGAAGCCGCTCGGCGGCGAAGCGTTGCTGACGCGCGCCGACATCGATCCCGCTCGCCGGGCCGAGACGTTGACCGTCGAGGAATTCTGCCGAATCGCCAACCTCATCTGAGGCGAAGCCGCACCGACGCCGGGAGAGCGGGACGATGCTCCAACTTCACCGCAGGCGTTGCGGCCCCGTGGACGCGGCGGCGGCATGGCGCGCGGGCGCGCGTCCCGAGAGGCCGGCCGGACATCCTTTCGCGGGCTCGACGGCACCGCCCCACGGAATGCCGACAGTCCGGAGCGCAAGCTCCAGGGCCGCGCATCCCTCGACGGAGGGACAGGATGCCGGGTGACAGCAGGGCATGATTTCAATCTCCAGATTTGCGAGCCGCACATGATAGACGCGCGGCGAATGCCGATCGCAGGGCCGGCTTCTATCCTGGCCGGCGCGACGGCGCTTGCTAAATGATTGCTCAGATTCCCGGCCCCGATCCTAAAAGAACACTCACCCGGATGGGAAGCGACTGGCCGAGGTCAGCTCGTGAGCGTGCCCACGAAATCGAAGATGCCATGGCGGCGGTCGCGGCGCAGCCGTTCCGCCTCGACGATAGACCGGACGGAGGAGAAGGCGCGGTCGAGATCGTCGTTGAC
>JAGRLJ010000241.1 GCA_020441805.1 Rhizobiaceae bacterium
ACGAACTGGTGAGGACGGGGGCTTATGGTGGTTGACACGCTCAAATCGACTGCACCTCATATCCACAACGCCACGACCTTCGCCGACCTCGTCGACTGGGGCAGCCAGCCCGACATGGTCGAAGGCCGGTCGCATTCTTCCGGCCGGCTCCTTTACAAGGGGCCGGGCAACCGGCCGGAAACCGGCATCTGGGTCTGCACGCCCGGACGCTGGCGGCTCTCGATCCCACGCGACGAATTCTGCCATTTCGTTTCCGGCCGGGCGACATACCGTCACGACGACGGCGAGGTGATCGCGGTCAACCCCGGAACCGCCGTGACCTTTCTCGCCGGCTGGACCGGCGAATGCACCGTGCATGAGACCATGCGCAACATCTACATGCTTGTCTGAGGATAGAAGATGACCACCGCACCCCATATCAGGAAGCCGCTGGAGCAGACTGAGCTCGTCGATTGGGGCACGATCCCCACCATGATCGAGGGCGTTTCCCATGTCTCCGGCAAGTTGATCCACAAGGGCCCGAACGGCGAAAGCGAATGCGGCATCTGGATCTGCACGCCGGGTCAATGGGAATGCCACGTCACCCGCGACGAATTCTGCCACTTCCTCGAAGGCCGCAGCACCTATGTGCATGAAAGCGGTGACGTGATCGAGATCACACCCGACACCGCCGCTTTCTTCCCCAAGGACTGGAAGGGCGTCTGCACCGTCCATGAAACGATCAAGAAGGTCTACATGATCCGATGAGCGTCCTCGCATTCGATCCATCCAACCCGGTCCACTTCCTCCATCCGCGCTATGTCGGGAGCGCCGGCCCGGGGATGGACATCATCAACCCGGCGACGCTTGCGGTCGAAGGCCGGATCGCCGGGACGACGCCGGCCGAGCTCGATGCGGCGCTCAAGGCGGTGAATGCCGCCCAGAAACAATGGAAGCTGGTGGATGCCAAGACGCGCGCCACCGTCCTCCACCGCATCGCCAACCGGATCGAATCCACGGATATGCGCCGCTGCGCCGAACTGATGGTGCGGGAGCAGGGCAAGCCCTATCCGGAAGCGATCGGCGAGGTTGCCAATTGCGCCGGCGCCTTCCGCTATTTCGCCGAAATGGCGCGCGACGAGGCCGGAAAGGTGGCGGGCACGACCCAGGCGGGTTCGTTCCAATATGCCCGCTACGAGCCCGTGGGCGTCTCCGTCCATATCATGCCGTTCAATTTCCCGATCCTGCTCATGTGCTGGACGGTCGCGGCCTCGCTCGCATCGGGCAATGGCTGCATCATCAAGCCGGCGCTGGCCACCACGCTCTCCACCCTGGAATTCATGGACGTGTTCGAAGCGCTTCCGGAAGGATTGATCGCCTGCCTGCCCGGCGGCGCCGATGTGGCGCAGTCCCTCATCGCCTCCCCCCTCACCCATGCCGTCGCCTTCACCGGGTCGGTTACCGCCGGCAAGGCCGTGGCCTCGGCCGCCGCCGCCCGGATGAAGCCGGCCGTGATCGAGGCCGGCGGTTCCGACCCGATGATCGTCACCCGGCATGCCCCGATCGATGTCGCGGCGGCGGGCGCGGCGACCGCGGCCTTTCATCTTTCGGGCCAGGTCTGCACCTCCGCCGAGCGCGTCTTCGTGGTCGAGGATGTCCACGACGCCTTCGTCGAGGCTTTCAAGGCCGAAACGCTGCGGCTGCGCGTCGGCAACGGCCTCGACAAGGTCGAGATCGGACCGCTGGTCAGCGAGGCTGCCCGCGACCGGGTGATCCGGCTCGTCGAGGACGCCAGGGCCAGGGGCGCGACGGTGGTCTGCGGCGGCAAGATTCCCGACAGCCAACCCGTCGGATGGTTCTATGAACCCACCATCCTCACCGGCGTCACCCCCGACATGGCCATCATGAAGGAGGAATGCTTCGGCCCCGTCGCACCGATCGTCAAGGTGAAGGATTTCGAGGAGGCGCTGGAACGCGCGAATGACAGCCCGTTCGGCCTCGGTGCCTCGGTCTTCACCACCTCGCTCGAGGAGGCGATGGAGGCGGCCGAACGGCTCGAAAGCGGCATGGTCTGGGTCAACAATCCGATGATCGACAATGACGCCCTGCCCTTCGGCGGCTGGAAGAGCTCCGGCATGGGCCGCGAGCTCTCCCGTCTCGGCCTCGACGCCTTCCGGCGCTCGAAAATGGTCATCATCGACCACAAGCCCATCCGGCAAGGCTGGTGGTATCCCTATCCGGACGACTGGTTCTACGAGAGCGGCGGCCGCAAACATGTGTAACCATTCAGGAATTCGATCATGATCATCACCATTCTCGGCGGCGCGGGCTTCATGGGGGCGGGCATCGTCCGCGATATGATCTCGGATCGCGCCATCATCGACATCACGACGATCCGCCTATGCGACACCTCCCGCCCGCGCATGGAAGCGCTGAAGGCGGATCTCGGCGATCCCAGGCTCGACCTCGTCGATCTCGACGTCACCGATCCGTCAAAGCTCGCCTCGGCGATTTCCGGGGCGGATATCTGCATCAATTGCGTGCCGACGCTCGCCGGTCACCAGATGGCGATCTTCGAAGCCGCCTTTACCGCGCGCGTGCCCTATGTCGATCTCGGCGGGCTCGGAACCTACACGGTCAAGGAACTGGCCGAGCATGAGCGTTTCAAGGCCGCCGGCGTCACCGCCGTCACCGGCGTCGGCGCCGATCCCGGCATGTCGAACGTGATCTGCCGCGCCGTCGCCGACGAACTCGACGAGATCGACCGGATCAATCTCTACTGGGCCGCGGAATTCGTCGGTCCCGAAAATCCGGTTCTCGTGCCGCCCTATTCGATCTCGACGGTGCTGGCGGAATATGCCCATCCCTCGACCCAGTTCCTCGACGGCAGGCATGTCACCTGCGAGCCGATGGGCGGTGTCGAGATGATCGACCTGCCGGAACCCTGGGGCAAATGCGAATTCATGTATTCCCCGCATTCGGAGCAGCTGACGGTGCCGCTCGCATCCGGCATCGCCGAGAAGGGCATCCGGGAATTCACCTGGAAACTCCACCTCCCCCATCGCGAGCACGAGGCCTGGGTCGGCCT
>JAGRLJ010000242.1 GCA_020441805.1 Rhizobiaceae bacterium
CGCTCTATCCCGGACAGGGCAAGTCAGCGCGCCAGTCGTTCATTCCATGCCGAGAGCGGCCATATAGGTTTGAAGAATGGCTTCTTCCTCCAGCCGTTCGTCCTTGTCCTTCTTGCGAAGCCTGAGAATGGTTCGGATGGCCTTTGTGTCGTAGCCACGGCCCTTCGCCTCGCCCATGACGTCCTTTATGTCATCGGCTATGGTTTGCTTCTCTTCTTCCAGGCGCTCGATGCGCTCGATGAACTGTCGCAGCTCGGACGCCGCGATATTCTCTCCGGGATTGGTTTCGTTTGCCATCTTTAAGCTCCTGCGTCGTCCTGCCGCCCCTGGCGACCTGTCGAAAGTCCTTGCGGGATCCCGGCCGTGTCGGCCGCGGCCCGATCGAATGCAGCGGCGGGCGCATCCGGGGCCGGTCCGCTTCCCTGCCGTGATTCCGCTCGGGTCGGTTCCGCGCGCTCAGGTGCCGTGAAAGCCGGCGCAGGTCAAGCGGATTCGATGGTCCGCCGCCGGCCGGCTTTCATTCCTTGGGCCGGTTGATTTCGAAAGCGGCCTTCTGCGCGTCCGTCGCCTCGGACTGGTGGCGTGCTTTCCATTCGTCATAGGGCATGCCGTAGACGATCTCCCGCGCCTCGTCCCTGCTCAGGGCCGCGCCGGCCGCGCCGGCTGCGTCCATATACCAGTTGGACAGGCAGTTGCGGCAGAAGCCCGCCAGGTTCATCAGGTCGATATTCTGAACGTCAGGGCGGCTCCGCAGATGCTCGACGAGCCTGCGAAACGCCGCGGCCTCGAATTCCGTTCTCTGTTCCTTGCTCAGATGGTTCATGGCTCACTCTTCATAGGGTCCGGTGCGGGAAGGGTGGAGTTCGTATCTATGCAGCGCCGGCTCGTCGTTCAATCGCCGGAGGATCGGTACCAGCCGGTCCGCCCAGTCCGAGACGCCCTGCGCGTCGCCGATCAGGTCCTGCCGGATCTCGACCAGGGCATGCGGGATTCCGCGCCGCATGCAGTGTCGATACATCGTATCGCCGTAAAGCGCGCCGTCATAGGGTTCGTTGTCGCCGCAGATCATGCCCGGCAGGGCGCGGATGGCGTCGATCAGCGGTCGCGCCGCGCGAGGATCGGCATCCCAGAGAATGCCGGCATGCCACGGCCGCACGATCGTTTTCCAGACCGGGGTGAAGGAATGCAGGGAAATGACGAGCGGCGCCTGGCCGGTCGCGTTCTCGATGGCCGCGATCGCGCCCGATATCGCATCGTGATAGGGGCGGTGGAAATGCGTGAGCCGGAAATCGGCTTCCTGCGGGGGAAGGGGATAATTGCCGGGAACGATCGCGCCGTCCGAGATCTTCATGATCAGCGTCGGATCGTTCTCGCCGCGATTGGGATCGATGAGCAGCCGCGAGTAGCAGCTCATGACGCCCGGCGCGCCGAGCCTTTCGCACAGCAGCCGGATCAGCGGCTCGATGCCGATGTCGTAGGCGATGTGGCGCTCGAAGGCCGAGGGATCGAGCCCGAGATCGCCATATTTCGGCGGCAGGCGGTTGGTCGCATGGTCGGCGAGGATCAGCAGGCCGAGATCGGTACGGCCCTCGACGGTCTCGAAGGCGGGAAAATCCTGCATGGAGCTGCCCTTCGGCACGATTTCCTACATTTTTTGACGTCTTTGCATGCCACAGCCCCTGTTTCAAGGCGTGCGTTATTGAGACTTGGGAGAAGGCGCAATATGAATGGATTCGACGTCTCGGCACGTCATCCGGGAGCGGACCGGGCGAATGCCGCCTCCATGGCCGATTTCGCGCCGCTCGCGGAGAAATCGCCGAATATAATCGATTTAGATTTGCGTTGACATTCCATACCCGCCAGCGCAAATAGCACACATGTCATGGGAGCTTCCTGGATCATCATGCTCAGAGTCGCAGCATCGCCGGAGGCGGCACGCAGAAACCCGGGAACCGAACAGCCAATCCGCCGCGCGAAGATGCCCCGGTCGTCCGGCGCCGCCTGCCTCGTCGCGACGCTGTTGTTGGCGGCCGGCGGGCTCGGCGTGAGCGCGACCGGCGCCGCCGCCGAGTTCAGGGTCTGCAACGCCACGCAGACCGCCGTCGGCGTGGCGATCGGCTACCGGGCCAAGGAGGGCTGGATCTCTGAAGGCTGGTGGCAGATCCCGCCGACGACCTGCTCGACCCTGATCGAGGGTCAGCTTCAGTCGCGCTATTACTATCTCTATGCCGAGGATGCGGCGCGCGGCGGCCGCTGGGCCGGCAATGTCAATATGTGTGTCGCGGACAACGAGTTTAAGATCGTCGGCGTCCAGGATTGCTATGCCCGCGGTTACCAGCAGTTCGGTTTCAAGGAATACGACACCGGGCGCCAGGGAAGCTGGATGGTCCAGCTCACCGATACGCCCGCCACAAACGAAAGCCAGAATTGATGAAGCGGAACAGAAAAGTAAAGATCCTCGCCACGCTCGGGCCGGCCTCCAACAACGAGACCATGATCGAGAAGCTCCATCGGGCGGGCGCCGATCTGTTCCGCATCAATATGAGCCATGCCAGCCATGACGTGATGCGCTCGCTGATCGGCATGATTCGGGCTGTCGAGGCGCGGTCGGGCCGCCCGATCGGCATTCTCGCCGATTTGCAGGGCCCGAAGCTGCGCGTCGGGAAATTCGCCGCCGGATCGGCCGAACTCACGGCGGGCCAGACCTTCACGCTCGACAACAGGGACGAGCCGGGCGACTCGACCCGCGTCTACCTGCCGCATCCCGAAATCCTCGAGGCGGTCAAGCCGGGCCACCGGCTTCTGATCGACGATGGCAAGCTGCATCTTCAGGCCGTCGAATGCGACGGCACCTCTATCGTGGCGAAGGTCGTGGCTGGCACGAAGATTTCCGACAAGAAGGGCGTTTCGCTGCCCGACACGCTGCTCGGAATCGGCGCCCTGACCGACAAGGACCGCGCCGATCTCGATGCCGTCGTCGCCACCGGCAGCGTCGACTGGGTGGCGCTTTCCTTCGTGCAGCGGCCCGAGGATCTTGCCGAAGTGCGCAAGATATCGCGTGGCAAGGTGGGCCTCATGTCGAAGATCGAGAAGCCGCAGGCGCTGGAGCGGATCGACGAAATCATCGAAATGTCGGACGCGCTGATGGTGGCGCGCGGCGATCTCGGCGTCGAAATGCCGCTCGAGGCGGTACCCGGCATCCAGAAGCAGTTGACGCGGGCCTGTCGCCGGGTCGGCAAGCCGGTGGTCGTGGCGACGCAGATGCTGGAATCGATGATTTCCGCCCCCGTGCCGACGCGCGCCGAGGTGTCCGACGTCGCGACCGCCGTCTTCGAGGGCGCCGATGCGGTCATGCTCTCGGCGGAATCGGCCTCCGGCCAGTATCCGGTCGAGGCCGTCCGCACCATGGCGTCGATCGCCAGCACGGTGGAGCGGGATCCCTATTATTCCAACATCATCCATGCCCAGCGTCCCAAGCCGGAGCCGACGGGCGCCGATGCGATTTCGCTTGCCTCGCGCGAGATCGCCGAGACCCTGAAGCTCTCGGCGATCGTCTGCTATACGGGATCGGGCAATACCGGCCTTCGCGCCGCGCGCGAGCGGCCGGAAGTGCCGGTTCTGGCGCTTTCCCCGATTATCGAGACGGCGCGCCGCCTGTCCGTGGTCTGGGGTCTGCATTGCGTCGTCACCGAGGATGCGCGCGATCTCGACGACATGGTCAACCGGGCCTGCCGCATCGTCCATCACGAAGGCTTCGGCAATCCCGGAGACCGGATCATCATCACCGCCGGAGTGCCGCTCGGAACGCCGGGCGCGACCAATATGCTGCGCATCGCCTATATCGCCTCCGACGGCCAGGGCGGCGTCTGACCGTCACTCCCGAGTCCATGACACCGGTGCGTTGCGGCGCGACGGGGCAGGCTCAGGTCTTCTGGCCGGCCAGCTTCTTCATCAGCTCGATCGTCTGCTGCTGCGCCTCGCGGTCGGCGGGATAGTAGGACAGATAGGCTTCCCAAGCCTCGAGCGCCTGCGTGTCGTGGCCTGTTTCCTGCAAGATACCGGCAATGCCGGCGAGCGCGCCGATATGGCGCGGCTCGATCGCCAGTACGCGTGCGCTGTCGGACATGGCCTTGGGATAATTTCCGAGCAGGTAGTGCAGGGTAGCCCGTCGGTTCCAGCCCTCGACATAGTCCGGCGCGAGCAATGTCACCTGATCCAGGAAATCGAGAGCTGCGCCGTAGCGCTTGTCGTTCATCGCCCTGGCGGCGCTTTCCATCAGGAAATCCACCGTGGCGCTGCCGGACTGGGTGAAGGCCTTTCGGATCTCGTCGGCGATGACGCGCGCCTGTTCGGTGCTGCGTTCCCTCTTCAGGCGGACAAAGAGATTGTCGAGACGCTGTTCGTTGGTCGCCAGCGGACCCGGGACGTTCTCCTTGACGGCCAGTGGCTCGGCAGGATCGGTCCTGGGCTCCTGGCCGAAGGCCGGTGCCGCGACAAGGACGGCGAGAAGGGGAAGAACGGTCGTGATAAAGCGCATGGCGGGCATGGTAGCCCGCCATTGTGAATATTCAAGGCAAAATGCCGTGTGCCGGATGGAGCCGATCACGCGGAAGCGCGGATCAACGACGCGCCAATCAGCCCTGACGGGCCTTGTAGCGCGGATTCAGCTTGTTGATGATATAAATCCGGCCCTTGCGACGAACCAGGCGGTTTTCACGATGACGGGCCTTGAGCGCCTTGAGCGAGTTCTTGATCTTCATTGTTCTGGTCCGCGATATTGGCAGGCTGATCCTGCTTCATTGACAATCGAAGGCGCGCCGCTTGCCAAGGGCCAGGGCGCGCCCGGAATTGGTTGTGGCATGTAGCGGGAGAGTCCGGCTCTGTCAACCGCCGATGCCCTGAAATCCCGGCCAATCCCGCGCTATATCGCACGAAAAAGCCGGCAAGGCCGGCTTTGCATCGTCCGGGACCGGCGGGTTCAGTGGCCGCTGAATGCCGTCTTGAGCAGGGAAAGCTGCGCCTGCACGGAGTTCTGGTTGTTGGCGGCCGGCGCGATCTCGGCCGGACGATAAATCTCCCGGTCCAGCACGGCGACACGATTCTGAAGCCGCATGGATTTCTCGATCAGGTCGCGGAATTCGCCCGGCAGGTCGGTCCAGCCCGGAGCGGCGCGGTCGACATTGAACGTGTCGAGACGGACCTTCTTCTTCTCGTTGACGACCTGGTCGCGGGTCATTTCGCCATTGTTGATCGCGCGCTGGAGCAGCAGCCAGGAGGCAACCTGCATCAGCCGCGTGGTCAGCCGCATGGATTCCGCCGCGTAGAGCACGGAGGCCATGCGCGGCAGGGCCTTGGAGGCGAGGCGTCCGGGGCCGTCGAGATAGCTCGCCGTTTCTTCGACCAGCGCCATGCCCTCGGCATAAAGAGCCTTGAACTGGCTGGAGGAAGCCGCGCGACCGGCAAAGCTGATGGTGTTGGCACCCATTTCAGACATCATTTCATTCCCATACGCATCACAACGGAAGCTCGCCTAAGCCGCCTGAACGACGACGACAATATACCCGTACCCCTTCCGCGCAACCCAATTCTTAAGGAACGGTTAATCTCCACAACATATATCAAAACCCGACGAATTGTTCCAGAATGCAGGAATAAAAAAAGAGCCGCGGCAAGCGGCTCTTCAAGGTAAAACAGGGAGAAAAATCAGACGCAACCCGATGAAGGAAATTGTCTGAGTCCAGAAGCTCTGGATATGGTCAGTAATATCATGGAAAGGTTAACGAAAGGTTAACCGGCCGGCGCGCGTGAAAGAAAAACGGAATATCTGGCCGGGCTCTACTTGCCGCGCTTCAATGGAAAACGCGCGGGCGACGTGACGGAATCGGGACCTCGCGCGGACGTGCGCGCCGCGCGCGCCGCCTCTTCAATTCGGCGCAATCTTCCTCTAGTCTCCAGGCCACGATTTGGCGGATGGAAACTGAGCATGGCGTTGGCGGGATTTTTCGAACGTGACGAGGAGGCGGACGATCAGGCGTCGTACCGCCAGAAGCTCTCAAGTCCGATGTCCTATTTCTGGACCATGGTCATCTTCCTGATCCTCGCCGGCTTCACCGGCGCGATCCTTTTCCGCCAGGCGCGCGAGGCCTTCCTCGCCAATCCCGGGTTGAACGGATTGATTCTCGGCGTGGCCGCTGTCGGCATCCTGCTGGCTTTCAACCATGTCCTGGCGTTGCGGCCGGAAGTTCGCTGGTTCAATTCCTTCCGCGCCGCCGGCAGCGCCGACAAGGTGGGTCGGGATCCGGTGCTGCTCGCGCCCATGCGCGCCCTGATGTCGTCGAGCCAGACCGGTGCGCTGTCGACGGCGGCCCTGCGGTCCATCCTCGATTCCATCGCCACGCGCCTGGATGAACAGCGCGACATCACGCGCTATCTCACCGGCCTGCTCGTCTTCCTCGGCCTTCTCGGCACCTTCTGGGGCCTTCTCGGCACGATCGGCTCGATCAACACGGTCATCCAGGGGCTCGATCCGGGCACGGGCCAGAGCGCGGACATTCTCAACACGCTCAAGGAAAGCCTGTCGGCGCCGTTGACCGGCATGGGCACGGCCTTTTCCTCCTCGCTTTTCGGCCTGTCCGGCTCGCTCGTGCTCGGTTTTCTCGATCTCCAGGCGGGCCGCGCGCAGAATCGTTTCTATACGGAGCTCGAGAACTGGCTTTCCTCCGTCACCGACGTGAGCCACGATTTCGCGCCGGCCGTCGCCCGCGTCGCCGCCACCGGCTCCACCGAGGAATTCAAGGCGCTGGCGGAGCAATTGACGAAGCTCACGCAGGAGGGCGGCGGCAATCCGCGCTCGACCGCGGCCATGGCCTCGCTCGCCGAGGGCATTCAGGGGCTGGTCCGCAACATGCGCACCGAACAGCAGATGCTGCGCGACTGGATCGAGGCGCAGCAGGAAGAGTCCAAGGCCCTGCGCCGCACCCTCGATCAGCTGTCCGACAAGATCGGGGGCAAGTAGCATGGCGTTGCGTCGCAAGGGCGGCCGGGAACGCACGATCGACTACTGGCCCGGATTCGTCGACGCGCTGTCGACGCTCCTCCTTGCGATCATGTTCCTCCTGACCGTCTTCGTGCTGGGCCAGTTCATTCTCAGCCGTGAGATTTCCGGTCGCGACGAGGTTCTGGAACGCCTCAACAACCAGATCAACGAGTTGACCGAACTGCTGGCGCTGGAGAAGGGCGGCAAGCAGGATCTCGAGGATTCCTTCGCCAATCTCCAGGCGCAGCTCTCCACCGCCGAATCCGAACGCTCGCGGCTCCAGAAACTTCTCGACCAGGGCGCCGGCACCTCGGACGCCGCCAATACGCGGATCGGAACGTTGAGCGACGAGCTCTCGCGGCAGAAGGAAGTCAGCCAGCAGGCGCTCAGCCAGGTCGAACTGCTCAACCAGCAGATCGCGGCGCTGCGCGCCCAGATCGCCGCCATCGAGCAGGCGTTGCAGGTGGCGGAGGCGAAGGACAAGGCGTCTCAGACCAAGATCGCCGATCTCGGCAAACGGCTCAACGTGGCGCTGGCCCAGCGGGTGCAGGAGCTCAACCGCTATCGCTCGGACTTCTTCGGCCGGCTGCGCGAAATCCTCTCGGACCGGGAAAATATCCGCATCGTCGGCGACCGCTTCGTGTTCCAGTCGGAGGTGCTGTTCCCCTCCGGCGGGTCCGACCTCAACGATGCCGGCAAGGCCGAGATGGCCAAGCTCGCGCAGGCGCTCATCGACCTGTCGAAGGAAATTCCCTCGGAAATCAACTGGGTGCTGCGTGTCGACGGCCATACCGACAATGTGCCGTTGTCCGGCACGGGCCGCTATGCCGACAACTGGGAACTCTCCTCGGCGCGTGCGACATCCGTCGTCAAGTTCCTGATCTCCCAGGGCGTGCCCGCCGACCGGCTCGTGGCGGCCGGCTTCGGCGAATATCAGCCCATCGCCCAGGGCGACAGCGACGAGGCGCGCAACCAGAACCGCCGCATCGAGCTCAAGCTTACGGAGAAATAACCGCCTGCTCGCGCAGAAGGGCGGTGACGACGATAGCGAGCCCCATCGCGACCGCGATCTTCCAGAAGTCGCGCCGCTTGCGCAGGCCCGGAAGGTTGAGCGGCCAGACAATATGCAGCGCCATGAGGACGATCCCCAGCATAGGGACGATTTTCGCCAAGCTTTCCTGTCCCTTAACCAGTTGTGCCACACAAACGGCGGCTTTCGTGTCGATGGGTCGGCGGCCCGTGGTTGGAGAAGCCGAGCGGGTCGCATAGAGTCCGGATCGCACGAATCGGCGCGTTTCGCAAACCCTTAAAACCCACGGGTTTCTTCCTCAGGTCTTCCCGGAAAGATCGATGGGAGCGGCCCGGCTGCATATGAAAAGTTCGGCGGCATGAGACAGAACCTGCTTTCCGTTTTGGCGCTCCTGACGGGCACGCTCTTCCTGTATCTCGGCAATGGCCTGCACAGCCTGCTGATGCCGATGCGCGGCACGGTCGAGGGCTATTCCGAAACCGTGCTCGGCTTCTTCGGCACGTCCTGGGCGGCGGGCTTCGTGCTGGGCTGCATCTTCGCGCGCCGGCTGGTCAAGCGGGTCGGCCATGTACGGGCGTTTTCCGGCTTCATATCGATCATAGCCATCACCGCGCTGGCCACCGGCATCATCGTCGATCCCACCTTCTGGATCCTGTCGCGCGCGATGACCGGCTTTTCCGCGGCGGCCACGGCGATGATCATCGAGAGCTGGCTCAACGAGCGGGCGACGAACGAGAGCCGCGGCATGATCTTCTCCTTCTATATCTCGATCACGCTCCTCGGCGTGGTCGGCGGGCAGATGACCGTGGCGCTGGCCGACATCAAGATGCAGACCCTCTTCCTCATGGCCGGCATCTATTACTGCTTCGCCATGCTGCCGACGCTCGTCTCCAACGCGCAGACCCCCAAGCCGCTCAATGAGGTGAAGCTCGATCTCGTCGCGCTTTATCGGAACTCGCCGGTCTCTTTCGTCGGCATTCTTCTCGTCGGTATCGCCAACGGCACATGGGGAACGCTCGGCGCCGTCTTCGGCGCGAAGGCGGGGCTGGCGACCGGCGACATCGCGCTGATGATGACCATCACCATTTTCGCCGGCGCCGCCATGCAGATTCCGGCCGGCCGCATGTCGGATCGCATGGATCGCCGCTATGTTCTCGCGATCCTGTCGGGCGTCGCCTTTATCGCGGGCTTCCAGCTCCTGATCATCCAGCCGGCCAATGTGATGACGCTCCTCATCCTGATCGGCGTCTATGGCGCCACGGCGAACGCGCTTTACCCGATCGCGGTGGCGCATGCCAACGACTTCGCCCGGTCCTCCGACTTCGTCGCGATCTCGGGTGGCCTGCTGCTGCTCTATGGCATCGGGACCGTCATCGGCCCGACGGTCGGCGGCCCGGTCATGCAATATCTCGGCCCGTATTCGCTGTTCGCGGTCACGGCCTTCTCCCATGCCCTCATCGTGGCCTATGCCATCCTGCGGTCGCGGAGGCGTGCGCCGGTGCCGGTGGGCGAGCGCGACAGCTACCAGTCGGTTTCCTCCGGCACGACGGTGACGCCGGAGAGCCTTGCGCTCAATCCCCGCGCCCAGCCGTTGCCGGAGGCCGAGGCCGACGCTAATGTCGAGCCCGCAGGAAGCGAGGAGCCCGCGAAATGACCTTCGACGACGACCGGCCGCAGAAGAAGTCGAGCCACGAGATCGGAGCCGATCTGTCGATGCTTTCGGTGGACGAATTGAAATCGCGCATCGGATTGCTCAAGGCCGAGATCGACCGGCTCGAGTCCGAGGTCGCCGCCAAGTCCTCGAGCCGAAATGCCGCCGAAGGTCTGTTTCGCAAATAGCAGCGATATGGTGCGGGCAGCCCCGCGCCATCGCGAGCCCATGCGGGTTCCCCATGCTCGTCCGTCCGGTGTTTCCTGCTTCCTCGACGCGATCGTCCCGGCGCCGGCGGTCGATATCGCGGCGAGCATGCCGGGCGGTCAGGCCCGATTGCCCGTACACGGAATTCGGCCTATGAGAACGCGACCGGGGATTTCGGAAAGACGACGATGATTTCAAAGGCCCTCAAGGCAAAGCTGCGGGCGGAACGGCTTGCGGCGCGCGATGCGATTTCCGGCGAGAGCCGTATCGAGAAAAGCATGACCATCGCCGAAGCCGGCGCCGACCTCATCGATTTCCTGCCTGGCCAGGATGTTTCGGGCTTCTTTCCGATCCGTTCCGAGGTCGATGTCAGGCCGCTGATGCAGCGGCTGCGGGAAAGGGGTGCGAGGCTTTCGGTGCCGGTGGTGGTCGACCGGCAGACGATCGTCTTTCGCGAGCTTGTCGCCGGCGCGCCGCTTGTCAGCACCGGCTTCGGCACGTTCGGTCCCGGCGAGGAAGCCCTGGCGGTGGATCCCGACGTGATGCTGGTGCCGCTTGCCGCCTTCGATCGCGCCGGCCATCGGATCGGCTACGGCGCGGGCTATTACGATCGCGCCATAGCCCGCCTGCACGACAAGGGAAAACGCCCGCGCCTCGTCGGCATCGCCTTCGATTGCCAGGAGATCGACATCGTTCCCGCCGAGGACCACGATATCGCGCTGGACGCGATCCTCACCGAAAGCGGCTTCAGGGTAATTTTGGAAACGGCGTGAGACGGCTCCGCCTGACCCGCGACCGGCGGAATATCGCGAAGGAGACTATATGAGACTGCTCTTCCTGGGCGACATGGTGGGCCGCAGCGGCCGGCAGGCCGTTTACGACAGGCTGCCGGGCCTGATATCGGATTTCCGGCTCGATTTCGTGATCGTTAACGGCGAGAACGCGGCCGGCGGCTTCGGCATCACCGAGGAGATCTTCCAGGCGACCGTCGATGCCGGCGCGGATGTCGTCACCACCGGCAATCATGTCTGGGACCAGCGCGAGGCGCTGGTCTTCGCCGGCCGGCACGACCAGTTCCTGCGCCCGGCCAATTATCCGG
>JAGRLJ010000243.1:0-15179 GCA_020441805.1 Rhizobiaceae bacterium
ACCGGCGTCGGCAAGACCGAGATTTCGCGCCGCCTCGCCAAGCTGGCGGGCGCGCCCTTCATCAAGGTCGAGGCCACCAAGTTCACCGAAGTGGGCTATGTCGGCCGCGACGTCGAGCAGATCATCCGCGATCTCGTCGAGGTCGGCATCACCCTGGTGCGCGAGAAGAAGCGCGCCGAGGTCAATTCCAAGGCCCATCTCAATGCCGAGGAACGCGTGCTCGATGCGCTGGTCGGCGCCACCGCCTCGCCCGCCACCCGCGATTCCTTCCGCAAGAAGCTGAGGAACAACGAGCTCGACGACAAGGAGATCGATATCGAGATCGCCGACACGTCGAGCGGCTCGGGCTTCGAGATTCCCGGCCTCCAGGGCGGCTCGGTCGGCGTGCTCAACCTCAACGACCTGCTCGGCAAGGCGATGGGCGGCCGGACCAGGAAGGTCAAGACCACGGTCAAGGACAGCTACGGCCTGCTGATCGCCGACGAGAGCGACAAGCTGATCGACAGCGAGCAGATCGCCCGCGAGGCGGTGCGTTCGGTCGAGAACGACGGCATCGTCTTCCTCGACGAGATCGACAAGATCGCGGCCCGCGAGGGCGGCGTCGGCGCCGGCGTCTCCCGCGAGGGCGTCCAGCGCGACCTGCTGCCGCTCGTCGAGGGCACGACGGTCTCGACCAAATACGGGCCGGTCAAGACCGACCANNNNGTTCATCGCCTCGGGCGCCTTCCATGTCTCCAAACCCTCGGACCTGCTGCCGGAGCTTCAGGGCCGGCTTCCGATCCGCGTTGAGCTCAAGGCGTTGACCAAGGAGGATTTCCGCCGGATCCTCACCGAGACCGAGGCGAGCCTGATCCGGCAATATATCGCGCTGATGGCGACGGAGGGCGTCAGGCTCGGCTTCACCGAGGATGCGATCGACGCACTGGCCGATGTCGCGGTCAGGCTCAACTCGACGGTCGAGAATATCGGCGCCCGCCGCCTACAGACGGTGATGGAACGCGTGCTGGACGAGCTCTCCTTCGATGCGCCCGACCAGGACGGGAAGGAGCATCAGATCGATGCGGCTTATGTCGAGAGCCATGTCGGCGAACTGGCGGCCAATACGGATCTGTCGCGCTATATTCTCTGAGCGCGGCCCATCTCCTTCGCGGGCCGATGGCGGCAAGATCACCGGAAGCCTCAAGGGCGATGGATTCGCCCTTGTCGTTGTGAAGGGGCCGCATCGCAGGTTCCGTGAAGGACGGCAAATCCCGATCTTCCCTCGGTCTTCTTCGCCGTGGACGGAGAGGCGGATATCGGGATCCATGCGAGAGAGGCGTTGCGTCTTTGGGCGGAAGACGACGTTCTGCCCGAGCCGTCGACGATCGAGGCGGCGGCGTGGCGGCCGGAAGCCTCACCCTCTCTTGATTTCGCCATCATTGCGGGGCAAGCGCCCTATCCGGTATACTCCCCCGACCGACCAACCGGATATTCGCCCGTGCGCCGCCTTTTCGTGACACTCGCCGCCCTGATGGGCTTTGCCGTCGTTTCCCTGCTGCCGGCGGGCGCCGTGACGCTGGTGCCCGAAGGGAACCGCCATGCGGAGCAGCCGGCGGTGCCCGGCGCCTCCAAGCGGCGCACCAAGGCCGGCAAGACGACCTTCGACCGCAAATACGAGAAAGTGGTGAAGCTCCTGGCGCGCGACCGGAAGCTGATCGCCAAGATCAAGTCGGTCGCCGGCCGGTATGGCATCGCGCCGATCCACATGGTCGGCGCGCTTGTGGGCGAGCATACCTACAATGTCGATGCCTACGACCGCCTCCAGTCCTATTACGTCAAGGCGGCGGCCTATTCCGGCGACAATTTCCGCTTCGCCTATGAGGGCCAGTCGATCGGCGAGCTGGTCGCCATGGCGCCGTTCGCGGATTGCGCCGGCAAGTCCGGCTCCTACGAGGTCTGGACCTGCCGGGAGCGGGTTTGGAACAAATCGTTCCGGGGCCGGACGGTCGGCGGCATCAGCTATCCGGACAACCGTTTCTCGGCGGTGTTCTTCCAGCCCTTCTTCGCCGGCCAGACCTTCGGCCTCGGTCAGATCAACCCGCTGACCGCGATGCAGCTCTCCGATCTCGTCCACAAGGTCTCGGGCTATCCCAAGCTCGACGAGAACGATGCCGGCGCTGTCTACGACGCGATCATGGATCCCGACAAGTCGCTCGCCTATATGGCGGCCTCGATCAAGATGTCGATCGACGAATACCGCAAGATCGCCGGCGTCGACATTTCGAAGAATCCCGGCATCACCGCGACCCTCTACAATGTCGGCAATCCGCGCGAGCGCGCCTATGAGCTGAAGGCCAGGGGGCCAGGCGCCCTTCCGGAAGAGAACTATTACGGCTGGCTGATCAACGACAAGCTGGCCGAGCTCGAAGGCCTGCTCTGATGGATGCGCGGCCGGACCCTTTCGAGCCTCCGGCGCCGGTGCCCCGCACGATCCCGCCCTCGCGGCTGGAGATCATCAAGGTCATGTTCCGCAATCCCCTCGAACTCTGGGGAAAGCCGAGCTACACGCTGCCCTGGATGCAGGTGAGGTTCTTCGGGCAGCTCACCACGATCTGCCACGATCCGTCGCTCATCCGCCATGTCCTGGTCGACAATGCGCAGAATTACGCGATGCAGCCGATTCGCCAGCTCGTGCTCCGGCCGATCCTGCGCGATGGCCTGCTCACGGCCGAGGGCGACACCTGGAAGCGCTCCCGCAAGGCGATGGCGCCGGTCTTCACGCCGCGCCATGCCCGCGGCTTCGCCGGCCAGATGCTGCGGAAGTCGGAAGAATTCGCCGAGCGCTATGCCGGGCCGGCGAGGGATGGGGCCGAGGTCAATGTCGCCACCGGCATGACCGAGCTGACTTACGAGATCCTGGCGGAGACGTTGTTTTCCGGCGAGATCGCCACCGGCACCGAGGGTTTCGCCGAGCGCGTCGATTCGCTGCTCAGGAACATGGGACGCATCGATCCGCTCGACCTGCTCCTGGCGCCTGCCTGGATTCCGCGCCTGACCCGCCTTCCCGGCCGCAAGGCGCTTCATGCCTTCCGCCGGATCGTCGCCGACACGATGGAGGCGCGCCGGGCGCGAATCGATTCCGGAGCACAGGTCCCCGACGATTTCCTCACCCTGCTGCTGAAGATCGAGGGCCCCGACGGGCTGACGCGCGACGAGATCGAGGACAATATCCTCACCTTCATCGGCGCCGGTCACGAGACCACCGCCCGCGCGCTCGCTTGGGCGCTTTTCTGCGTCGCCGAGACGCCGCAGTTCCGGGTGCTGATGGAGGAGGAGATCGACCGCGTTCTGGCCGGGGGCGCCGATCCGGTCGACTGGCTGGAGCTGATGCCGCATGTCCGCGCCGCCTTCGAGGAGGCGATGCGGCTCTATCCGCCGGCGCCGTCGATCAACCGGGCGCCGGTCGAGGACGATACCTGGACGGCGGCGGACGGCACGGTGCTCCACCTGCCCAAGGGCGAGTCGGTGCTGGTCATGCCCTGGACGCTGCACCGGCACGAGCTTTACTGGGATCGGCCGCGCCATTTCATGCCCGAGCGCTTCCTGCCCGGCAACCGCGAGAAGATCCATCGCTTCCAGTACCTGCCCTTCGGCGCGGGTCCGCGCGTCTGCATCGGCGCGACGTTCGCCTTGCAGGAGGCGGTGATCGCGCTTGCCGTGCTGATGAAGCGCTACCGTTTCGACGTGACGGAGAAGACGAGGCCCTGGCCGGTGCAGCGGCTGACCACCCAGCCGCTCAACGGGATTGTGCTTCGGGTGTCGGCGCGCTGAGCTTGTTTTTCGGCTTGGCGATCGTCTTGATCCGCGCGCAGGTCGATTCGCCGACATTGTCGCAGGGGCGGTAAGTGATGATCTCGCTGCCGGAGCCGTCCTCCCACACGACCTGGATCGTCAGCGTCCTGACCTTGCCGGGGCCGAATTCGAGATAGATATAGCGGCCGTCCGTATCGTCGGCCGGCATGTTGAAGGGCTGCTGCGGATCGCAGGTCCCGAGCGGGAACCGCCGGTCGAGCGCTTCGGAATTCACCGAATAGCGGATCTCGGACAGGCGGCATCGCATCGTCTGGAGCGCGGTGAAATAGACGAGCTGCTTGCCGGCGAAGTCGCGGAACTGCACCCAGCCCGGCTGCCGGTTGGCATCCAGCATCGCCTTGTAGAGCGACATTTCGGGAAGCGCGGGCCGATATTCGTCCTCGTCCTCCTGGGCGAAGCCGGGCGCGGCGAGCGCCGCCGTGGCGATCAAGGTGACGAAAAACCGACAAATGCCCTTCATGATGCCTTCCGGATAGCCATTGACTTCGTTTTTTTCGCGCCCGACCGCCGCAAACCGGACTGGATAAAGCGCAAGGAATACCCTATCCCCTGATCGATCCTGCCTTGGACGCGGCTTGAATTCAAGGCGGTGGGCATCACGGCTTCATGAGTGGTAGACGGCGTGGCATCGCGATTTCTTCTCGGCATCGATACGGGCGGTACCTATACCGACGCGGTTCTCTTCAGCCCCGAGGACGGGGTCAAGGCCCGGGCCAAGGCGCTGACCACCCGGCACGACCTGTCCGAGGGCATTCGCGGCGCCGTCGGCAACGTGCTGGCCGAGACCGGCACCGACCCTTCCGCGATTCGTCTCGCCTCGCTGTCCACCACGCTTGCGACCAATGCGCTGGTCGAGGGCCAGGGTGGGCGCGTCTGCCTCGTCATGGTCGGCTTCGGCCCGGAGGATCTCGAGCGCGACGGCCTTCGCCAGGCGCTCGGCACCGATCCCGTCGTGTTCCTGCCCGGCGGGCACAATGTCCACGGCCATGAGACGATACTCGATACCGGTCCGCTGGCCGACCGGCTCGACGGGCTGGCGGATACGGTCACGGCCTTCGCGGTGGCCGGCTATTTCGCCGTGCGCAATCCCGAGCACGAATTGAGGGTACGCGACCTGATCCGCGAGCGGACCCATCTTCCGGTGACCTGTAGCCACGAGCTTTCCTCCAAGCTCGGCGGGCCGCGGCGGGCGCTGACGACCCTGCTCAACGCCCGGCTTGTCTCGATGATCGACCGGCTGATCGGCTCGTCGGAGGATTTCCTGAAAGCGTGCGGCATCGACGCGCCGCTGATGGTGGTGCGCGGCGACGGCGCGCTGATCTCGGCGGCCGAGGCGCGGCTGCGGCCGATCGAGACCATCCTGTCCGGACCGGCGGCGAGCCTGGTCGGGGCACGGTTCCTGACCGGCCTCGACGATGCCGTCATCTCCGATATCGGCGGCACGACCACCGATGTCGCGATCCTCGACGAGGGCCGGCCACGGCTCGACGAGAACGGCGCCGTGGTCGGCGGCTACCGGACGATGGTGCAGGCCGTCGCCATGCGCACCTATGGCCTGGGCGGCGATTCGGAGCTGCATGTGAATACGCGCGGGCTCGAAGGCGCGCTGACGCTCGGGCCGCGCCGCGTCCTGCCGCTCAGCCTCGTGGCCAAGCTGCACGGATCCCCGGTGCGCGAGACGCTCGAGCGCCAGATCAAGGCGACCCATGCCGGCCGGCACGACGGCCGCTTCGTGGTCCGCTCGGGCCTGCCGCAGCGCTTCGCGAGCGGCCTTTCGCCGGCCGACCAGGCGCTCTACGACCGTATTCCCGACGCGCCGGTGGCGCTCAACGATCTTCTCGGCTCCTCGATGCAGAAGGCCTCGCTCGACCGGATCGTGGCGCGGGGACTCGTCCATATCGCGGCGGTCACGCCCTCCGATGCGATGCATCTTCTCGGCCGGCAGGGCCAGTGGGATGCGGAAGCGGCCCGGCTCGGCCTCGAGCTCGCCTGCCGCACCCGCGACGGCTCGGGCAAGCCGATCGCCGATTCCGCCATCGAACTCGCGCACAGGATCGAGGCGCGGATGACGCGCCAGTCCTCCGAGGTGATCCTGGCAGCCGCGCTCGGCGAGGATGGAATCGAGAATATCGACCCGACGAAATCCGTCTCGATCGACCGTGCGTTGAAGCGTACGCCGGGAGTCGTCCGTTTCTCGGTGTCGATGGACCGGCCGCTGATCGGCCTCGGCGCCTCGGCGCATGTCTATTATCCGGCGATTGCCGCGATGCTCGGCGCCGAATCGGTCATTCCGGCCGATGCCGGCGTGGCCAATGCGATCGGCGCGGTGGCGGGCGAGGTCAGCCAGACCGTCACCGTCACCGTCACCTCGCCCGAGGAGGGAATCTTCATCCTCTCCGGCGGTGGAAGCACGGAGCGCATGACCGGTGAGGACCGCACCTTCGAACTGGCCCGCGCCCGTGCCCGCGAGGCCGCGATCCGCCTCGCCGTCACCAGCGGCGCCGAGGATCCCGTCCTGCGCCTGGTGGAGGATATAGACGCGCCGGAAATCGAAGGCCGCCGCAAGCTGGTCGAGGCGCGCTTTACCGCCACCGCCTCCGGCCGGCCGAAAATCACCTGACATTCCGGTCTGCAAATGACAATGAAGCCGCCAGGCGGTCCCGGCGGCTTCATTGTCAGCTATGCGGTTTCGATCGCAGGCTATCGGGTTCAGAGAACCACGACACGGGTATTCTTGCCCGGACGGACGCGCGAATAGAGGTCGATAATGTCCTGATTCATCATGCGGATGCAGCCCGACGAGGCGGCGGTGCCGATCGAGGACCATTCCGGCGTGCCGTGGATGCGGAACAGCGTGTCGCGGCCTTTATCGTCGAACAGATACATGGCGCGCGCGCCGAGCGGATTGCGGATGCCCGGTTCCTGGCCCTTCTCGACATATTTGGCCACTTCCGGCTTGCGCTCGGCCATTTCCGCTGGTGGATGCCAGGTCGGCCATTCCTGCTTCCAGGCGATATAGGCCTCGCCCTTCCAGGCAAAGCCCTGCTTGCCGACGCCGATGCCGTAGCGGACGGCCTTGCCGCCGCCGAGCACGTAATAGAGGAACCGGTTCTTGGTATCGACGATGATCGTGCCGCGCCTCTGCGCCGTCTGGTAGGAGACGATCTGGCGATGGAACTTCTTGTCGAGGCGCTGGATCGGGATCGCCGGCAGCGCATAGCCGGCATCCGTGACTTTGCCGTAAGAATCGGAGAAGATCTGGGACGTGACGACCGCCGTGGAATTGGTTTCGGTGGTCGCAGTGGAGCAGGAGGCCACGCCCAGGCTGAGCATGATGCCAAATGCCGTGACAAGTGTGCGGACGCGCATCTTATTCTCTTATATGTCTTGGAGGCGGGCGCTCCCCGCGAGCGTCCCGTGAGACATGGTTACGTCCAACACCCCGCGATTTGCAAGGATTCGCGCGCGTCGGGCCGCCCCGCTGAAATGCAAACGGAGAGCCAATGACTTTTTTGCAACAGGAGCGGCCCTGACATGGCGATTCTCTCGCTGCACGGCGACAATCCGCTGAAGGACGGGCGTCAGTCGGCGCGCGCGATGCAGATCCGGCGCGGCATGCAGCGCCAGCTTATCGACATGCGCCACGTCACCCTGCCGGAACTGCCGCTCCGGAGCGGGCGGCGGGCCGATATCGTCACGCTGTCGGTCAAGGGCGAGATCTGGATCATCGAGATCAAGTCCTCGGTCGAGGACTTCCGCGTCGACCGCAAATGGCCGGAATACCGCGCCTTCTGCGACCGCCTCTATTTCGCGACGCTTCGCGATGTGCCGGCCGGTATCTTCCCCGAGGATGCCGGCCTCTTCATCGCCGACGCCTATGGCGCGGAACTGGTCCGCGAGGCGCCCGAGCACCGGCTCTCGGCGCCGGGGCGCAAGGCCATGACGCTGAATTTCTCCCGCATCGCCGCCGCCCGCCTGATGCATGCCGAATGGGCGGCCGACCGGCTCGGCATTCCCAATCCCAACGAGCCGTCGGACAGCGAGTCGCCGGAATTTTGAACGAATTCGCGGCCTCGGCCGCAGCCCGGAGAGGGACCGTTCCGGAAAACGCCGTCCCCGTCGTCATCCGGCGGCGGGCGGATCGCGGTCATCCCGAAGGAGGCGCCCATGCTGGCGGGAAAGGTCCGAACGGCGATCGACCGGCCGGTTCGCCCGTCATGAAGACGCGGCCAGCGCTTGCTCGAGCAGAAAGGAGTGCAGTGCGGAGGCTTCGCTGGAGAGCACCTTCTTCCGGGGGCGGCCGAGGCAATATTTATAGCCCGTGACCAGCCTTCGATCCGTGAGCGGCACGAGATTGCCGGGGCGCCCGGGCTGCATGGCAAGCCGCTCCGAAAGCAGCATCACCCCCTGGCCCTGAGCGGCGGCATCGAATGTGAGCGCATAGCTTGAAAACACGACCCTCGGCCGTGGGGCGGTGAAGTGGTTGTGTTCGAACCAATCCGCCAGCGTGACCCAGAGCGGATTGTATTTGTCGTAATCGAGCAGATCGAGTCGCGCGATCTCGTCGATGGCCATCGGCAGCGACGGATTGCCGATTCGGCGGAGATAGTCGGGCGTGGCGCAAGGCACCAGCGTCTCGGGAAGGATCGGCGCGAGATCCCAGTACAGGTGTTCGCCCTTCGAATAGAGAATGACAAGATCATGCGAGGGGCTGGCAAGCTGCGCCATCGAATCCGTGGTCAGAATTCGAATGGAGATGTCGGGCCGGCGCTTCGAGAATTCGAGCAGGTTCTGCGACAGCCAAAAATGCGAGACCGAACCGCTGGCGGCGATGGAGACCTGTCCACCGCGCAAGTCCTGGTCGAAAGTGTCGAGGGTTTCGTCGAGAAATTCAAACATCGTGTCCAGGCGACGGTAGAGATAGGCGCCGTGATGGGTGAGCGTCACCACGCGTCCCTGACGGACGAAAAGGGGAATTTCGAGAAGATCCTCGAGCCGTTGGATTCGCTGGCTGACCGCCGCCTGCGTGATACCGAGATGCCGCGCCGCCGCGGAGAAATTCAGGTACTGCGCGGCAGATCTGAAGACCCGATAGCATTCCAGCGGGATCTGGCTTCGATGCCTTATCATAAGAAAGGCTTATCATTCATGGCTAGATTTGGCAATCTTTCAATATTTGCAATTATTAATTAAGCTCCTTGATCGGGACATGAGGAATATTATCCGCTGGCGAGCGGCGATGCCGACATCCGCCGGGCGGGGAAGGCCTGGCGGCGGGATGCCGGACCGGTCAACGGATATCCTTGGACGGAGGAGAGGGGGAGGTCATGTTAAAGAAAGTAAGGCCAATCGTATTCTGGGCGCCGTTTCTGCTGATGCTGGCGGCCGTCTGCGCGAGCGTGCTCGCGCCGGAGCAGTTTCTCGCTTCGATGACCGCCATCAACGGCTGGACCCTCGACAAGTTGTCCTGGTTGTACAGCCTGTCCACGGTCGCGTTCCTGTTGACCATGATCGGGGTCTATTTCTCTCCGCTGGGCAAGGTCCGCATCGGTGGCGAGAATGCCGAGCCGCTCCTGTCGCGGTGGAACTGGTTCGCCATCGCGCTTTGCACGACGGTGGCCATCGGCATCCTGTTCTGGGCTTCGGCGGAGCCGATGTATCATATCTATGGCCCGCCGGAATCGTCGGGCATCGCGCCGAATTCGGCGGAAGCCAAGCGGTTCGCGCTTTCGACGCTCTACATGCACTGGTCCTTCACGCCCTACGCGATCTATTCGCTGCCGGCGCTGGCTTTCGCGCTCGCCTATTACAATCTCGGCAAGTCCTATTCGCTTGGCGGCATGCTCTCGATCATCCTCGGCAAGCGCGTCGAAGGCGTCGGCGGGCAGATCGTCGATGCGATGGCGCTCTGGGCGCTTGTCGCCGGCATGGCGGCGTCGCTCGGAACCGGCCTGCTGACGGTGGTCGGCGGCCTGGGCGCCATCTTCAGCATCCAGAGTTCGGCGCTGCTGCTCGGCATCGTGGCCATAGCGATCGTCACGTCCTTCATTATCTCGGCGGCGACCGGCTTGATGAGCGGCATCCGCATCCTGTCGGACCTCAACACCAAGTTCTTTTTCGCGCTGGCCGCCTTCGCCTTTCTGGCGGGGCCCACCGTCTATCTGCTGTCCGCTGCGGTCGACGGTCTCGGCGAATATTTCGGGACCTTCCTGCAACGCAGCCTGTTCACCGGCGCCATCGCCGGCGACAAGTGGCCTCAGTGGTGGTCGAACTTCTATTGGGCGAACTGGCTCGCCTGGGCGCCGATCACGGCTCTATTCCTGGGCCGGCTGGGCCGGGGATACACCGTACGCGAATTCATCCAGACGACGATGATCGCGCCTTCGCTTTTCGCCATAGGCTGGATGACGATCTTCGGCGGCCTGGCGATCCATTCCGACGGGCTCAGCAAGGGGGCATTGAAGGCGGCTCTCGACGCCACCGGCGCCGAAAGCGTCGTCTACAAGCTGTTCGATTTCCTCCCATTCGCCCCGGTTCTGGTCGTGGTCTTCGTCGTCCTGTCGTTCATCTCCTTCGTCACCGCCTCGGACTCCAATACCGAGGCGATCGCGTCGATGTGCGAGGATCGTGTCGCCGAGGATACGTCGCCGACCAGCCTGCCGCTCAAGGTGGTCTGGGGGGCCATGATCGGAGCGATCGCCTGGTTCATGACCGCCTCGGCCAATATCGACGGGATCAAGATGATGTCCAATCTCGGCGGCATCCCCGCACTGTTCATCGTTCTGGGCGCGATGCTCTGCATCTGGCGGATGGCGAGCGTCGTGTCGTCGGGCAAGGCCCTGACGCAGGACAATCTGTCCTTGCCTCGCGCCAGCCTGCGGTCGGGCGAGACGGCGCCGGCGCCGGGAGAGTGACGAAAACGCGCCGGCTGTGGATAACAGCCGGCGCGATATTGCCAAATCCGGCCCGATCCGAACAGCATCCGAAAGCAGGCCGCCGGCATGGGCCGGCGCGCGATTGCCAGGATGACGGATATCCGGAATGACCGTTTTGCGGACGACCCGGCTGATTCTCAGCCCCTGCTGCCCAGGCGATCGCGCCGACTTCATCGACCTCGAGCTCGACCCCGAGGTCATGCGCTTTCTCAACGGCGGACGCGCGGTCGACCATGCACGCAACGAAACCAGCACGACCTTCCTCATGCCCAGGGGAACGGAGCCCTATATCTGGACGGCGCGCCAGCCGGTCGACGGCGCCTTCGTCGGATGGTTCTGCCTGTGGCCGGAGAGCGACGGCCTGGCCGAACTCGGATATCGCCTGCGCAGGGAGCACTGGGGTCGGGGCCTGGCTTCGGAAGGCGCTGCGGCTCTCGTCGACTGGGGGCTCGGAAGCGGTGGATATGACAGGATCGCCGCATGCACCATGACCGTGAATCATGCGTCGCGCCGCGTGATGGAAAAGATCGGCATGCGCCATGTCCGCACGGTCCATGTCGATTGGCCCGATCCCTTTCCGGGCACCGAGCATGGCGAAGTCTGGTACGAGGTCGCGCGTCCGGAACGGAGCGGCGGCTGATATCCTTCGATGCCGGAGCCGCGCGGGCGGCAGGCTATTTGGGCGCCCGTTTCGCCAGGATGCGCTGCAAGGTTCGGCGATGCATGTTGAGCCTTCGCGCCGTCTCCGAGACATTGCGGTCGCACATTTCATAGACGCGCTGGATATGTTCCCAGCGGACGCGGTCGGCCGACATCGGGTTTTCCGGCGGCTCGACCTTGTCGCCTTCCCGTCGGGTCAGCGCGGCGAAGACCTCGTCGGCGTCGGCGGGTTTGGAGAGATAATCGACGGCGCCGAGCTTCACGGCGGTCACCGCCGTCGCGATGTTGCCGTAGCCGGTGAGCACGATCATGTTCGAATCGTCCCGTCTGGTGCGGATCGTCTCGATCACGTCCAGGCCGCTGCCATCCGACAGGCGGAGATCGACGACCGCATATTTCGGCGGCCGCGACCGGGCCTTGGCGATGCCCTCGACCACCGTTTCGGCGGTCTCCACGGCGAAGCCGCGACTCTCCATCGCCCGCGCGAGCCGCTTGAGGAAGGGCGCGTCGTCCTCCACGATGAGCAGCGATGGATCGGAGCCGATGGCTTCGGCGGCGGCTTTCGGGTCGTTCATTCTGTTTCCACTCCCGCGGCGATCGTCAATTCTTGCCGGTCGTCAACTCTATATAGAAGGATGCGGCGGGAAATGCGAGTTCGCGCCCGCTTCCATGAATTCCCGCTTCCAGCGCACCTCGACGCGGGCGCCGGGCGCGTTTTCGAAGGTGAGCTCGGCGCCGGACCGTTCGAGCAGGGTCTTGGCGATGAAGAGTCCGAGTCCGAGCCCGCCCGCCTTGGCCTGGGGATTGCGCCGGGTGACATAGGGGTCGCCGATGCGCTGGAGGATATCGGGCGCGAAACCCTCGCCGTCGTCCTCGATCCGGATCGTCACCCGTTCGGCATCGTGCAGGACGGTGATGGTGACCTTCGATTTCGCATAGTCGACGGCGTTCTCGATCAGGTTTCCGAGACCGTAGATGATCCCGGCATTGCGCCGGCCCATCGGCTCGCCCGTCCGTGGAGAAAGCGCGTTCACCGCGATCTCGATTCCGAATTCGCGATGCGGCGCCACCACTTCCTCGATCAGCGAGGACAGCGGCAGAAGCTTCATATGTTCCTCGGTCCCGGTCGAGAGCGTCGTCAGGCGCTTGAGGATGTCGCGGCAGCGGTCGGCCTGCGAGATCAGGAGCTGCACGTCGTCGAAGAGGCGGTGGCCGGGTTCGATCTCGCGGCTCATTTCCTTGGCGACGAGGGAAATCGTGGCCAGCGGCGTGCCGAGTTCATGCGCGGCCGCGGCGGCAAGCCCGTCGAGCTCGGAGAGATGCATTTCCCGTTGCAGCACCAGCTCCGTCGCCGTCAGCGCTTCCGACAGCTGGTTCGCCTCATGCGACACGCGATAGGCATAGAAGGCGGCGAAAGATGTCGTGCAGACGATGGCGAGCCACATGCCCGCCAGCAGCATCGGCTCGAACGGCACCACGCTGCCGGGATACCAGGGCAGCGGAAAGGGCGAGAAGACGAGCGCCGTGATCGCGAGCAGCGCGATGAGCACCAGCGCCAGCGAATAGCGCAGCGGCTGCGAGGCGCTGGAAATGATCACCGGAACGGAGATCAGCGGCGCGAAAGGATTGGAAAGGCCGCCGGTGACATAGAGAAGCGCCGTGAGTTGCAGCAGGTCGAAGGCGAGCAGCGCCAGCGCCGAGGAGGGTTCGAGCCGGTGCGTGGCCGGATAGGAAAATTGCAGCCAGGCATTCACCGCCGCCAGCATCGCGATCAGCAATATCGCGATTTCGATCGGCATCGAGAATTGCAGGAAAACGCCGACGATCGCCACCGTTGCCGTTTGGCCGCCGACGGCGAGCCAGCGCAGCCGCACCAGCGTCTCCAGCCTCAGCTTGCGGCTTTCGGGACCTTCGCGGGCGATATCGGCGGCCATGGCACGTTCCTCGTCACGTTCCGCGCGGCTTGGCGCGGCTGGTCGGCGGCGCCGAGGCGGGGTCCTCGGGCCAGGGATGCTTGGGATAGCGCCCGCGCATGTCGGCGCGCACGTCCCGCCACGACCCGGCCCAGAAGCCGGGCAGGTCGCGCGTCGTCTGGATCGGCCGATGCGCCGGTGAGGTCAGTTCCAGCGTCAGTGCAATCCGGCCGCCGCCGATGGCGGGATGGGTTCCGAGGCCGAAAAGCTCCTGCACGCGGACGGTGACCCGCGGGTCGGGACCGTCATAGTCCACCGGATGGCGGTTGCCGGCCGGCGTTTCGAAATGAGTGGGCGCGAGCCGGTCGAGATCGCGGCGCATGTCGTGCGGCACGCAGCTCATGAGCCCGTCATGCAGCGAACCGGGATCGATCGAATCGATGCCCCGGACCTCGGTCTGGAACGGCAGGAACCAGTCGCCGAGTGTGGTGAGAAGGGCCTCGTCCGACATGTCCGGCCAGGGCGCGCCGAGCGTGCGGTGCAGGAAGCCGATCCGCGCGCGCAGCTGGAGCGCCGACCTGGAGAACGGCAGGGCGCCGAGGCCGAGAAGGCGCACGCCCTCGGCCAGCGCCGCCCGCGCGGCATCGCCCGTCGGGCGCGGCAGCGGCTTTTCCTCGAAGACGATGGCGCCGAGCCGGGTCGCCTGCCGGGCGCGGATCTGCCGGCTCGCGGGATCGAAGAAGCATTGGTCTTCGCTGCGAATCGCCTCCGGCAATTCGTCCTCGATCTCCTGCCGCGAGATTTCCGCCGCCGCGAGGATGCGCTGGGCGGCGGCGCGTCCGGTGAGATCGGCGACGACCAGCATCTTCGCATTGGCGAGCCGCTCGGTCCCCGCGATTTCGCCGCCGCGCCCGTTGGCCATGACGAAGCGCCCGCGTCCGCCGCGCTGGAGCGCGATCCGGTCTGGAAAGGCATGCAGCAGCAGCCGGCCCGGATGGGCTTTGCGGCTGGCCGCCTTTCCACGCCCGACCGATTCGGCGATCCGTTTCGCCAGCCGCCGCGACGATTCGGCCCGCTCGCCGCGTTCGCCGCGAAAGCGCGCCAGCCGTTCCTCGAGATCGATCGCCTGGCCGCCGAGGCCCTGTTCGGTGAGCAGCAGCGCCAGTTCGGCCGCGGCCAGCGCCTGCCCTTCCGTCGCGGCGGCCACGACCATGGCGGCCAGTCGCGGTGGAAGGGCGAGATCGCGGATCCTTCGGCCTTCGGCGGTGATTCGGCCGTCGTCGCCGAGCGCGCCGAGCGAGACCAGCAGGCTGCGCGCCTCAGCGACCGCCGAGGTGGGCGGCTGGTCGAGAAAGGCGAGTCGGTCCGGCCCGGATACGCCCCAATGCGCGAGATCGAGCATCAGGCCGGACAGGTCGCTCGCCAGGATTTCCGGCGGCGTGAAGGCGTCGAGCCCCGCATTCTGCCCCTGGTGCCAGAGGCGGACGGCGATTCCGGGTTCGGTGCGGCCCGCGCGGCCGGCGCGCTGGTCGGCCGAGGCACGCGAGACGCGCCGGGTTTCGAGCCGGGTGATACCCGTGGCCGGTTCGAAGACAGGCAGCCGTTGCAGGCCGCTGTCGATGACGATGCGGACGCCGTCGATGGTGATCGATGTCTCGGCGATCGAGGTGGCGAGCACGATCTTGCGCCGGCCTGCCGGCGCGGGCCGGATCGCCTGGTCCTGCTCGGCCTGTCCGAGATTGCCGTAGAGCGGGGCGACGATCGTCTCCGGCCCGAATCGCCCGTCGAGCCGCTCGGCGGTGCGGAGGATTTCGCGCTG
>JAGRLJ010000243.1:15246-16926 GCA_020441805.1 Rhizobiaceae bacterium
GCGCGCGCCATGACATCCTCGATCGGCTGGTTCGAATCGCGGTCCTGGTAGCGGATATCGATCGGGAAGCTGCGTCCCATGCTCTCGATCCGCGGCACGTTGCCCATGAGCGCGGCGATCCGGGCGACATCGAGCGTCGCCGACATGACCAGGATGCGCAGATCCTCGCGCAGGCCGGCCCGTATGTCGAGCGCCAGCGCCAGCCCGAAATCGGCATCGAGCGAACGCTCGTGGAATTCGTCGAAGATGACGCAGGCAATGCCTGAAAGCTCGGGATCGTCGAGGATCATCCGGGCGAAGACGCCCTCGGTCACCACCTCGATCCGCGTCCGCGCCGAGATCCGCGAATCGAGCCGCATCCGGTAACCGACGGTCTCCCCCGTCTTCTCGCCGAGCAGGGACGCCATGCGATTGGCCGCGGCGCGGGCCGCGAGCCGGCGGGGTTCAAGCAGGACGATCTTTCCATCCCCGCGCCAGGGCGCGTCGAGCAGATGGAGCGGCACGATCGTGGTCTTGCCGGCGCCGGGCGGCGCCGAAAGCACCGCCATGCCGCCATCGGCGAGCGCCGCCGACAGGGCGCCCAGCGTTTCGGAAACCGGATAGGAGGGAAGGCCGGACGTCATCAGAGCTCGTCGGAGGCCTCGCGATTGGTTTGCTCGAAGGCGAAGATCGCGCCGGCGAGATCCTCGAGGCTGGCGCCGACCGATTTGAACAGCGTGATTTCCCCCTCGTCCGTCCGGCCCGGATGGTCCCCTCGGGCGAGTTCCGCCAGGTCGGCGGCGATCGAATCGGCCGTGATGACCCCGGCGGCGATGGCCTGAACGACGTCCCCGCCCTCGCTCAGCGCCCCGGCCCGCGTATCGACGAAACATGTCGCGCGGCTCACGCATCGATCGTCGGTCTCGCGCATGGTGGGCTTGAAAGCGCCGACGAGATCGAGATGCGCGCCGGGCTTCAGCCAGTCGCCATGGATCAGCGGCTGGGTGGACAGAGTGGCGCAGGAGATGAGATCGGCCTGACGGGCGGCGGCCTCGAGGTCTCCGGTCGCGATCGCCTCGAGCCCGAGCGTTTCGGCATGGCGGGCGATCGCGGCGGCCTTGTCGGGATCGCGGCCCCAGACGAAGACCTTGCGCAGCGGCAGCACGGATTTGTGCGCCTCGATCAGATTGGCCGAGAGCCGGCCCGTTCCGGTCATCAGCATGACGGAGGCGTCCTTGCGGGCGAGGCAGGATGCGGCCAGCGCCGAGGCGGCGGCGGTGCGCCGCGCCGTGAGCTCGCCGCCGTCGATGATCGCCAGCAATTCGCCGGTGACCGCCGAGGACAGCAGATAGGAGCCGAAGATCGACGGCAGGCCGCGCGCCGCATTGCCCGGAAAGACCGAGACCTGCTTGAGGCCCATATAGCGGCCGGGCAGCCAGGCGGGCATCAGGAGCAGCGTGCCGTTGGGCTCGCCGGGAACCTGCACATCATGATGATGGCGGGGCGGCGCCGCGCATCCGGAGATGAACATCGCCCGGAGTGCGGCGATCAGGCCGGGAAAGGGAAGCGCGTTGCGGGTGTCGTTGTCGTCGAGGATCAGCATGGTCGGCTCGCTTGGCATGTCGGATGAAGGATCCCATTCGCCCTATCCCGCCCTGGAGCAAAAGTCGAATCCGCGCGCATGAGCGCATGTGCGAGAGG
>JAGRLJ010000244.1 GCA_020441805.1 Rhizobiaceae bacterium
GCCGTGGTTGACCTCCAGGATCCATTCGTCGGCAATATTGACGAAGGCGGAGGTGATCGTGTTGCCCTTGACGGTCACATTCGTATAGGCGGCGGCATTGTCGTCGCTGATCAAGATGTCCGCGTTCTTCTTGACGATCTTGAATTCGAGCCCGGTCGCATCCATCCAGACCTTGAGTGCCTGGAGCGTCAATGCCTTGGCGGCCTTCGAGATCCCGGCGACCTGTACGGTGATCACGCCGCTGGCGCCGATGTCGAAGCTGCGGCGCTCCTCGTCGTAATATTCATGGAAGCCATCGGTCAGGAAGGCGGCGAGCGTGTCGAGGTCCCCGTCATAGCCGGGAGACGGGTTTTCGCCATTGTCGGCACGCTTGAGGAAGTCCGAGCCGCGATCGATCTTCACGGACTTGTTCTTCCCCGCGCTGGCAGCCGCTGCGAAGGTCTCCGCGGCGGCTGCCGCCTCGCTCGCACGGAACAAGCCTGCCGCCGCGCCATCCGGCTCCGCGCCGGGATCCTGATCTTGAGGAAGGGTGGAACGTTTCCCGCGCTGCATGACGCTCTCCAAGGGTGCTTGCTGCTGCCTTGGCGCGATCACGCTGGGTATCGCGGTCCCTATTGGCCCAACCAGGCTCGGCCGTCAAGCCGCTTCACCCGGCCGGCGAGAGACGGATGGTCACGGCAAGGCCCGGGTCGCCATTGGCGAGCGCGATGGCGCCGCCGGCGCCGGCTGCGATATCATGGGCGATGGCGAGGCCCAGCCCGGCGCCGCCGCTCGTCTCGTCCAGCCGCCCACCGCGCTGGAGGACATGCCCGATCATCGCCTCGGGAATGCCCGGCCCGTCATCGCGGATGACGATCCGGATGGCGGCACCGTCGCCGGAGGCTTCGATGGCCACGCCGGTCTGCGCATAGCGCACCGCGTTTTCCAGTATGTTGCCGAGAATCTCGGTGAGGTCCTCCGGATCGATGCGCGCCGCGAGGTTTTCCGGCGCGTCGATCCGCCAGTCGATCACGCCCCCTTTTGGTGTGCGTTCGAGCACGCCGACGACACGGCGGATTGTGGCGGCGACGTTGCTGCGGCCGACCGGCTGGCCGGCCATCCGCGCCCGGGCGAGCTGGCGGTCGACATGGCGGCGCATCAGCGCGGTCAGAGCCTGGATGTCGTCGGCAAGCTCGATCTCGCCGCGCTGTCGCAGCCGGCCGACATCGCCGGCAAGCGCCTGTAGCGGCGTCTTGAGCCCATGGGCGAAATCGGCGGCATGCGCGCGCGCGCGTTTGATCTGCGCCTCGCGGGAACTCACCAGGGCGTCGAGCTCGCGTGTCAGCGGCAGGATCTCCGCCGGAAAGTCGCCGCCCATATGTTGCGCCGTGCCCCGGCGGATTTCAGCGATCTTGACGCGCAGTGCGCCGAGCGGCCGAAGCCCGATCGTGATCTGGAAGACGGTGGCGGCGACGAAGAGGCTGGCGAGCAAAGCCAGATAGGGCAGCATGTCGCGGCGGAATTCGGCCGTGGCCGCCTCGATGTCGGTGCGGATGATGGCCACGGCGAGCAGCACCGGCCGGTTGCCGAGCCGCTTACCGCCGACGATCTCGCGCTCGATGACGAGCAGCGACGTTCCTCCTGGCCCGTCGATGGAGCGGCTGGCCGGCGCGCCGGGTTCGAGCGGCGGCACGACGAGCTCCGTATCCCAGAGCGAGCGGGAGCGGAGCGTTTCTCCCTCGCTTTCGATCTGCCAGTAAAGGCCGGAAAGCGGCCGGGCGAAACGCGGATCGGCCGGTTCCCGCGCCAGAGTCAAACGCCGCTCCCGGATGCCCAGCGCCGCGATGAGCTGGTCGAGATGCAGTGTCAGCTCCGCCGCCGCCCGTCGTTCGACATGACGCTCGAACAGAAGCGACAGCCCGAAGAAGGAGACGACGAGCGCCACCAGCAGCGCCGCGGTTCCGGCCACGGCCAGCCTGAGGCGGAGCGAAGGATTCACCGCCGCTTTGGCCGCGCTCATGGCTCCTCGCGGCCGATATGGTAACCGAAGCCGCGCCGGGTGCCGATGCAATCGGGGCCGAGCTTCTTGCGCAGCCGGGTGATCAGCACTTCCATCGCATTGGCATCGCGGGAGAAGTCGTCGCCATAGAGATGGTTTTGCAATTCCGAGGCGGGAACGACGCGCCCGCGATGATGGCCGAGATAGCTGACGAGCCGGTATTCGAGCGGGGTCAGCGACTGCGGGATGCCCGCCACGCTCACCCGCATCGCACGCGGATCGATGCGCATGCCGCCGACCTCGATCACCGCGCTGCCGATGCCGACCGAGCGGCGGATCAGCGCCCGGACGCGGGCGACGAGCTCCTCGAACTGGAAGGGCTTGGGCAGATAGTCGTCCGCACCGGCGTCGATGCCTTCGACGCGCTCGGCCCAGCTTCCCCGCGCGGTCAGCATGATCACGGGCATGTGCCTGTTGTTGGCCCGCCATCGCTTGATGATGCTGAGCCCGTCCATGCCTGGAAGGCCGATATCGAGGACGACGAGGTCGAAATCCTCGGTGTCGCCCAGGAACCAGGCTTTTTCGCCGTCGCCGCAGATCTCAGCGCCATAGCCGGCCGTGATCAGCGCCGAAGCCATGTCGGCGGCGATGCGGCGGTCGTCTTCCACGATCAGCAGTCGCATTCTGAGGCGGTCTGTCGGGTTCGCCCTGGGTCGGGCAGGGCCGGCTCACAGGCAGGACATGCCGGCATCATCGCTTTCGGTCGCGTCATGGTCAGTCCTCTTCCTCGCCGATTGAAATGACCCCCAGCGTCCTGGCGTCGATCTTGATTTCCATAAGATGGCCGTCGGGGGTGACATATTCAATCTCGTAGATGAAGCGCCCGTCGTCCTTTTCGAACTCGATCTCGACGATATCGCCGGTAATGGTCTTGCGGACCTCGGCAAGGACCTCTTCGAGCGGGCGGACCAGTCCCTGCCGGAGCGCGTCGCGGGCTTCGTCCTGCTGGCTGCTTGCCGGCGCGTCGGTCTCGCCCGTCGCCATCAGCGGCGAGAGCAGGAAGACGGCCGCGAGCAAGCCTGCGGCGATGCGAAAGGATCTGGCTTTCATATCTCGCCTATAACGCCGGAAAGCTTACATTTGCCTGACATCGGCCGACAGGTCGCTGACAGGGCGTCCATGCCAGAAGTCTCCGGCAACTGGCAAAGGAGACGAGCCCGATGGCGAACATCAACGGCAACAACAAGGCCAATACCCTGCGCGGCACCAGCGGCCATGACGATATCGAGGGCCGTGGCGGCGATGACAGGCTTTTCGGCCGCGGCGGCAACGACGATCTCGAAGGCGGGGACGGCAATGACGTGCTCGATGGCGGCGGCGGCCGCAACGATCTTGAGGGCGGCCTCGGCAACGATGTCTTCATCTTCAGGAAGGGCAAGACCGACATCGACGATTTCGGTCGCGGCAACGATACGGTGAAAATAGATCGCGATCTCGGCGTCGACAATTTCCGGGAACTGATGGCGCTCGCGAAGTCGGTCGACGGCGGTGAGGACGTCCTGATCGATTTCGGCAGGCACGAGCTCCGCTTCGAGGATACCAAGCTCTCGGATCTCAAGGCGTCCGATTTCGATTTCATCTGACGGTCGTCGAGCCGGAAAACCCCGGAGGTCCCCTGGACCTGCCGGGGTTGCCGCGTTTCGGCGCGACCGCCCTTTCCTGACCTGCCTTCCCACGCGATCGCCCTGCTCCGGGCGAGCGGAAGGACAATTCCCGATCAAAATCTGTCGTCCCGTCGTTACAATCCCTTTTCATTCACGTCGCCCTTCCCTATGAAACGGGACGTGAACGACGAAGGCGCCGATTGAGCCGCCACACGACCGGAAAGGCCGCGATGACGACGATTGCGATCGATGGACCAGCCGCAGCGGGCAAGGGCACGCTTTCGCGCCTGATCGCCGGCGCCTATGGCTTCCATCATCTCGATACGGGCCTTACCTATCGCGCCGTCGCCAAGGCACTCATCGATGCCGGCCTGCCGCTCGACGACGAGTCGGTCGCGGCACATGCCGCCCGCGAGATCGATCTTTCCGGACTCGACCGCGCCACGCTTTCGGCGCATGCGATCGGCGATGCGGCATCGAAGATCGCCGTCATGCCGGAGGTGCGGCGGGCGCTGGTCGCGGCGCAGCAGGCCTTTTCCCGCAAGGCGCCGGGCACCGTGCTCGACGGCCGCGACATCGGCACCGTCGTCTGCCCCGATGCCGAGGTGAAGCTCTATGTCACCGCGTCGCCCGAGATTCGCGCCCGCCGCCGTCGCGACGAGATCGTGACGGGAGGAGGGCAGGCCGATTATGCCACGGTTCTCTCCGATATCGAGCGGCGCGATGCCCGCGACATGGGCCGGACCGATTCGCCGTTGAGACCCGCTGCCGATGCGCACTTGATTGATACGTCGACAATGAGTATAGAGACCGCGTTCCAGGCCGCGCGCGCGATCATCGACGCCGCGTTGGAATAGGTTTCGTACGGTCCCCGCGCCGGATTGCCCCTTTTGGGGCGGATCGTGACGAGCCTGTGTTCAACACCAGCCACCGGCGCCCGCGAGTGGAACGCTCGCATTTTGGAGTTTCAATGTCTCAAGCAAATACCCTGAAGGAGGACTTCGCGTCCCTCCTCGAAGAATCCTTTGCAAAGAACGATCTCGCTGAAGGTTACGTCACCAAGGGCGTCATCACCGCGATCGAAAAGGATATGGCGATCGTCGATGTCGGCCTCAAGGTCGAAGGCCGCATCGCCATGAAGGAATTCGGCGCCAAGGCCAAGGACGGCTCGCTGAAGGTCGGCGACGAGGTCGAGGTCTATGTCGAGCGCATCGAAAACGCTCTCGGCGAAGCCGTCCTCTCGCGCGAGAAGGCTCGCCGCGAAGAGAGCTGGATCAAGCTCGAAGTCAAGTTCAACAACGGCGAGCGCGTCGAAGGCATCATCTTCAACCAGGTCAAGGGCGGCTTCACCGTCGATCTCGACGGCGCCATCGCCTTCCTGCCGCGTTCGCAGGTCGACATTCGTCCGATCCGCGACGTTACCCCGCTCATGCATGTTCCGCAGCCCTTCGAAATCCTCAAGATGGACAAGCGTCGCGGCAACATCGTCGTTTCGCGCCGCACGGTTCTCGAAGAGTCCCGCGCCGAGCAGCGTTCCGAGATCGTCCAGAACCTCGAAG
>JAGRLJ010000245.1 GCA_020441805.1 Rhizobiaceae bacterium
CAGGAAGTCATCACCAAGGACAATGCCAGCGTCCGCGCCGACGCGGTGGCCTTCTACCAGGTCGTGAACGCCGCCCAGGCCGCCTACCAGATCGCGAATCTCAATCAGGCGCTTCTCAATCTCACCATGACCAATATCCGCTCCGTCATGGGCTCGATGGATCTCGACGAGCTGCTTTCGAATCGCGATACGATCAACGAGCGCCTGCTGCGCACCGTGGACGAAGCGGCCAATCCCTGGGGCGTGAAGATCACCCGCGTCGAGATCAAGGATATTTCCCCGCCCGCCGACCTCGTCGAATCGATGGCCCGGCAGATGAAGGCCGAACGCGAGAAGCGCGCCCAGGTGCTGGAGGCCGAGGGCTTGCGCAACGCACAGATCCTCAAGGCCGAGGGCGCCAAACAGGCCGCCATCCTCAAGGCCGAGGGCGAGCGCGAGGCCGCCTATCGCGAGGCCGAGGCGCGCGAGCGTCTGGCCGAGGCCGAGGCGAAGGCGACACAGATGGTGTCGCAGGCTGTCGAGGCCGGCAATGTCCAGGCGCTCAACTATTTTGTGGCGCAGAAATATACCGAGGCGCTCACCTCCATCGGCACCGCCGGCAATTCGAAGATCGTGCTCATGCCGCTCGAAGCCTCGTCGCTCATCGGCTCGCTGGGCGGCATCGGCGCGATCGCGCGCGACGTTTTCGGCGACGGCGGCGGCACACCCACCGCGCCGCGGCCCACGACCCGCTCGACGCCGAACGTGACCGGCGGCACCAACCAGATGGCCGGCTCCTTCACGATACGGCCACAGGGCGGCCAGTCATGATCACCGCGCTGATCCGGGAGATGGGCCCCTGGGCCTGGTGGATTCTCGGCATCGTCCTGCTCGTCGCGGAAATTGCCGTCCCCGGCAATTTCCTCGTCTGGATCGGTATAGCCGGGCTCTTGACCGGCCTCCTGTCCAATCTCTTCTGGGAAACGGGCTGGTGGGTCTGGCAGGTGCAATGGCTGGTCTTCGCCGCGCTTTCGGCGCTCAGCCTCTATCTCGGCCGCCGCTGGATGTATCGAGGCCGCAACCTCTCCGACGAGCCGACGCTGAACCAGCGCGGCGCCAGCCTCGTCGGCCGCACCGCCGACCTGATCGATCCGATCCATAACGGCCGGGGCCGGGTGAAGATCGGCGACACGATCTGGATCGTCACCGGACCCGACCTGCCGGCCGGCAGCAGGGTCCGGGTCGTGGCGAGCGAGGGCAGCGACCTCAGGGTCGAGGTCGCCTGATCCAGCGGAAAAGAATGAGAGAAACGATGAATGCGAGATCCCTCGCGGCAGGACTGGCGATGCTTGCCGCCTGCGCGCAGGCCGCCGTCGCCGGCACCGTGACCGGCCTTGTGACCGACGAAAACGGCGCACCCGTCGCCGGTGTCAATGTCGAGATCGTCTACCAGACCTACAATTCCGACGACCTGCCCTATGGCGGCGCGAGCATCAAGCAGACCGCCGTCACCGGCGAGGACGGCCGCTACTCGGTCTCGACGGACCGCATGCCGCCCGGCATCTATTCCGCCCATGCCTATCGGGTCGTGATCAACGGAAGCCGGCGGATCAATCTCGACTTCCGGACGGACGATGACAGTACTTTCGGCGGTCACGAGGATGTGGTGCGCAATTTCAAGGGCGGTTACTACGAGAGCACCCCGGACGATCCCTATGGCAATGGCGGCGTCTTCGTCCTGGAACGGTCGATCGAAACCGATATCGACCTGAACGGCGCAGAGGTCACGCTCACCGATATCGCGACAGGCCGGACCATCGTCAGGACCGTCAGGCCGACAGGCGAAGGCCTCGTCGTCACCGGCGTCCCCTACGGCACCTATCGCGCCGAGGTCACGCTCGCCGGACAACCCTTGCGGATCAGCCTGATGGGACCGGGCATTCCGGAGGAATATGCCGCAAGCGTCACCCACGACTTCACCATGGGCTGGCTCGAGAACCAGTTCCGGATCACGGCCAAACCCTGATCGCGCCCGCGGTCAGGCCACCCCGATCTTGAGAAGATCGTGGAAATGGACGATACCCATCGGCCGTTTGTCGTCGTCGGTGACGATCAGCGCCGAAATATTGTGTAGGTTGAGCAGGCCCATCGCGCTCGTCGCGAGCGTCGTCGTCCTGACCGTCTTCGGATTGCGCGTCATGATCTCGTCGACCTTCGTCTCGACGAGATTCTTGTCGAGATGTCGGGCGATATCGCCATCGGTGACGATGCCGGCGAGGCGCCCGTCGTCGTCGAGGATGCCGACGCAGCCGAAGCGTTTGGCCGAGAGCATCATCACCGCCGCCCGCATGTCGGTGCCGAGCGGCACGAGCGGGATCTCGTCATCCTTGTGCATGACGTCGCCGACATGGCTGAGCGTGGCGCCCAGCTTGCCGCCCGGATGGAAGGTCTTGAAATCGATCGCCGAGAATCCCCGCGCCTCGAGCAGGGCAACCGCCAGCGCGTCGCCGATGGCGAGCTGCATCAGCGCGGACGTCGTCGGCGCCAGGCCATGCGGGCAGGCCTCCTGCGATTTCGGCAGGCAGAGCACGATGTCGGCCTCGCGCGCCAGCGTCGAGGTCTCGCCGGAGGTAATGGCGATCAGCGGGATCGAGAAGCGCCGCGAATAGGCGACGATGCCCTGCAATTCGGTGGTTTCCCCGCTCCAGGACAGCGCCATGATCGCATCCCGCGCCGTGATCATGCCGAGATCGCCGTGAACGGCCTCGACCGGATGGACGAAGAAAGCCGGCGTACCGGTCGAGGCCAGCGTCGCGGCGACCTTGGCGCCGACATGGCCGCTCTTGCCGATTCCGGTGACGATGACGCGGCCGGGCGTGGCCCTGATCTTCCTGACGGCCTCGGCGAAGGGCACGGCAAGGCCGTTGGCCAGCACGCGCTCCAGGTCGGCGAGCCCCGATTTCTCCGCCCTGATGGTTCGGAGCGCCGAACGGGCCGCGTCGGTTTCGGGAAGTTTCACAACATTTTCGGTCATGTCCGTGATTTACTCTTTCTTTTCCGCCTGTCCAGAGAGGAATTGACCGCGAGGGCCGCCTTTCCCGGACTATTCGCCCAACGGGCCGGAATCCGTCATCGATCGCGAGGGCAGGCCGCCGCGCATGGCGAGCAGATGGAGCGGGACGAGCGCGAAGGGCACCGCCGCCACGGACAGCAGACATCATTCGACTATATCGGCATAGATCCCCGCCGCGCTTCGATTGCCCGGCCTCGTTCGGCCATGATCGCGACGGCTTTATGATCGGCTCGGCGCCGGCCCCGGCAACGATTGGTTAACCTTGCTCCTTTACGAATGGGTAAGGATATCCGGAAGACCAGCGAGCCTCATGACCCTGAGCCGAACCATGCGCCCGAGATCGACCGCCGCGCTGCGCGCCGGCATCCTTGCGGCGCATCTCTCGCTCGTCCTCGCCGGAACGGCGCTGGCGCAGTCGGCGACCATGCCGGACGATCAGCAAACGGCTGCGAGCCAGCCGCGCCTGAATCCGGACGGCGAACGGGATGCGACCGATCCGGCGGCCGACGACCAGGCTGCCGACGATTCCCCGCCGTTCGCGACGGATATCCGCAGTTCCATCGATCCGTCGGACGCGCTCGACGAGCAGGCGCTTCAGGAGCTCCGGCGGCAGAACATGCGCGAAGCGACCGTCGACAGGCTTTCCACCCGCACCACGGACGGACGCAACGATGCCCAGGGCGTGAGAGTCGGCTCCTTCATCCTTCGGCCGTCGATCACCGAAACAATCGGCTCCGAGCGCACGACCACCGGCAACGACAGCACGACGCGCACCTATCTGCGGTCGGGACTGAAGGCCTCGCTCACCTCGGACTGGTCGCTGCACCAGTTGCGCATCGACGCGGAAGGCAGTTGGGACAAGACGCTTTCGGGGATCCGCTCGGACGACCCGGAAGGCAAGATCCAGGCGCAGCTGCGTCTCGACCTGTCCGACGAGACGACCGCCACGTTGAAGGCGGGCTATTCGCTCCAGCACGAGGATATCGGCGATCCCAACGCGGTCGCCAATGCCGCCACCCAGGCGGATGTCAACGAATATACCGCCGGGCTGGACGTGATGCGCGATCTCGGCGTGATCCGGACCACCGTCGGGCTCGATGTCACGCGGCAGGTCTACGGCGACGCGGTGCTCGCCAATGGCGACAGGCTGTCCCAGTCCGAACGCGACAGCAATACCGGACGCATTCGCGGCCGCCTCGGTTACGAGCTCTCGCCCGCCCTGATCCCGTTCCTCGAGGCGTCCTACGGCCGGACGATCTATGACGAGCATCGCGACTCGCTCGGCTATGTCCGCGATGCCGACCTCTACGCGCTGAAGGCCGGCATCGAGACGGATTTCGGGGAAAAGCTCAAGGGCGAGCTCGCAGGCGGTTATCTCATCGCCGATTTCGACGATCCGGCGCTGCGGTCGATCTCGGCCGCGACGATCGACGGCAGTGCGCTCTGGTCGCCCTATCGCGGGACCGATGTCTCGCTCAACCTGAGGACCACCATCGAACCGACCACGACCCCGGGCGCGTCCGGCAGCACGGCCTATACCGGCACCACGGTGCTGAGCCAGGTCATCCTGCAAAATCTCACCGGACAGGTGTCCGGCGGACTGACCCTGCGCGACTATTCCCAGGAAAGCATACCGTTCCAGACCGTCCTGACGCTCGGAACCGGCCTCACCTGGGGTATTTCGCGTTCGCTCGATCTCAATGCCGATGTGACATGGGAAAGGACCCGGCAGGACGGCGTCGCCTCGCTGGAGGTTCTCCGCGCCGGAATCGGCCTGACCCTGAAGCGATAGCCGGCCCCGCTATTTCAGCGCGGCGATCAGCGCCTTGAGGTCCGCTTCCACCAGCCCGCGAATGTCCGTGCGGTCGAGGGCGAATGCGACATTGGCCATGATGAAGCCATCCTTGGCGCCGGTGTCGTAGGTCGTTCCCTTGTAGTGGTAGGCGGTGAAAGGCTGCTTCTCGAGCAGCTTCAGCATGCCGTCCGTGAGCTGGATCTCGTTGCCCGCGCCGGTTTCCTGGGTCGCCAGGATCTCGAAGATCTCGGGTTGCAGGATATAGCGTCCGTTGATGAAGAAATTCGACGGCTGCGTGCCCTGCGGCGGCTTCTCGACCATGCCGGTGATGCGGAAGCCGTCGCCGATCTTCTCGCCCGGCGCCACGATGCCGTAGCGATGGGCGAGCTCGGGCGCGCATTCCTCGACCGCGATCACATTGCCGCCGCTGACCGCGTAGAGATCGGCCATGCCCTTGAGACAGGCGACATCGGATTTCATGATCATGTCGGGCAGGAGGAGCGCGAACGGCTCGTCGCCGACGATATCCCGCGCGCACCAGACGGCATGGCCGAGGCCGAGCGGCTCCTGCTGGCGCGTGAAGCTGGTCGAACCCGCCTTGGGCAGGATCGAGGCCAGGACATTGAGCTCCGTCTTCTTGTTGCGGGCCTTGAGGGTGGCTTCGAGCTCGTACTGGATGTCGAAGTAATCCTCGATGACGCCCTTGTTACGGCCGGTGACGAAGACGAAATGCTCGATGCCGGCCTCGATCGCCTCCTCGACGACATATTGGATCACCGGTTTGTCGACGACGGTCATCATCTCCTTGGGAACCGCCTTCGTCGCCGGGAGGAACCGGGTACCGAGGCCCGCCACGGGGAACACTGCCTTCTTCACCTTACCAGCTGTCATCTATATCTCCTCGGAGGTCATGAAACCGTCACGGTCATGCGAACTATTGCGACAATTCCTATTACTTCGTGAAAAGGTGACGCAAGGCCAGCCGCATGGTAAAGAATTTGTTGACTCGGTTTGGGTAAGTTCGTGTCTTCGACCAACGCATGACCGGAATGATGCCAATGCAGAGTGACCGCAAATCGACCCTGAAAACCATCCTTCTGCCTCTCATCGCGGTAGGATCGCTTCTTGTCGCCTCGCCGGCCAGCGCCGACAGGGGCTTCCAGAAGTGGATCAACAACTTCTATCCCGTCGCGGCGAAGGCAGGCATCAGCAAGTCCACCTATCTGGCCGCGTTCAAGGGCGTGAGCGAGCCCGATCCCGACGTGCTCAAAAAGGCTGCCTACCAGCCGGAATTCAAGCACGCGATCTGGGATTATCTCGACAGCCGCGTCAATCCCTATACGATCGGTATCGGACAGGACATGCTGCGCCAGCATGGCCGGACTCTGGCCGCGATCGAAAAGCATTTCGGCGTCGACAGGCATATCCTTCTCGCGATCTGGTCCATGGAGAGCAATTACGGCGCGGTCTTCGACAAGCCCGACCGGCTGCACAACGTTCCCCGTGCGCTCGCGACGCTCGCCTATGCCGACGACAGGCGCTCAAAATATGCGCGCACGCAGCTGATCGCCGCCCTCAAGATCCTCGAACGCGGCGATGTGAAGCCTTCGCAGCTCACGGGCTCCTGGGCCGGCGCGATGGGCCATACGCAATTCATCCCGACCAGCTACCTGATCTATGCCTATGACGCCGACGGAAACGGCAAGCGGGACATCTGGAACTCGATTCCCGATGCGCTCGCGACCGCCGCGAACCTGCTCAAGAAGAACGGCTGGCAGACGGGCAAGACCTGGGGCTACGAAGTCGCCGCCCCGTCCAACAGCGAAAAATATGTCGGCAAGAGCAAGACGCTCGCCCAATGGCAGGCGCTCGGCTTCAAGCGGCCCAACGGCAAGGGCTTCAAGTTCGACAAGGACAGGGCAGTCCTGAAGATGCCCGGCGGCCCCAACGGTCCCGCCTTCCTGATGACCAAGAACTTCTTCGTGATCAAAAACTACAATGCCGCCGATTCCTATGCGCTCGGCGTGGGAACCCTGGCGGACCGGCTCGCCGGCTACAATGGCGTGGCGCAGGCCTGGCCGCGGCCGGAGGGCACGCTCGATATCGACCAGAAGTTCGAGTTGCAGACCCGTATGAAGACGCTGGGTTATTATGACGGCGCGATCGACGGCAATTTCGGATCGGGGTCGAAGGCCGCGATCCAGGCGATCCAGAAACAACTGGGCATGGAGCCGGACGGCGTGCCGTCCAAGGCGCTTCTCAAGGCCTTGCGGAAATAACGCACCGTCCGGTATGATAGACGGGAGGGCCGGCCTTCAGTCCGGCCCCTTTTCATTCTGGACCGGACCGCGATGAAGCACGCCTTGCCACGCCATTGGACCGGAGCCTTCGTCTTCAGGGTTGCGATCCTGCCGCTGACGATACTGGCCTTCCTCCTGACCGAACCCGCTTTTCACATGACCGGCGTCGCGCAGGCGCAGGAGGTGCGCGAGCGCCGTTCGATCATCGACATGATCTTCGGCAAGCGCAAGAAGAAGGTCGCCCCCGCCAGCAACCCGGTCGTGCGCGTGAAGAAGCCGCGCCGAAAGAAGAACGTCTCCACCTCGAACCCCTCCGTGGCCGACACCGAGGTTACGGTGGCCAAGCAGCCGGACGCCAAGAAAATCCTGGTGATCGGCGACTTCATGGGCTCGGCGCTTGCCGACGGGCTGGAAATGGCATTCGCCAACGATCCCGGCATCGTCGTCGAGAAGCGCACGGACGGCTCTTCCGGCCTGGTGCGCAGCGACCATCTCGACTGGCCGCAGACGCTGACGACCTCCATCGACGAGACAAAGCCGGCGCTCGTGGTGATCATGCTGGGCGCCAACGACCGCCAGCAGATGGTCGTGGGCGGAAAGCGCGAGAAGTTCCAGACCGAGCCGTGGAAGGCCGAATACGAGAAGCGCGTCGCAGCCATCATCGACATCGCCAGGAAGAACAAGATACCTTTCGTCTGGACTGGCCTGCCGGCCTTCTCGTCGCCCTCGCTGACCGCCGACGCGGCGACGCTCAACAATTATTATCGCGCCAAGTCCGAATTCGCGGGCGGCGAGTTCGTCGATATCTGGGACGGCTTCGCCGACGAGAATGGCAAGTTCATCGCGACCGGCGCCGATATAGACGGCCAGCCGGTGCGCCTGCGCGGCTCGGATGGACTGAGCCTGACCAAGGCCGGCAAGCGCAAGATCGCCTTTTATGTCGAAAAGCCGATCCGCAAGCTGATCGGCAGCGGCCTGCCAGCGATCTCGGCGCTCGATCCTTCGGCCAATGTCGACAAGGCCATCATCGACTCAACCATCGCCAATGTGGTCTCCGTGCCGCCCATCAGCCTAGTCGACCCCGATCTCGATGGCGGCGACCAGTTGCTCAATGCCGCCGCCGTGCCCAAGGCGAGCGGAAACTCGCCCCGCGACAGACTGATCGAGAAGGGTGAGACGGTCGATCCGCCCGAAGGCCGGGTCGACGATTTTCGCTGGCAACCGGCAAGCAAACCCGCCGGATGATCGTGCCGGCGGGTTCATGTCGCATTCGTAAGGCCTATCGCGGCAGCGTGGTGACACCCATCAGCGCTTCGTCGATGGCGCGCGCCGCCTGGCGGCCCTCTCGAATGGCCCAGACGACCAGCGACTGGCCGCGACGGACGTCGCCCGCCGCCCAGAGCTTCGCCACCGACGTCCTGTAGTCGGTGTCGTCGGCGACGACATTGGTCGAGCCGCGCCGGTCGATATTGAGGTCGAGGCGACCGTCGAGATCCTTGAGCACACTGTCGGTGAACGGTCCCCGGAAGCCGATCGCGATGAAGGCGAGATCGGCCTTGATGACGAATTCCGTGCCTTCGACAGGCCGGCGGCGATCATCGACCTGACAGCATTTCACACCTGTCAGGACACCGTCCTCGCCGACGAATTCGAGGGTCGCCACCTGGAATTCCCGGACCGCGCCCTCGGCCTGGGAGGACGAGGTGCGCATCTTCGTGGCCCAGAAGGGCCAGACGGCAAGCTTGTCTTCCTTCTCCGGCGGCTGCGGGCGAATGTCGAGCTGGGTCACGCGCACGGCGCCCTGGCGGAAGGCGGTGCCGACGCAGTCCGATGCGGTGTCGCCACCGCCGACGACCACGACATGCTTGCCGCCGGCCATGATCGGCGCGGAGGGCCAGCCGACGCTGTCGATATTCTCGCGGCCGACGCGTCGGTTCTGCTGCACCAGATAGGGCATGGCGTCATGCACGCCAACGAGATCGACACCCGGAATGCCGGCATCGCGCGGGGTTTCCGAGCCGCCGCAATAGAGCACGGCGTCGTAGTCCGTCAGCAGCTTGTCGACGCCGACATCGACGCCGACATTGATCCCGCAATGGAAGGTCACGCCTTCGCCCCGCATCTGGTCGACACGCCGGTCGATGAAGTTCTTCTCCATTTTGAAGTCCGGGATGCCGTAACGCAGCAGGCCGCCGGGACGGCTCTCGCGTTCATAGAGATGGACATCGTGCCCAGCCCGGGCGAGTTGCTGCGCCGCCGCCATGCCTGCGGGGCCGGACCCGATCACCGCGACCGACTTGCCCGACTTGGTCGTCGCCGGCTGCGGCACGATATAGCCCATTTCATAGGCCTTGTCGGCAATCGCCTGTTCGACGGTCTTGATCGCGACCGGCGCGTCCTCGAGATTGAGCGTGCACGCCTCCTCGCAGGGCGCCGGGCAGACGCGGCCGGTGAATTCCGGGAAATTGTTGGTCGAATGCAGGTTGCGGATCGCCTCTTCCCATTTGTTGTTATAGACGAGGTCGTTCCAGTCCGGAATCTGGTTGTGCACCGGGCAGCCGGTCGGGCCATGGCAGTAGGGAATGCCGCAATCCATGCAGCGGGCGGCCTGTTTCTCCACTTCCGCATCCGTCATCGGAATGGTGAATTCACGGAAATGGCGAATGCGGTCGGAGGCCGGCTGATACCGTCCCACCTGCCTGTCGATCTCGAGAAAACCCGTTACCTTGCCCATACCAATCAGTCCTCAAGCGGCTGCTGCGGCAGCCTGTGCATTTACCCGATCGCACCGATCAGGATATCTCCAAGCCTAGTCGTCATGATGACGCGCGAAAGAAGCCGGATGGCGACGGAGCTACTCCGCCGCCTCCCGGGTCGCCATACGCTCCATGTCCTCGAGCGCGCGGCGATATTCGACCGGCATCACCTTGCGGAACTTCGGACGGAAAGCCGTCCAGTTGTCGAGGATCTCCCGGGCGCGTGCCGAACCGGTATAATGCGCGTGATTGGAGATGAGCTGGAAAAGCCGCTCCTCGTCATGCCGCGTCATGTCGCCGGAGACGTCGACCATGCCCTTATGGGCGATGTCGCCGCCATGATGGTGCAGCTTTTCGAGAAGCTCGTCCTCCTCCGGCACCGGCTGGAGCTCGACCATGGCCATGTTGCAACGCCGGGCGAAATCGCCGGTCTCGTCCAGCACATAGGCGACGCCGCCGGACATGCCCGCGGCGAAGTTGCGGCCGGTCTCGCCGATCACCACCACCACGCCGCCGGTCATATATTCGCAGCCATGGTCGCCCACGCCCTCGACGACGGCGACGGCGCCGGAATTGCGCACGGCGAAGCGCTCGCCCGCGACACCGCGGAAATAGCACTCGCCGGTGGTTGCTCCGTAGAGCACGGTGTTGCCGACGATGATCGAATTCTCCGGCACGATCCTCGTGTTCTCCGGCGGACGTATGACGATGCGACCGCCCGAAAGACCCTTGCCGACATAGTCGTTGCCGTCGCCTTCGAGATCGAAGGTGATGCCCCGCGCCAGGAACGCACCGAAGGACTGGCCGGCCGTGCCCTTGAGCCGCACGGTGATCGTGTCGTCCTTGAGGCCCTTCTGTCCATAGCGCTTGGCCACCTCGCCCGAAAGCATGGCGCCCGCCGAGCGGTCGACATTCTTGATGGTCGCCTCGATCACCATCGGCTGACGGGTTTCGAGCGCGGGTTTCGCGCTTGCGATGAGCTCGCGGTCGAGTATGTCGTGAATCGGATGGTTCTGCCGCTCCGTCCAATGGGTGGCCTGCTCGGGCGCCTCGACCTTGTGGAACAGGCGTGTGAAGTCGAGACCCCGCGCCTTCCAATGGTCGATCGCTTCATCCTTGTCGAGAAATTCGGAATGGCCGACGATCTCGTTGAGGCTGCGATAGCCCATGGCCGCGAGGATTTCGCGAACATCGTTTGCGACGAAGAAGAAGTAGTTGATCACATGTTCGGGCAGGCCCTTGAAGCGCTTGCGCAGCACCGGATCCTGGGTGGCGACGCCCACCGGACAGGTGTTGAGGTGGCACTTGCGCATCATGATGCAGCCGGCCGCGATCAGCGGCGCCGTCGAGAAGCCGAATTCGTCGGCGCCGAGCAACGCGCCGACGATCACGTCGCGTCCGGTCTTGAGGCCGCCATCCACCTGAAGCGCCACGCGCGAGCGCAGCCCGTTCAGCACCAGCGTCTGCTGAGTCTCGGCAAGGCCGATTTCCCATGGGCTGCCGGCATGCTTGAGCGAGGTGAGCGGCGAGGCGCCGGTGCCGCCGTCATAGCCCGACACGGTAATATGATCGGCGCGGGCCTTGGCGACACCGGCGGCGACCGTGCCGACGCCGACCTCCGAGACCAGCTTCACCGAGATATCCGCCGCGGGATTGACATTCTTCAGGTCGAAAATCAGCTGCGCGAGATCCTCGATCGAATAGATGT
>JAGRLJ010000026.1 GCA_020441805.1 Rhizobiaceae bacterium
GCACTGTCACGCTGGCCGGAACTGGACGACCGGCGCCGGGCCTTGACGGAACGGTGGCCGGACGAGCCGGAGGGCGTCGTGGATCTGGCATTCGGCGACGATGTCCGGCTGACGGTGGTCTGCGGCGATGCGCTGGCGAATCTCGCGGCGAGCGATCTCCTGTTCGATGCCTGGTATCTCGACGGCTTCGCGCCGTCGCGCAATCCGGCCATGTGGTCGGAAACGATCCTCGAGGCGGTATTCGACCATACAAGGCCCGGCGGCAGCTTCGCCACCTATGCCGCGGCCGGCTTCGTGCGGCGCAATCTCGTCGCGGCCGGCTTTGCCGTCGAGCGCAGGCCGGGCTTTGCCGGCAAGCGCGAGATGCTGTCGGGCCGCCGGGCCTGAGACCGGCCGGCGGATCGGAGGAAGACGGTCGGCAGGCCGCCGCCTGGCTGAATCGGCCGGAACGGGGCAAAGGCCGCGCGGGCGCGCGGAGCCCATCGGAACCCCGCGCATCCTCTTGATGGACAAGAACTATTTCATTCGTTTCAAAAACCGCGCCTTCCGTTGGCACGGAAAAGCCCGGCGTTTCCGGGACGAGGCCGGCCCGAGCGCGGAAGGAGCCGGTTTTCCGGTTTCAATTGTTTCATTTGTTTCAGAATCGCGTCGCCGTGGAATAGTTGGCGTCGGAAACGCGTCGTGATCGTAAATTATGCGGGCGAATTCCGGAAAATTGCTGTAAGCGAAGTTGCAATCGGGAAACGCCGCGAGGTCAGGAGAGATCGGTGGTGGCGGATATGGCAGGCAGGATCATTGTCGTCGACGACGAGGAACACATCCGGGACATGGTGGCGGATTATCTGAACGGACAGGGCTTTTCCGCATCCGCGGCATCGGGGGGCGCCGCCCTCGACGCGCTGCTCGCCGACGGCCGGCCGGACCTCATCCTGCTCGACGTGAACATGCCCGAGGAGGACGGCCTGTCGATCGCGCGGCGGCTGCGCGCCACGGGCGACATCGCCGTCATCATTGTGACGGCCGCCGACGATGTCGTGGACCGGATCGTCGGGCTCGAAGTCGGCGCCGACGACTATATCACCAAACCGTTCGACCTGCGCGAGTTGAAGGCGCGCATCCGCGCCGTGCTCAGGCGCGGCGGCGCGCGCGGCGCGACCGCCGTCGCGGCTTCAGCCCCGCCGGACCAAGGCCCGGCCACCATCCCCTTCGGCCGCATGATGGTGGATCGCGCCGGGCGCCGGCTCATCCGACCCGATGGCGGCGAGGAGGCGGTGACGGCGATGGAATTCGACCTGATCGAGGCCTTTCTCGACAATCCCTACCGCGTGCTGTCTCGCGACCGGCTGCTCGACCTGGCCCATCGCAAGAACGACGATCCGTTCGACCGCTCGATCGACATCCGCGTGACGCGGCTCCGGAAGAAGATCGAGGAGGACCCATCCAAGCCCCAGACGATCAAGACCGTGCGCGGCGCGGGCTATATCTATTCACCGGCGAGGCGCTGAATGAACGAAAGGCCGATCCACACCTTCACCGAGGTCGCGACCGGAGGCGCGTTCGGCGTCGCCGGGGACATGCATCCCGCCGATCACGGCGTGATGATGTCGGTGATCCGGGGAATGCCGGGAACGGCCTGCTATGTCGGCCGCGACATGCGCCTCATGGGCGCCAACCACGCCTTTATCGAAGCGCTCGGCCTGCCGCGCGACCGGATTCTCGGCCAGCCGACAGAGGCGCTGTTCGGCGCCGAGGCCGGGCAGGCCATGGCCGGCATCATCGCGCGCGTGCTCTCGGGCGAGCCCGTCCATGTCGAGGGCTGGAGCCATTCGCGCTACGGCGACCACTATGTGCGCCAGTCCTTCACGCCCTTCGACAATGGCCGCGACGGCGTCATCGGCTTCTTCCTGCTCGCGATCGACCTCACCGCCCAGAAGCGGCGCGAGGAGGAGCTGGAAACCCAGCATCGCCTGCGGCGCGAGAACCAGGCGCTGAGCGAGGCGATCGTCCGGACCTCGCTGGAAGCGATCGTCATCATCGACGGCGACGGCCGCGTGGTCGATTTCAACCCCGCCGCCGAGACGCTGTTCGGCTTTTCCCGCGACGAGGCGATCGGTCACGACATTGCCGGGCTGATCATTCCCGACCGTCACCGCGCGGCCCATGAGGCGGGGATGAAACGCTATCTTTCAAGCGGGGATTCGCGGGTGATCGGCAGGCGGGTCGAACTCGAGGCGATGACGCGCGACGGCCGCATGGTCCCCGTCGAACTCGCCATCGCCGATGTCAGCGTCGGTGAAAAGCGCTTCTTCACAGCCCATATCCGAGATCTCCAGCCCGCCAAGGCGGCGCAGTTCGAGATCGAGCGGCAGCGGGACGCGCTCTACCAGAAGGAAAAGCTCGCCGCGCTCGGCTCGCTGCTTTCGGGCGTGGCGCATGAACTCAACAATCCGCTCTCCATCGTCATCGGCCAGGCGATGATGCTGCGCGAGAAGGCGAAACTCCTGCCGTCGGGCGAGGACCTCCACGACCGCGCCGAGAAGATCGAGATGGCGGCGAACCGCTGCGCGCGCATCGTGCGCACCTTTCTCGCCATGGCGCGCCAGCGCAAGGCGGAACGCGCCTATGTGTCGATCGGCAAGGTGGTGGACGACGCGATCGAGCTGCTGTCCTACAGCCTGCGAACCAGCGGCGTCTCGGTGGCCGCCACGATCGATGGCGACCTGCCGGACACCCATGCCGACGCCGACCTGCTGCATCAGGTCCTGGTCAACCTCATCGTCAATGCCCGGCAGGCGCTGGAGGAAAAGGACGGCGATGACAGGCAGGTGACGGTGCGGGCGAGCCTCGACGTTCCTGCGAACACGATCGTCATGACGGTCGCCGATAACGGCCCCGGCATACCGGCCTCGATCCGAACCCGCATCTTCGACCCCTTCTTCACCACCAAGCCGCAGGACCATGGCACCGGCATCGGCCTCGCCGTCTCGCGTGGGCTGGTGGAGGCGCATGGCGGAACGCTGGAACTCGCGCCCGCCACGCCCGACGGGGGCGCATGTTTCGTGATCCGCCTGCCCGTCACCCTCAGCGAGGACGACGGGCGCGCATCGGCGCAGGCCGCGACCGAGCCCGCCGCGCGGCGCGCGCCACCGTCGGAGGTGCTGATCGTCGACGACGAGCCGGAGCTCGCCGAGCTCATCGCCGACATTGTCGGGGGCTTCGGCCACCGGACGGTAACCGCGCCCTCGGGCCATGCCGCGCAGCGCCTGCTCGCCGCCGGCGACCATGACATCGCCGCGATCCTCTGCGATATCCGCATGCCGGACGGCGACGGTCCCGGCCTCTACGACTGGCTTGCGGCCCACCGGCCGGAGCTTGCCCGCCGCATCGCCTTCGTGACCGGCGACACGCTCGGTCCTTCGGCCGGGCGCTTCCTCGCCCGCAGCGGCTGTCCGGTGATCGAGAAGCCGTTCACGCCGGGCGATATCGCCGAGGTGCTGAGGGTGCTGACGGCGTGACCGTCACGACCGGTCCTCGACCGCAAGGCCGGGAACGTGCCGGAAGGCGGCATCGGAGGCGACGAGGGTCGCGCCCAGGGAAAGCGCATGGGCGGCGATGAGCATGTCACTCGGTCGGGATTTTGCCCATCCGCCGCATGTCGGCCCGCAAAGCGGCGTAGCGCTCCGCCGCTTCCCGGTCGAACGCAACGATGGCAATGCTGGCGATGAAATTACGGATCAGTTTGTCGAGCGTCCGCGCCTCCTGGCGACGCCTCATGCCGAAGACAAGCTCCGCCTCTGAAATCGTCGAGATACAGATTTTTTGCAGCGCCGTCGACATCGGCGGCGTCTTGGGCAATCTGTCGCGAATGATATGACTGACAGTGTTGGTGCCGAACATCAGCACTGTCACTCCTCCCAATCCTCGAACGGATCCCGGCTCGCTTCTGGAAGCGAATGCCGTTCTTCCGGACTAAGGAAATCGTCGGGGACCGTTACCCGGGCTCTGAGTTCGAGAAACTTTTTTCCCGGTTTCTCCGCCGTTCGTCCTTTTCCGACAAAATGACATCGCCGGTCTTCTCGTCGCGGCGGATGAAGACTTCCTCGGCGTCGAAGCGCAACTCGGCCGGCGGGCGCACAGCCTGGCTTCGGCCATTCTTGAAGATACGGCAATGCGCCGGAAACAACTGAAACGATGAAACGCGCCGCGCGAAGCGCGAGCGAAACACAGGCCTGTCATGATCCATCATCGACGAAACGACGAAAGGAAACGAGGATGGACGAACAGACGATCCGGCTCTTGCAGGAGAGCTTCGCCGAGGTGATGACGATGCGGCAGGAGGCAGCGGCGCTCTTCTATGAAAGGCTCTTCGCCCTCGACCCCGCGCTCAGGCCGCTTTTCGCCGACGCCGACATGCGATCGCAGGAGATGAAGCTGATGGCGGCGCTGGCGCTGGTGGTGGGGAAGTTGCGGGAGATCGACAGCGTCGTCCCGGTGCTCGAAACGCTCGCGGTGAAACACGTCGCCTATGGCGTCGAGGAGCGTCACTACGCCACGGTCGGCAAGGCGCTGATCCAGACGCTCTCGCTGGCCTTCGGTCCCCGCTTCACGCCGGAGCTGCGCAATGCCTGGCTGTCCGCCTACGGCGCGATCAGCGCGGTGATGATCGCCGCCGCCCGGCGAGGCGAAGCCACGCTGGATGCGGCGGAATAAGTCCAGAACGGGCGATCGCCGGCGCCAGGCGTCCGATATCGGCCCTGCGGACGGCGAGCGCGCCGATGGCACGGCGGCCGCCGTCCGGTCCACGCCGATGGGCTCGTCGCACTTCTCAGCTTTCCGTCACAGCCATCAGGCCGGAAATGTCGTCGACCTCGACTTCCACCACCCAGAGATCGGGGTCGAATCGCGCCTCGCGGGCGATGATGTCGTCGCAGATGCCGGCGTCGGCGCGTTCGGCGCGGCGCTCGAAGCGGCGGTCGTCGTCGTCCGCGTCGAAGGCGCTTTGCGGCGCCGGCCCGTAAAGCGTCTCCAGCCCGTCGCGGAAGCGCTGGCGGATGAAGATCGCGCCGGCTTCCGCGGCGCCCCGGCGCTGGACGGCGGCGAACCCGCCGTCCGCGAAGACACGGCGGACAAGGGCGGAAGAAAAGAGTTCGGAGGTGACGCGCATGGCATGTCCTAAGCGGGGCCGCCGCCGCTGTCAAAGGGCGGCGGCGCGGCAGTCCGTCCGTCACGGCCCACCGAGCTGGACATGATCGCGCCGTGGCTATGGGGCGTAGACGAAATGATCCGCCTGAAGCTCGTCCACCGTCACCTTGTCCAGCAGCACACGGTCGCCATGGCCGAGTTTCAGCAGCACGCCCTCCGCCGTGTCCTTCGCCACGGCCAGCACATCGTCGAAATCCTTGAATGCAGTGAGGAAATGCAGGTCAACCACATCGTGATCGGCGCCCTGCACGCCAAAGTCCGAGACGGTGTCCACGCCGTCGCCCTTCCGGAAGACGAAGCTGTCGCCGTCCGCGCCGCCGATCATGAGATCGCGCCCCGCGCCTGAATAGAGGCTGTCCTTGCCGGCCCCACCCGACAGCGTGTTGTTTCCGGCATTGCCCGCGAGCGTGTTGCCGTATTGGTTGCCGATCAGCGTGATATCGCGGCGCCCCCTGGCGCCGAGAAATTCGATCTCCGCGTAGGGTCCGTTGTCGAGCTGGAAGCTGGCCGTCGTCCAGATCAGGTCATAGCCCTTTCCCTGGTCTTCCCAGATCTCGACATTCGACTTGTCGATGAAATAGACATCGTTGCCGCCGCCGCCGCTGACCGCTCCGGTCACCGATCCGCGACGCAGATCAATATGATCGGCGCCATCGCCCGTGACGATCGCCCCCAGGATGCGGCCATGGTTGACGATGCGGTCATCGCCCTCACCGCAGATCACCGCGTTGCCATCGCTCGAAATCCTGCCTTTGTTGACGATGACGGCATCCTCCGTCGAATTGATCCAGATGCCGCGTTCGCCGGACATGACCCCGCCCTGGTGGTTGACGACCTTGCCGCCAGCGACGGCATAGATGGCCTCACCCGTCTTCCCGCGCATCGCACCGTCGTTCTCGATCAGATAATCCTGTCCGGAGGCTATAACGGCCATGCCCGAGGTCCGGGAGCGGACGGTACCCGAATTGTCGATGTGACCGTCGGCCGCGTTCAGCCAGATACCATAGACGCCCGATACATCGCCGTGCCGTCCCACGCGAATGTCCGTACCCGCCGAGAGGACTTCAATACCGGCCACCGAGAGGCCGTCATTCTGCAAGGCGCTCACGACGCCATGCACGCGCAGCGCGAGATCCTGCGCATTGCCGACAAAGATGCCCGCGCCGGTCGCCGCCGCGATCGAGACGCCCTTGTCCACGATCCATGTGTCGTCCGTATCCACAAGCTCGAACGTACTGCTGCTGTCCGTCTCGATATGTTTCACCGTCATGATCGACTCCAGGAGTTATTTCATGCGGATTATACGGCGACATTCCGTCATTTATTCATAATTTATTTATCAATATCGCAATTTTTATGTAATTTTCCAATATATTCGTATAAATATCGAAATCATATCGCTCAACGCCAAAATCCCGGCAGGCGCGGCGGAAGGGTCCGGATATTTTACGGAGGATGACATGAAGCCGGCCGGAAATGTTCAGATCGCGCCGATCGACTTCAGCTTCCTGAGCACGCGGTCGGAGGGTTCGCCGGTCACCGGCAGGCGGTAGCTTTTCTCGAAGGCGCGGATGGCGGAGCGGGTGGCTTCGCCGGGGATGCCGTCGACCTTGACGCCGGCATAGGCCATGCCGGCGAGCGCCTTCTGGATCTGCATGACGAGCGCGGGCGAGACCGGCTTTTCGGCCGGGATCACGGCGACGGGCTTTTCCGCGGCGGCGATCAGGGCCGCGACCTCGTCCCGCGGCGCCGCGCGGGTGCTGGCGGTGCGGAGGCCGGCGTCGGTCTCGTCGGTTTTCGCCACGCTGACCTGCCGCAGCCGGTCGAGAATCGCGCGGCTCGGCTCGCCGGTCTCCTCCATGCCCTCGGTCTGTTCGAAGAACAGCACCGCGGCCTCGGTCTTCGGACCGGTCAATCCGTCCGCCGGCCCGTCATAGAGCCCGCGCGCGGACAGCGCCCGCTGGATCTCGCGCACCAGTTCGGACGGCTTCGGGTTCCGGACCGGCTCGTCGCTCTCCCGCTCGATGCGGAACACGGTGACGCCGGGTTCGGTCGCCTCGGCCTGCAACTCGGCCGCCGGAAGCGCCCGCGTCGTCTCGGTCGCGCGCGTCGCGAGGAACGGCGCGGGGTGGCGTCGCGGCTGGTACCACAGCGCATTGGCGGCGACGAAGGAAAAGATCACCCCGAAGGCGACGAGGCCGCCGAGCGCGCGCGGATGCCGGCCGATCAGCGCCGCCGACGCCATGAGCATCCGCGTCACGCGCGAGGATTGTTGCGGCTTGCGGCCGCGCGCGCCCGTTTCAGGCGATTTTCGCTTGGGCTGCGTGGCCATCGCGGTTCTCCCCTGTCTTCACATCCGCCAGTTTCGGCGGGAATTCGATAAGGCCGCCGGTCGCCTCGCTGTTTCCGTCGAGCGGCAGCGCCACGGTGATCACCGTGCCGCGACCCTCGACGCTTTCGATGCCGAAATCGCCGCCATGCAGCGCGACGAGGCCCTTGACCAGGGCAAGGCCGAGGCCGGTGCCGTCGTAGCGGCGGGTATAATCGTTCTGGACCTGCATGAAGGGCATGCCGATCAAGGCGAGCTTGTCGGCGGGAATGCCGATGCCGGTATCGCTGACCCGCAGCAGGAGCCGGTCGCCGTCGATCATGGCGTCCAGGGTGACCACCCCGCCCTCGTCGGTGAACTTGATCGCATTGTTGGCGAGATTGATCAGGATCTGCTTGACGGCGCGGCGGTCGGCCACGACTTCGTCGAGCCCGCGCGCGACACGCGTGGAGAAGACGACGCCCTTGCGGCTCGCCTCAAGCGCCAGCATTTCGTCCACCGAGCGCAGCACTGCGGCGATGGCGAAGGGTTCCTTGACCAGTTCGTAGCGGCCCGCCTCGATCTTCGACATGTCGAGCATGGCATTGACGACGGCGAGCAGATGGTGACCCGACTGGTTGACCAGCTCGACATATTCCTTCTGCCGCTCGTTCTCGAAGCCGCCGAAATATTCGCCGAGAAGAATATCGGAAAAGCCGAGAATGGCGTTGAGCGGGGTGCGCAGCTCATGGCTGACGGCGGCGAGGAAGCGCGTCTTGGCCTCGTTTGCCGAGCGGGCCTCGGCGCGGGCCTCGGCGAGCGCGTCGCGCAGCGCCGTCTCGCCCGACATGTCGAGCGCCTGGACGACGAAACCGGCCAGCGCGCCCTCGGCCGAGCGCTCGGCCGTGAAATGGGCGCGGACCGGCCGGAAGGAAGCGCCAGCCTCGACGAGGAATTCGGCCGTCGCGCCGTCCGCGCCCTGGCGCAGGCTGTCGAGCGCCTGGAGATAATGGATGCGGGTCGATACATGCACGCTGTCGATGAGCGTGCCGCCCGTATCGGCCAGAAGTCCGCGGTCTCGGCCATGCACCGAGACGACGCGGCCGACGGCATCGTGGCGGACGACGAGGCCGGGCAGGTTGTCGAGCAGGGTCGCGGCGGAGGGCGCGGCAACAGCAAAGCGCGAGGCGGAGGCCGGCTCGGGGAAGGCTTCGCGCCAGGCGAGCAGGCCGAGCATGGTGGCGGAGAGACCGGCGAAGGCCGACGGCAGGATCGCGGTCCAGCTGGCGCCGGCCACGGCCGCGACGCCGGCCGCGAGCATGGCGCCCAGGCCGCCGGCAAGGCTGTCGACCCGCAGGGGGAAGAAGCGTCCGCCGCCAATCTTACGCAATACTCTCAACAGGCCCGCCTTCCAGAATTCGACCGCCGAAAAATCGCATCCGCGACTTAAGGAAAGGATAAAGAGCAGGCGGCCGGGCCGGCCGCAAAGGCGGGAAATTCCAAAAAAGGCACAGATCGGGCCAACTTCGGGATTTGTGGTTAACAGGGTGTAATTGCTGAGGAATCCCGTATTTTTGCTCGCGTGTTAACCTTTGTGGCGGCCTCTTTACGGGCAAAGGACTGCAACACTCGCGTCAAGCCGCCCATATGCTTAACGGCATCCGCCGCAACTTGAATCAAATACGGTTCGAATACGGTTCAAATGCCGAATTCTAAACTTTTCGACGAATTCGGCGAAAAGGCCGCCGATTCCCGGAAGGGGTTGTTTTCGGCGCGGCGCTAGTGTCGGCGCCGATGAGACGGGAGACAGCCGTTTCAATGCAACGAACCGGCGCAAGACCGGCGAGCAGGACAGGCAAGACAATGTGGTTTTTGATTAGAGGCGCGTTCTGGTTTTCCCTGGTGCTGGTGATGCTGCCGGTCTTCGACCAGGACGCGACCGACCGTCTGGCGAAGGAACAGGGCGTGGAACTGACCGATGCGCTCGGCGCGGCGGCGGGCGTGATTTCCTATGCGACCGACCTTTGCGGCCAGAAGCCGGATGTCTGCATCAAGGGCGCCGAAACATTCTCGACGCTCGGGAGCCGGGCCCGTGAAGGCGCGCGCGTCGCCTATACCTATCTCGACACGCAATTCGCCGACGAGGCGGCCGTGAAGGCCGCCGACGCCGTCAAGACCGGCACCGTGGCGGCGAAGGACCCGATGCTGCCCGCCATCGACGCCGTTCCTATCCCGGCTCCGCGCCCCCGAGCCTGACACGCCGGACCGAATACCCTGCCTGAAACTCCGTCAGCCTTTCTGACACGCCGTGAAGTCCGCTTCACGGCGTTCTTTTTTGCCGCGCTTTTCTTCGACCATGCGAATGGTTATATGCACGGCATGGCCAAGATTGACGACATACTCGACGACTTCGACTATCTGGACGAGTGGGACGACCGCTACCGCTACGTGATCGAGCTGGGCAAGGCGCTGCCCGACCTGCCGGACAGCGACAGGACCGCCGAGAACAAGGTGCGCGGCTGCGCGAGCCAGGTCTGGCTCGCCACCGAGGCCGGCGACGGCCCCGATCCGGTCCTGACCTTCCACGGCGACAGCGACGCCCATATCGTGCGCGGGCTGGTGGCGATCGTGCTCGCCATCTATTCCGGCAAGCGCGCCTCGGAGGTCGCCGCCACCGACGCGCTCGACACGTTCCGGCGGATCGGCATGATCGAGCATCTTTCGGCGCAGCGGGCGAACGGCCTGCGCTCCATGGTCGCGCGCATCCAGTCGGAGGCGGCGGCGCGAATGGCGGCGGCGTGAATAAGGATCCGTGAGGCCGCCTCCCCCAAAACAACCCTCTACCGCCAAGCGACGGCTGCTCCGGGACGAGGCAGGCACTCCATCCAATCTCCTCCTTGTGGGGATGCGGGATAAGGTAGAGGGGTAGACATGCCCCTAAGCGCCTCCGATCTCCGGCCGATAGCCCTCCGCGCCCCAGGCGTGGCGGCGGCGCGACGGCGGCGGGGCGGGCGGATCGTAGTGGCGATGCAGCTGCATCAGCGCCGTCTTCAGCATCAGCTTGGCCGAGCGCGGCGGCCAGAGCCGTTCGCGCTCGACGGTTTCGAGGCCCTTTTCGAAACAGCAGACATCGAGGGCGACGCCCGAAAGCTCTGGCCCCATGGCCTCGACGGCGGCGGCGACCCGAAGGCGGGCGGCCAGGACGCTGTCCCGGAGATCGAGGGCCGCGCCGGGGCCGGGGCGCGGCCTTTCGCCCGTCCGCGCCTCGTAGCTCTGGGTGACGCGCGGCTGGAGCGCGCCATAGTGAAAGTCGCGCGCCAGCCGCTCGCCGGCGGCGACAGCATCGGGCGACAGCCAGGCGGCGCCGCCGCGATCCCTGAGACGGGCGAGCGCGGCCAGCGGCGAGGCGACGGCATTGATCCGCACGGCGCGCGTCTCGCCGTCCTGTCGCAATTCGGCGACCTCCACCACACGATGCTGATCAAGAAACGCCTCCTCGCGCCCGGCGAGAAAGCGGCGCAGCCACGAACGCGCCTCGGGCGTCGCAAACAACCGCTCGCCGCGCCGGACGGCAAGCCCCTGCCGCAGGCAGGCGGCCATGGCGGCCGCCGTCACGGAGATCTCGCCGCCATCCGGCCGGGCGAGGCGGACCCGCCCCGCCGATTCCGAGATCCGGCAGCCGCCATTGCCCAGAAAGCGCAGCAGGCGCGCCGCCGGCCTGTCCATCCCCGCCCCCTCAGCCATGGTTACGCTTCCCGGCGAAGATGGCATGGACGACGCGCTCCACCGCGCCGACCAGATCGTCGAAGGCGCGGTCGTCGCGGCGATCCTCGACCCGGGCGCAGGCATAGCCGACCGTGGTCCGGTCGCGGCCGAAGCCGCTGGCGACATCGGTCATCGAAAGGCGCAGCGCGACATGGCAGACATACATCGCGATCTGCTGGACATGCATGACCGCGAAGCGGCGGTCGCGCCCGGCGGCGGTGCGCGGGCCGGTCAGCGCCATCATTTCGCCGGCGACCATCCGCACCGCGTTGCAGGCCGGACGCAGGCCCAGCGCGCGGCGGCGGCCCGGCAGCGCCACCTTGCGCAGCACATCGGGCTCGCCGAAACGCGGCGCGAACTGGATCTCGGCAGCGGCGGAGGTCGGGCGCGGCGCCTGGATCCGGCGGCGCAGGCGCTCGCGAACCGCCTCGGGCACGTCGATGGCGAGCCCCTCGAACGGATCGGTGTCGAAAGGCGTGGAGACAAAGGGATGCGTCACGGGCGTTCTCCTCAAGATATAAGAATATATTCCTATATATGACATAAACCGGAAGCGCGGGAAAGACCCTTTGTTCAATTTCGGATTGAGTTTAGCACAAGGCGCCGAATAAAGGATATTTTTCCTATATTGGAATGCAAAAAAGCGGCCGCAGGGGCCGCCTTTCGAACCGGTCGCACCGGCGCCGGTCGCCGTCGGGCTGAATATCAGGCGCGTTTCTTGCGACCCTGGCCGAGGCCCATCTGCTTGGCGAGGCGCGAACGGGCCTCGGCATAGGCCGGCGCGACCATCGGGTAATCGGCGGGCAATTCCCACTTCTCGCGATATTCCTCGGGGGTCATGCCGTAATGGGTCATCAGGTGGCGCTTGAGCGACTTGAACTTCATGCCGTCTTCGAGGCAGATGATATAGTCGTTGTGCACCGACTTCTTGATCGGCACGGGCGGCTTCGGCTTCTCGACGACAGGCGCCGCGACTTCCTCGCTGGTGGTGCCGGACAGGGCCGTATGCACATCCACGATAAGGGCCGGCAGGTCCGCCGCCGGGACGACATGGTTGCCGACATAGGCCGCAACGATCTCGGCCGTCAGTTCGACCAGCAGTTCCTTGTTGCCGGCGCTCGCCACTTCATTCATTTCTATTCTCCTGAACGATCACTGCCCTGCTGCGGACTCTCGCCCGCAGCGACCAACGCAGAGCCGGCATGGAAAAGGCAAATCCGCCGAGGAGCTACCCCTAGAACCTCAGCAACCTTTGTCGTCATGCGTGAAATACCGAATGCCGCAAACTAGATCCGTCCGCTCCGGCAAATAATCGGGGCGCTTCGACTTCGACCCCGACCAGCACGGAAACCGTCGGATATATGGCGTAATCCAGAATCCACATCCAGACTCTACTTTGCTGGAAGTAGCACTTTTTCAGCGATTGTAAACGGTTATTTTTATCCCTCAACAATCCGTTAATAAATCAGCCTCCGTATATCACCAGTGAACTCATCGCCTAATTCCAAATCGGGACATAGTTGTGACGGGAAATTCTGTCGCAGGACATATGCAAAACCTTGTATCCGGAGAATTATACAATCGCTGAAATTGCCGAAAGAGCGAAAGTGCGAACAGTTGCCCATGGACTTGGCAAGTATTGTTCCGGCACGCCATGGAAGAAGCTTGCGGCACTTCGTCTCAGGAGCCCTCGCCGGCATCCGATGCCGGTGCACGGCCGGGCGCGGCATCGCCCTCGGGCGGCGGCAGCGCCTGGCCGTGCCGCAGCGCCGCCTTGGCGAGCAGATGCGCCGCCACCGGCGCGGTGAGGAAGAAGAAGGCGATCGCGAGAACGCATTTGATCCAGACATCCGCCGAGCCGGTTTGCAGGGCGACCGCCACGAGCAGGGCGCCCGACCCCGCCGCCCCGGCCTTCGAGGCGGCATGCATCCGGGTATAGAGATCCGGAAGCCGGAACAATCCCAAGGCGGCGGTGAGCGTCAGGAAGGCGCCGAGGACGATAAGGCCGGCAATGACGAATTCGGTAAGAAGCGCGATCATTCCTCGCCCTCCCCGCGGCCGCGCAGGTAGATATAGCGCGCGAAGGCCGCCGTCGCCAGGAACCCGACCAGCGCGAGAGCGAGCGCGATGTCGATATAGAGCCCGAAGCCGGTCTTGACCGCGATCACGGCGATGAAGCCGATAACCGTCGAAACGAGCTGGTCGAGCGCCAGCACGCGGTCGGCGAGTGTCGGGCCGACGATCACCCGCAGCGCGACCATCAGGAGCGCGAGCGTCAGAAGCGCGAGGGCGAGATGGATGGCGATGGTGACGATCATGCGAACGCCTCCCGGATCAGCCGCTCGAAACCGTCGCGGATCTCGGCGCGGGCCGCCTCGATATCCGGGCAATCGATGGCGTGGATGATCAGCGCCGACCGGTCGTCGGCGACGTCGACGGTGAGCGTGCCCGGCGTCAGCGTGATCATGTTGGCGAGAAGGGTGATCTGGCGGTCGCCGGTGAGCGCGAGCGGAAAGCGGAAGGCGGCGGGCGTGAAGCGCATGGTGGGCGACAGGACCAGCCGGGCGACCCGGAAAACCGACACGGCGAATTCGCGCAGGAAGACGGCGAGGAGCTTCAGGATCCGGAAGGGACGAATCATGGGCGCGGCTCCGGAAAGACCACATCGAGATAGGCGTCGGGCTGGACGAGGCCGAGGGCCGCCGCCCGGGAGAGCGCCGCGACCGGCTCCGGCCAGAGGCCCGCCGCCGCCGTCGCGGCCGTGAGCAGGACCAGGACCGCCATCGACGCCGGTTCGAGCCGCGCGGCGCGGGTTTCGCCGTCGGCATCCGCCGCCGCCGAATCGCGCCAGAAGGCAAGGAGGAAGATCCGGCCGGCGGCGAAGGTGATCAGGAAGCCGGAGAGGAGGATGCCGGCGGCCAGCCATCCGCGTCCGGCCTCGATGGCGGCGGCGACCATCATCGCTTTCGGCCAGAAGCCCGAGAAGGGCGGCAGGCCGGAAATCGAGAAGAACAGCGCGAGCGCGAGCGCCGAAAGCAGCGGCGCCGACGACCAGAGTCCGCCCGCCATGCCGAGATCGAAGCTCCCCGCCCGGCGCGCCATGAGGCCGGCCATGAAATAGAGCGCCGCCATCACCACCATCGAATGCATGGCGTAGAAGATGGCGGCGGCGAGCGCCTGCGCGCCGCCGACGGCGATGCCGGCCAGCATGACGCCGATGCCGGCAATGACCCAGTAGCCGAGCGCGCGGCGGATATCGGACTGGCCGAGCGCGCCGAGCGCCCCGGTCAGCATCGTCAGCACCGCCACGGCGCCGACCAGCGACGTCATGGCGAGCGTCACGCCCGGCATCAGCATGACCAGCACCCGCAGCATGGCGTAGATCCCGACCTTGGTGAGCAGGCCGGCGAACAAGCCGGAGACGGTGACGCGCGGCGTGTGATAGGAGGCCGGCAGCCAGAAATTCACGGGGAAGGCCGCGGCCTTCATGGCGAAGGCGGCGAGGAACAGCGTGCCGAGCGTCATCAGCGGCGGCGCGGCGCCGGCTGTGGCGACTTTCGCGGCGATATCGGCCATGTTGAGCGTGCCGAAGACCGCATAGAGATAGCCGACCGCGATCAGGAACAGCGTGGTGCCGACCAGGTTGAGCAGCCCGTATTTCATCGCCCCGTCGATCTGCCGGGGTTCGCCGCCGAGCACGACGAGGCCGAAGCTCGAAATCAACAGCACCTCGAACCAGACATAGAGGTTGAAGATATCGCCGGTCAGGAAGGCGCCGGAGACACCGGCCATGAGGAACATGAGGAACGGATAGAAACCGTAGCGCCGCCGGTTGGTGTCGATATCGGGCAGCGCGAAGACGGCGGCGGCGAGCGCGACGAGAGCCGCGACGAGCGCGAGCGCCGCGCCGAGGACGTCCACGGTGAAGGCGATGCCGAAAGGCGGCAGCCAGCGGCCCATCACCATGACGAGCGGGCCATCGGCGAGCACGCGGTGAAGCAGCAGCGCATCGACCGCGCAGAGCACGGCGAGGCTCGCGATGGCGATCGGCGCATGCAGCGCGATATTGCGCCGGATCGCCGCCAGCACCGCGCCCATGACGAGGCAGAGCACGGCAGGCAGGACGACCAGCCAGGCCTCCGGCGCGGGATCGGGAAAGAAGATGGCGGCGGGCGCGCTAGACATGGGGCGCCCCCGGGATCTGCCGCATAATCCGCGCTGCCCTGCCGGACCACTTTCCCTCAAGGGGGGAGATTGGATAGGACATGCCCGCCGCGTCCCATTCCCTGTCGGCACATGCAGCCAGCAAATCGATGTGCGGTTGTCGCCGCGGATCGATCTCGCCCCCTGGGGGAGAGAGGCCCGGCCGGGCGGAGAGGGATAACCGGTCGCACGCCATCACCATCAATATTCCATCCTCGGCGGCGCGGTTTCCTCGGGTTCGGCGAAGCGCATGCCGGTCGTGTCGTCGGTGCCGAGCGCCTGCCAGGCGCGATAGCCGAGCACCATCAGGAAGGCGAAAAAGGAAAAGGAGATCACGATCGCCGTCAGGATCAGCGCCTGGGGCAGCGGATTGGCGGCGGTGGCGGCGAGCGTGTCGCCGCCGGCGATGACCGGCGGCACCTCGCGGGTGACGCGGCCGGCGACGAAGAGCAGGAGGTTCACCGCATTGCCGAGCAGCGCCACGCCGATGAGGATGCGCACGATGGAGCGCGACAGCATGAGATAGATCGCCGCGGCGAAGAACAGGCCGTCGAGAATGATGAGCGGGGTTTCGATCATTCGTCCTCCCGCTCCTCGAGCGCCAGCAGGATCGACGAGAAGGCGCCCACAACGACGAGATAGACGCCGAGGTCGAAGCTCATCACCGTCGAGACGTCGATGCCGATGTGGAACCAGAGGCCGGTCATGTAGGGAACGCCGTAGAGCACCGACACCAGGCCGGAGACCGCCGACAGGATCAGCCCCGCCGCCGCGATGGCCAGCGGATGGAAGCGCAGCCGCCGCCGCGTCGGCTCGACGCCGAAGGCGAGCGCGTAGAGCGCGACCCCGGACGCGGCGAGCAGGCCGCCGATGAAGCCGCCGCCGGGCGCATTGTGACCGCGCAGCGTCACGAAGAGCGAGAAGACCGCCATGAGCAGCGTGACCGGCGGCGCGAGCGTGCGGAGAATGAGTGAATTCATGCCCGGTCCCCCTCCCCGGCATCCGGATCGTTGACCGTCCGGCCGGACGGCGCCGCGCGCAGACGGATGAGCGCGAGGATGGCGAGACCGGTAATGGTGACGACCGAAATCTCGCCCAGCGTATCGACGCCGCGGAAATCGACGATGATGACATTCACGACATTGGCGCCATGGGCGACGGTCTTGGAATAGTCGCTGAAGAAGCGGGTGAGCTCGGCATTGAAGGGCAGTTCCACCGCGCGGAACAGCAGGAGCATGAAGCCGAGGCCGCAGGCGCTCGCGATGGTGCCGTCGAGCAGCTTCTGTCCGAGGCCGCGATGATCGTGGATATCGAGACGGAGCCGGGTCATGATCAGGGCGAGGATCACCACCGACAGGGTCTCGACCATGAACTGGGTGAAGGACAGGTCCGGCGCGCCGAACAGCAGGTAGAGCACCGCCACCGCGAAGCCCTGGATGCCGAGCGCGACGATGGCCGCGAGCCGGCTTTTCGCCGCCAGCACGGCGGCCAGTCCGATCGCCGCGATCAGGATGAAGGCGGCCTCGTGGACCTGCAAGGCGGCGAAGGACGGCCAGGCGGGCAGTTCGTTGCGGGTCACGAGCGGATAAAGGAGGCTCGCGGCGACGACTGCGAAGATCACGGTCAGGTAGACTTCCAGCCGCCCCGGCTGGAGGACGCGCGTGATGCGCCAGGCGCCGCGCAGAACCGCCGCGACGACCTGGTCAAAGCCACGATCCGGCCCCCAGCCGATGGCGTCGAGGAGCCGCGCCATCGCGTTGCGCACGGGAACGAGGAAAATGAGGACTAGCGCGCCGCAGGCGACCGTCAGCAGCGAGAGCAGGAAAGGCAGCGAAATATGCGGCACGGCCGCGATGGTGACCTCGACCGGGTAGCCGGCGACCGCCGTGGCCATGGGCGAGGTGATCGCCGGGTGCAGGATACCGGGCATCATGGCGGCGACGAAGCCGCCGAGGGCGAGGATCGCCGGGCCGGCCATCAGCAGAACCGGCCCGTCATGGGCGGATTTCGGCGTTTCGGCCTTCCGCCCGAGAAAGACCCGGAACGCGATGGCGAAGCCCGCGGCGAACATCATGGCATTGCCGGCGAAGGCGGCGAGGAAGGGCAGGCTCGTGACGGCGAGCGCGCCGTAGATCTCCTCCTTCGCCATGAAGCCGACGAAGAGCGGCAGGCCGCCCATCGAGCAGGCGGCGAGCAGCGCGGCGACAAATGTCACCGGCATGGCGCGGCCGAGCCCGCCGAGCCGGGTGATATCGCGGGTGCCGGTTTCGTGATCGATGACGCCCGCGATCATGAAGAGCGCGCCCTTGAACAGGGCATGGGCGATGAGATAGAGCACCGCCGCCTCGATCGCCTTTTCATGGCCGATGCCGGTCAGCATGACCAGGAGGCCGAGCGAGGCGACGGTCGTATAGGCGAGCATCAGCTTGAGGTCGGTCTGGCGCAAAGCGAGGGCCGCGCCGGCGACGAGGGTGACGCCGCCGAAAAGCGGCAGAACGACCTGCCAGAGCGGAAATTCGCCGAAAAGCGGATGAAAGCGCATCAGGAGATAGACGCCCGCCTTCACCATGGTGGCGGAATGGAGGAAAGCGGAGACCGGCGTCGGCGCTTCCATGGCATTGGGCAGCCAGAAATGGAAGGGGAACTGCGCCGACTTGGTGAAGGCGCCGAGAATGACGAGCACCAGCGCGGCGTTCGCCAGCGGATGGTCGCCGACCGCGGCGACGGAGCGGACGGCTTCGCCCAGGCCCTGCGTGCCGGCGGCCTGGCCGACGATCAGAAGGCCCGCCAGCAGGCACAGGCCGCCGCCGCCGGTGACGAGCAGCGCTTGGAAGGCGGCGCGGCGGGCGTGCTCCCGCCCGTGGTCGAAGCCGATCAGCAGGAAAGACGTGATCGAGGTGAGCTCCCAATAGACGAAGAGCATCAGCAGGCTGTCGGAAACAACCAGCCCGAGCATCGCCGCCGAGAACAGAAGGATGAAGGCGAGGAACCGGCCCTGCCCCGGATGGCCTTTCAGGTAGCCGCCGGAATAGAGCACGATCAGCCCGCCGATACCGGAAATCAGCAAGGCGAAGGTCAGGGACAGGCCGTCGAGCCGCCAGGTGAAATCGACGCCGAGGGTCGGAATCCAGGCAAAACCGCCCGAAATCGAACTGCCCACCGGAAAACCGACATGGCCGCAGAAAACGAAGAATGGCATCAGGAGAAAGAGTGAAAGCGGCCAGGCGGCGTTGTGGCCGAGCCTTTTTGCCGCCACGGGCGCCAGCGCCGCGCCCGCAAGAGGCATGAAAAGACTCGTTGTCGTCCAGAACTCCAAAGGCCGCGCCCCGCAAACAAAGCTTCAGGGGAGTCTTAAAGGTTGCAGGCGGGCCGGGCTACCCTTTGTCAAAAAAAATTTGACGTCGTCGGCAAGGCCCCGGCTTTAGGATCGCCTGCGGGCTATCGCACGATGCAGGTCAGCACCGCCGCGTAATGCACGCCGGCCGCCGTGACGACGAAACCGTGCCAGATCGCGTTCTGAAAGCGAAGCCTTTCCCAGAGATGGAAGACGACGCCGGCCGTGTAGATCGCGCCGCCGGTCAGGATCAGGACCAGCGTGGCGAGCGACAGTACGTCATGGAGCCGCGAATAGAGCATCACGCCGCTCCAGCCCATGGCGAGATAGAGAAGGATCGAGAGCCGGTCGAAACGGCCGGGCCAGACGCATTTGAGCGCTATGCCGAAGGCGGCGACGCACCAGATGCCCATGAGATTGGCGAGCACCAGCGCATCGGGCAGCGCCGCGACGAGGAAGGGCGTATAGGTCGCGGCGATCAGGATGAAGATCGCCGAATGATCGAGGCGGCGCAGCACCCATTTCACCGGCGAGCGCGGCCAAATATTGTAGGCGAAGGAAATGCCGAGCGCGGCGACGAGGCCGAGGCCGTAGATCCATGACGCGGCGAGCGCGCCGGCCGTACCCCAGACGGTGGCGTAGAAAATGAGCACGGTGACCGCGACCAGCGCCGCCACGATGCCGATGCCGTGCACGATCCCGTCGGCGATGATCTCGCCCGCGTCATAGCGCCGGACCAGTTGGTGAACGGGCGTCATCCTTCGCCTCTCGCCTCCGTCGTGACGATTATCGAATCATTCCGATATGACGACAATAGGACGGAAAGGGGAAAGATGGTGTTACCCGGGACAATGCCGCCATGCCCGATACCCCCTCTGGCTGAAGGGGATGCCGATGCGAGGCGGTCCGGCCCTCAGGCGTTGATCTCCGCGTGGCAGGCCTGGCAGAGCGCGGCATGCGGCACGGCCTCGAGCCGCGCCTCGGCGATGTCCTCGCCGCAGCGGGCGCAGATGCCGTAGCGGCCGTGCGCGATGCGTTCGAGCGCCGCCTCGATGCCGCGCAGTTCGCTGAGACCCGCCTCGCCCATGGCTTCGAGAACCTCGTCATCCTGGCGTTCCACGGCGCGCTCGTCGCTGTCGATGCTGACCGGCTCGTCGAGCTCGTCCTCGATGCGGGTCAGGCGGTTCCGGAGTTCGGCCTGACGGGCGAGGAGCCGGGCCTTCTGCTTGCCGATATCGATCATGGCGTTGTCCTTTCGGTCAGCGGTCGATCAGAACGGAGCATTTGGCATGCCGGACCACGCGGTCGGCCGTCGCTCCGATCAGGTAATTGGTGAAATCCGGCCTGTGCGAGGCGATGACGATCAGGTCGGCGCCTTCCTTGTCGGCGACGTCGAGAATCTCGCGCACCGGCGCGCCGATTCGGACGATCCTGCGCGCGCCGGCGGCGAATTGCGCATCGAGGGCCGAAAGCTTCTCCTCGGCGTCCTTGACCGACTGGTCGATGAAATCGACCGGAAGCTCGATGGCGACATGGGTCGGCACCGCCTCCACGACATTCATCAGCACGATCTGGCCGCCCTCGGCCAGCAATTCCCTCGCCCTGGCGAGAATCTTCCCGCCCTTCTCAAGCTGGCCCATATCGACCGGCACCACGATCTTGCCGTACATCGCGTCCTCCTGAACATTGCCGCGCGACCCTGCCCGAGCAGCCTGCGCCGCGCCTTGCGCCAGATCAAGCCGCAAAAAGCGTCACACCCAGCGCGCGGATGCTTTCGAGGTCCTTGCGATACCTGGCGTCATAGGCCGCCAGCAGTCCGGGATCGGCGATTTCGAGACGCGGATTGGGCTCGTCGAATTCGAAGTTGCGGATCAGCCGGCTCATGCGCCTGAGCTCGGGACGGCTCAGATGCTCTTCGAGAAGGCTGACGACATTGAGGCCCTTGATCGTCAGCGAAGGCAGGATCTCCCGTTTCAGCTCCTCCTCGGCGAGCACGAAATCCGTGCCCGGCGCGAGCAGCGCGAAGACCCGCTGGGGATCCTCGGCGAACCAGTCATAGGTCCAGACCGTCAGCCGTCCGGGCCCGACGGCCGCGGCGAGGTCGGCGACGACCTCGGCCCAGCCACGCCCCTCCGGCGGGAACTTCTCCACATATTTCTCGAAGGGCGGCGGCTTGCCCTTCGAGGCGAGTTGCAGCCAGGAGGAAACGAGGTAATCCGGATAGCGCCGGATGCAGAGGAAGACGTGAAGGTCGTGAGCGGCGAGCAGGCCGGACAGGATCCGCGCCCGCATGCCGATCCACGGATAAAGCCGGCCGAACAGGTAGTTGGCGGCGATGGTGCCCGCGAGATTCTCGTCGGAGAGAAGGAAGGTGCCGACCTCGCCGCTCTCCCGCATCAGCCCGTCGAGCCTGCGCCTGAGCGCGGGCCGCGTGAGGAAGCGCCAGACCGGATCGAACCAGGCAAGCCGGTCGAAGCGGTTGGTGAACCGACCGCGCACCGCCCATATCCCGGCCATGCCGAAGCCCTGTTCCGCGAGCGCCTGCCGGTTGTTGGCGAGCTGGCTCTGGATGAAGGTGGTGGCCGTCTTGTGGACGCCCAGATGGACAAGGACTTTCATGCGGACGGGATTTTCGGCTGGCTTTGCTCCATGGCGCTCTATAGCGGCTGGCCGGCCGGCGCGATAGCCCCCCGCCCGGCTCGCGCCGGCGACTTGGAAATCGACGCTTCTATTGCTTTCTCGCGCCGTCATGGCTAAACGCTTCCCTCCATGAGAACCCGGAACATCCGGCGTGGCGGATCAACCGGGCCGCTTGTCGAAGTCGATCGGTCCTGATGGCGAAAATCACGTTCATAATCCTGGCGCATGAAAATGCAGACCATGTCGCCGACCTTGCCCACCTGCTCACCGAATGGGACCCGCATGCCAATGCGGTGATCCATTACGACCTCAATTCGCCGCCCAGGCAGTTCGAGCGGCTGAAGGCGCGCGTGTCGGGCTCGAAGAAGATCTTCCTGGTCAAGGACCGGCTGAAATGCGGCTGGGGCAATTTCAGCCTCGTCGACGCCGTGGTGCGGTCGCTGCGCGTCATCCGGCGCGAGAAGCTCGACTGCGAGCGCGTGATGCTGGTGAGCGGCGCCTGCATGCCGATCCGGCCGCTCGCCGAATTCTCGCAATTTCTCGACGCCCATCCGAAGACGGAATTCATCGAGGCGTTCGACTCGAATTGGATGGTGGGGGGCATCCGCGACGATCGTTATCGTTACTGGCATTTTTTCAATTTCCAGACTCATCCCCGGCTGTTCAGCGCCCATTTCCAGCTTCAACGCCGATTCTGGCCGAAGCGCAGGTTTCCCAGCGGCCTCGAACCCCGCTTCGGCTCTCAATGGTGGTGCCTCTCCTGGAAGCTCTGTGAAAAGATTCTCGACTATATCCAGAAGCATCCGCTGAAATACTTCTTCTTCTCGACGGTCTGGATTCCGGATGAGATGTTCTTTCAGACCCTTGCGTTCCGCTTCACGCCGACCGACGATCTCGCGCGCCGCAACCTGACCTTCTTCCACTTCAACCAGAAGGGTAAGCCGATCGTTCTTATGGACGATCACTCCAGCCTGATAAAAGGGCTTCCTTTCTTCTTCGCTCGAAAGGTCAGCTCGGCGGCGAAAAAGCTTCGCGCCGAACTTGCCGACATTGCGAAAGGTCCCGCGCCGGACAAACCGATCGCGATCGAGGTCCGGACCCGCTATCGCTTTCCTTACGAAGAGCTTCTGGCCGCCGTACCCTCGTCCCGACCGCTCACGACGCGCCTGTTCCAGAAACGTGACGGCAGCATCTGGCCGGACATTCTGGGCAAGAGCACGAAAAGCTATGTCCTTCTCTACGGTCCGCCCCAATTGACGCGGGCGGCGGCGGACGCGCTTCGGGATATCGCGGGCCTTACCGTTCTCGGACGCGTATTCCAGCCCGGCAAGGTGGATTTCGGCCCGGGCCGCACGTCGTTCCACGGACTCCACACCGACGATCACGCGATCCGCGACCTCGACATGGCTTCCTATTTCGGACGTATCCTGTCGCGGGTGGAGGATGTCGCGGTCATCGAGCTCTGCCCCGGCGACGACCCGCCGAGCGAAGCGGCCTTGCTCGAAGATCACAATGCCGTCGTCCTCCCGGTCGTTCCCGTGGAAGACAACGACACGATGGAACATGTCTACTGGTCGCTTTGCGTCGGCGAGGGCCTCCAGGTTCCGCCCGCGCCGACGCCGATCGCAACGCATCGATCGATCGAGCAGACGATCGAGGCCAGGCTTCCGGGAGAGCTTCGGACCCGCGTCGAGAATTACCTGAAGGCGGCGAGAATATCGGCGGGGGACTCCGAAGCGCAATGGTCGACCGCATTGCGCTTCCGCCACGGCGACGCCATACGTCCGCTGACGGGGAATATCGACAGGATAGACCGTGCGATTTCGGCGCTGACCGTTGAGGAGATGGCTGGCGGGCTGCCTGCCGACTGGCGCGGATCCATCATGACGCTGGACAGCGTGAAACCCCGCTGGAAGGCCCTCAGACTCGATGCGCCCGCGGTGCTTCCGAGCATTTTCGCGATTGCGGCAAGCGAGGGACCCGACATAATTCCAAGCACGACGTTCGAGATCGTGAACCGCAGGGCAACCGTCAAATGAGCAGCCCCTTCCAGATCATAAGGACGCAGATCAAGCGACAGATGGCGATGCGCAGATTCGCCGGGCAGCTCGCGGTCAAGGTCAACCGGACGAAAAATATCAAGCACAGCGATGTCCTGCTTTTCATGTGCCTGCGAAACGAGCTGTTTCGCCTGCCTTTCTTCTGCGACTACTACCGCAAGCTCGGCGTGAACCATTTTCTCATCATCGACAACGATTCCACCGACGGCGTGCGGGAATGGGCGCGGAGCCAGCCCGACGTCTCGCTCTGGCATACCAAGGCAAGTTACAAGGAATCGAATTTCGGGATGGAGTGGTGCAACTATCTGCTCCGGAAATACGGCACGGGGCATCTCTGCGTCACGGTCGATCCCGACGAGTTCCTCGTCTACCCCTGCATGGAGAGGCGCAGTCTCAGGGATCTCGGCGAATTCATGAAGCTCGAGAAGCGCGAGGTGTTCCACACCGTCATGCTCGACGCCTATTCCGACAGGCCGCTTCACGAAACCGTTTACCGGCAGGGTGACGATCCGTTCGACGTGTGCCCCTATTTCGACCGGGACGGCTATATCCAGCTGCAAAAGACATCCAGCCCCACGGTGACGCGCGGCGGACCGCGCATGCGCGTGCACAATAGGCTCAACCCGGAGCGCGCTCCGGCGCTCAACAAGGTGCCGGTCGTCTGGTGGCAGTGGAATTTCCGCTATGTCAGCTCCATGCACGACCTCAAGCCGACACGCCTGATGAATTTGTACGACGCGCAGGTTCCGGATAATATCTGCGGCGCCCTCTTCCACTTCAAATTCTTCGCCAGCCTCAACGAGAAGGCCGTCGAGGAAATGAAGCGCAAGCAACATTATCAGGGCGGCACCGAATACGAGCGCTACAAGGAGATCAATTCCGCCAACTTCTATGAAGAGGGGCTGAGCGAGCGTTACATCTCACCCGAGCAGCTTATCTCAATTGGTCTCATGAGCCGCGGAAACTGGCTTTGACATGGTGTTCTGGCGCAGCAAGAAGACAAAAAGCCGGTTGACACTGCATCTCGGCATACATCGAACGGGGACGACGGGATTGCAACGCAACCTCGCCGCCAATCGAACGCAACTTGCGGCGCTGGGCAAATGCTATCCCTTCGCCGACGAGAACCATCAGTCGATCGCATGGGCCATCCATCGCGGAAGAATGTCGGGCCACGAGTTGCGCCGCAAACTCGCCGCATACAATAAGTTCGAGCATATCATTCTGAGCGCCGAGGACTTCTGCATCCACAGGAAGCTCGACTGGATCGATGTCCTGAAGGAAGATTACGACGTCGAGGCCGTCGTCTATCTCCGACGTCAGGACCACTGGCTGATGTCCTGGTATAACCAACATGTGAAATGGCCCTTTTCCCGCCGGCATTCCACGATGACCCCGGCCGAGTTCCTGGCATGCCTGGACGAATTCTACTGGCTCGACTTCTCGGCGATGCTCGGCCTCTGGGACGAAGCGGTCGGCGGCGACAGGCTCAGGATCCGGCTGCTGGAAAAGGGGCAGGTGGAGGATACCACCGCCGACTTCCTTTCCCTGGAGGGCATACCGTCGACGGGCTGGAAGCAGAACGACGCCACACAGAACGACAGCCTGCCCGTCGAAATGCTGGAATTCGCACGGCGCTCGGGGATGATGGACCTCAAGCCCGGCCAGCGCATCCAGGTCATCAAGTATCTGCAATCCGTCGCGGCGGGCTTCCATCAGAAAGGCAAGACGCTTTACACCGCCCGGGAACGGCAAGACGTGCTCGACCATTTCGACGCCTCCAACCGGTCGGCGGCGCGGCGATGGCTCGGCCGCGACCGGTTGTTTTCCGAAGCTCCCCCCGACGACCGGGGGCTTTACGTGGAAGGGACCCTCGCGGCGAACGCCTCTTTCGACGCGCTTTTCGACCATACGATTGCCTATCTAACCGAAAAGACCGGTCAGAAACGCGACACGGCCGCCTCGAACACCGACAATCGACAGGAATAACGAATGGCATCTCCGGATTTCATCTGCATCGGCGCCCAGAAGGCCGGTACGACATGGCTCTACGAAATGCTGGCCCAGAACCCGTCGGTCTGGCTGCCACCGCTCAAGGAAGTGCATTTCTTCGATTATCTCGACGCGGCTCCGGCACGCAGGGCCCGGCGCGCCAGGCATATCGCGAAGATCGCCGGCAAGCTCGAAAGCGGCAAGATCGAGAAAGGCTCGGACGGGGACGGGGCGGCGAAGGCGGCCTTTCTCCGCAGCCTGCTCGGCGACCATCTCCTGACCCCGGAATGGTACGGCTCGATCTTCGACCATCCCGATGCGCGGGGGCGCGTCACCGGCGAGATCACGCCGGCCTATCTCGAACTCGCCGACGACCCGATGCGGACGCTCGCCGGCATGCTGCCGAAGACGAAATTCGTTCTGGTGGTCCGCGAGCCGAAGGCCCGTACCCTGTCGCAGATCAAGATGGCCGTGGCGCGCTCGAAGGGCGAGGTCGGCGGCGAGAAGGACTGGACCTATTTCCTCGACAAGATCACGTTGAACAGCCGCGGCAAATATGAGACCTCGATTCCGCGCTGGCAGCAACTCGCCGGCCCGGACCGCCTCCTGATCCTGCCCTTCTCGCTGGTGCGCGACGACCCGGCCGGTCTCCTGGGGCAGATCGAGGATTTCATTGGTGCCAGCCGCTTCGACGGCTATAAGGCCATGACCGAGCAGGTCCACAAGACCAAGGAAGTGACCGTGCCCGACTGGGTCGTCGCCGAGGTCGAAAAGATTGCCGCGCCGCAGAAGGACTACCTGATCGAGGCCTTCGGCGAGGAATTCTACCAGAAAACGCGCTGACCGCGCCAGGAAGACAGGTAAGACAATGGACAAATACGGATTGCTCCATATCGGCAAGACCGGCGGCACGGCGGCAAATGCCGTGATCAAGGAAAACAACAAGCGCGGCGTCGGCGAGTTCGTGCGCTGCTACAAGCACAGGGTCGGCCTGCGCGACGTCCATGACGAGAATATGTGCGAGCGGCTGATGTTCTTCATCCGCGAGCCGGTGGCGCGCTATATCTCGGCTTTCAACAGCCGGCTGCGCATGGGCTATCCCCGCCACCACGGCGAATGGGGGCCGAACGAGGCGATCGCATTCGAGACATTCAAGACGCCGAACCAGCTCGCCGAGGCGCTCGGGTCCGAGGACGCCAAGGTCCGGGACGAGGCCCTTTTCGCCATGAACGCCATCCGGCATCTGAGGAAGGCCTACCAGCATTATCTCGGCTCCGTCGACCTGCTCGGGCAAGAGAAGGACCGCATTTATTTCATCGGCACGACCGAGACCTTCGACGACGATTTCTCGCTCTTGCGCAAACTTCTGGGCATCGATCCCTCCATCGCATTGCCGACCGACGATTACGGCGCGCACAGGACGCCCGACGGCTTCGAGAAAACCGTATCGGAGGCCGGTCGCCGGAATGTCCAGGCATATTACAAGGAAGATTACGAGATCTACCACTGGTGCCTGAAACGCCGGGCAGAACTGCTTCCCCTCCGGCTCGCAGAAACGGCTGAGTAATCGTCCCAACGAGTGCAAGTGAAAGCAATGATTTTCCTATATCACGCCCGCCTTCTGATTCTCAGTCAACCCAAGACAGGAACCACCGCGCTCGACCATGCGTTGACACACCGGGCGTCGTTCGTCATTGGCAATCCGCCCCAGATGAAGCATGTCACCTACAGGAAATTCATGCGGCTGCTCGCGCCCTTCATCAGCGCGCAGACCGGGCTCGAGAGAAGCGACTACGCGGTCGTCTCCGTCATGCGGGAGCCGGTGGACTGGCTGGGCAGCTGGTATCGCTACCGGACGCGCGACCAGCTCAAGGCCGCCCACAAGAACAAGAAAAACTACACCGGCGACGTCAGCTTCGAAGATTTCGTATGCGAGGTTCTGAAACCCAAGGCGGAGCGTGCGACATTCGCCAATGTCGGCAGCCCGTGCGGCGTGGCCCTCAACCATGACGGCAGTATCGGAATCGACAGGATTTACCCCTACGAAGACCTGTCAGGCCTCCATGCCTTCATCGAGGAGCGCACGGGCGCGCCCGTCGAGACGAAGCAAATGAACACATCGCCGGTGAGGACGCTCGAACTGTCGGACGAGACGCGCTCGCGCCTTCGCGACCAGTGGCGCTTCGCTTTCGACCTTCATGAATCCCTCAATCCCGATGGGAGCCTGGATCCCCGCTTTCGCTCATCGAACGCGGGCGCAGTCGAAGAAGGGCCATGAACCTGGCGTATATCATGCTTTATCGATCACGGTCACGTCGGGCCAGCGCTCAGAGATAGTGGCCAGGTCGGCCTGATATCGCGCCCGAAGCATCTCCTTCGCCTCCGGCTCGATCGGATCGAAAGCCTTGTAATTCTCTCCCTTGGGGAACTGACGGGAAATCGGCCCCATGAGCTTCTTGAAATCCTTGTGATCGATCACCGTCCCCAGCGCCTCGAAGGCCCGGACGGCGACATCCGAAAACGATTCACGCACCGGTCCCTCGGGATTCTGGAAGATATCCGGATCGAAGCCGAGCATGGCCTCGAAGACGTTTTTCTCAATCTTACGGAAATCGGCGAAATCCCAGATGTGGAGCTGCGCATCCGGCAGCGCCGCCAGGACATCCTCGATCAGGCTAATCCAATTGAAGCCGGAATCCTCGAAAAGCGCGCGATATTCGCGGAAAGGCACGAATTCCCGATGACGGATATATTCGCTGTACATCGAAACCATGAAGCCGGAATATTCCCGGAGCGACAGAAAGACAGCCGGCTTCTGTGGCCGGCGCAGAAACGCGCTGGTGCGCTCAAGCCGCTCGCGCGCGCTTTTGTAAGGCCTGCCCTTGCGGATGATATCGCCCGGCACGCCTAATATATTCTCCTCGGACAGGAGAAGCGTCATCGTCTTGGCTTTCTCGTTCAGCTCATCGACATATTCGCTCTCGACCCTTCTCTGGCTGTTGAGCAGACGCGTGAATTCCTTTCTAAAGACATCCAGCGGCTCGTAATGGATGTTGCGCCGCCGGAGCAGGTCGACATTGAGCGCGAGCTTCTTCTGCATGTAGGAGGTGGCGGTCTTGTGTGCACCGATGTGCAGGATCGTGCGCGGCATGGAGAAATCCGTGTTGAGCCCGGCGGGCGAAGGCAGGCGTCCCGATTAATACGGCCTCGACGGGAAGGCAAGCCGGCGACGCCGGAGAGACCTGTCCCGAGCCATCTCTTCCGCCGTCAATAGCCGGTGAGCCAGCGCCTGAACCGTATGAGCGCCGGCGATTTCTTCTTCTTCGCGGGACGGGACTTCCGGTCGCCGACCAGGACCTGCTCGCGCCCGAAGCTTTCGAACAATGGCGCGCCGGCATCCTGCTGCGACGGGATGACGCCGGAGGCGAGGCGCGGCAGGCCGGGCAGCGACAGGTCCCGCCAGGACGCCATGACGGGCCGGCCGGCCGGCGCCCGCAACCACCGCACCGCGCCGGAAGCGACAGTATCGCCCCGGCGGTCGCGAAAGGTCACGACGCCATCCGCGTCCGGCGCGCCCATCGTGAGGCAGGGGATGTCCGGCGGGATACGCGCCTCGAGGAGCGCCACGTCGCCGGAGACACCCGGCGCGACGAGGAAGCGATCGATCCCGGCGCGGCCCGCCGCCTCCAGCTTGCGGGCGGCATCCGCCGGAGACCGGGCCTTGAGCAGCCGGTAGGACGCGCTCATCGGCAGGATCTGGCGCAGGAGATCGAGATCGCGACCGGTGCGATAGACGACCAGCCACCGCCCCGCTCCGCCTTCGGCATGGGCGAGCGGCGGAGGCTGGATACCGGCGCGGTCGAAGCGTTTCATCACGCGCTTCAGAAGGCGGAAATTGCGGCCCGGACGGAAATAACCCTTCTCCCGGCGGCGCGGATGCCAGAGATGGACGAGATGGATGCCATGCGGCAGAAGATCGAGCCCGTAGAGGGCGAAAAACGGACGGAATCCCCAATAGTGGCGGGCATTGTTGTCCTTGTAGTCGCTATGATAGTCGTGCGGGCGCGGCCCCTTCGGCGCGAGCGTCGCCAGCCGGTGGAGCAGGTCGTAATCCTCCGCGCCATGGCCGGTGAAGCGGGGATCGTGTCCGCCGAGCGCGAGATAGTGGTGGCGGTTGACGACCATGGCGGAACTGCCATAGGCCGCCGACTGGATCCTGACCCGATCCGCTTCGAGATCGGCGACGGCGAGAGGGCCGGCAAAGGGCTTGCGCCCGTCCTCCGCCGAAAGCCATTCGCGGGTCCCCTCCTCCGTGAGAAACAGCACCGGCACGCAGAAGAAGTCGAAGAGGTTCGCCGCCATGTTCCGGCGGACGGCCTCGGCATGGATGGCGCGATACATCGCCTCCGTGCCGAGAAAGTCGATATCGTTGAAGACGATCACCGGCGCGCGGCTCATCTGGACACCATGATCGCGCGCCCGGCCGATCGAGAACAGGCGGTGCGGCGCGGGATGGCTCACGATCCGGATCCCCTCGGCCGCGAGCGCATCGAGCGGCCCCCGGTGCTCGGCCGGCGTGCCGTAATCGGAGATCAGGATATCGAAAAGATCGCGCGGCACCATGCCGCAGATGCGGGAAAGCCGCGCCTCCCCCTCATGGGTGGCGCCCGTCAGCCGAAGCGGGATGATGAGCGTGATCTTGTCGTTCGTTTCCATGGGTTCCAGGACGGGAGCGGCGGCGCCTCGCGCGCGGCAAATCCTCTACACGAAATCGACGGGGAGGTAAGCCTTAATGTGGCGCCGTTCACATTCCGACTGTTTCTGTAATTAAATTCATATTGTTGGCACATTGGATTTATAATAGATTGCGCCGCGAGAGAGGGGCGCAATGAGCGATAGGCGATTGTTTCACGCGCCGTGCCCAGGAACGAAGAACGTGCGGGCGGATCGCGGGTAGCGGACTCAAGCGACCGGTTCCAGCGACTGACCCTTATGACGGAAAATCAAATTGGACGCTCCACTTTCCTCCATTCTCCGGCCCGGTCCGGCGGCCCCGAACAATGAGCAATCCCGGCAGGAGCCGCCGATCGAAGGCGGCGAGACCCCGGCGCGGGCCGCCGAGATCCAACGCCGGCGGGACGAGCCGATGCGCATGAGCCAGCTGGAGGACGGACATCCCGCGCGCGACCATCGGAATACCGAGCCCGACACGCGGACCGCTGGCGGTGCGGCGCGGCAGGACATGCCGGCATTCCGGCCCGTCCAGGACGGGTTGCCGCCGGCACGGGCCGCCGCCGACCAGCCCCCGCATCGCGCCAAGCCCGTTGAGGGCGATCCGGTCGCCAACCGGCCTGTCCCGCAGGTCGACGACATGACCGCCGGGCTCGAGGAAGCGGCTTTGCGCGATATCGGCGACGACATGGCCAGCCCCGCCGAGCCGGCGGAGGCGACGCCGGCCCGGCAGGGCCGCCGCAACAGGAAGAAGAATGCCGGCCAGGCTGATGCCGCCGAAAATGCCGCGACCGACGAAGCGCCCGCCCAGGGCAAGCGGCAGGAACGGCGCGCCGGCAAGCTCAGGCGGCAGGAAGCCAAGAACGCGGCGCTGCCGGCCCCGACGACCGGCCGCGAACTCGACAAGAAACTCGACAAGCCGGTGCGCAAGCGCGAGAAGGACGGCAAGCCGAACACATCCGCGCCGAAGGAATGGGGCATCCCCTGGACCGCCATTTCCTTCCTCGCCATGGTGGTGATCCCGGCGGCGATCGCGTCTTTCTATTATATCGTCATCGCCAGCCCGCAATATCAGGTCGAGGCGCAATTCGCCGTGCGCGGCTCGAATCAGTCGTCGATGGCGACGATGGGCCTGGGCAGCATATTGGGCGGCACGACGACGCAATCAGGCGATTCCTATATCGTTTCGAGCTATGTCGAATCACTGCAACTGATTCGCGACGTCCAGCAGGAACTCGGCGTCGACCTCCGGCAATTCTACACGCGCGACCATATCGACTGGCTCTACCGCATCCAGCCCGACATGCCGCTCGAGAAGTTCACCGAATATTGGCGCTCGATGACGGATGTCAGCTACAATGCCACGACCGGCAACACGACGCTTCTCGTCTACGGCTTCACCGCCGAGGATTCCAAGGCGATCGCCGATGCCGTGCTCAAGGTATCGGAGCGGCTGGTCAACCAGCTGTCGGAAAACAATCGTCAGCAGGTGATGCAGGTCGCTTCCAAGCAGGTCGACCGCGCCGAGGAACGCCTGCGCAAGGTGCAGGCGGAACTCCGCAGGCTGCGCGTCGACGAAAAGGTTTCCGACCCGGCGACACTGATCCAGCTGCGCAACCAGGTCCTGAGCGGGCTCCAGAACCAGCTCTCGACGCTCAAGACGCGCTACAACGCCCTGATGCGGTCGGTCAGTCCCGAGGCGCCGCAGGCCAAGTCGCTTCAGAAACAGATCGACGCGCTCGAAGGACAGATCGCCGAACAGGAAGCGCAGCTCGGCGCGCCCGACAGCAAGAATGGCAAGAATCTGTCTCCCGAGGATAATGCCAACCTCGCCGAGGTGCTCAACAAGTTCGAGGAATTGACGATCGAGCAGAGTTTCGCGACGCAGGCCTATACGACGGCGCTCGCGGCCTTCGAGACCGCGATCGTCGAGGCGCAGCGGCAGGAGCGCTATTTCGCGACCTTCGTCGCGCCGACCCGACCGGAGATCGCGCTCTATCCGCTGCGCTATCTCGACAGCTTCATCGCCTTCCTGGTGCTGCTCGCCGCCTGGATGGTGACGCAGTTCCTCTATCGCTCGTTCCGAGACCACGCGGTCTGACGGGCTGATCCGATGGCGAATGCGACGGCCATAAGCGAGAACGAGGCGATCTGGCGCGGTGCCGTGATGAACGGCCGCGTTCTCATCGCGCTGATCTTCCGTGAGGCGGCGCTCCGATTCGGCGCCGGTCCCTTCGCCTATGTCTGGACGCTGGTCGAGCCGACCCTGCTCGTCGGCATCATGCTGGTGCTGCGCATCTATGTGAAGCATTACAGTCCCGCCTTCGGCGAAAGCAGCACGGTCTTCCTGCTGACGGGGCTGCTTGCCTTCCGCATCACCCGCAACACGATCAACAAGGCGGGCAAGGCGATCACCAGCAATTCCGCCCTGTTCGGCCTGGGTGTGGTCAAGCCGCCGGATGTGGTGATCGCCCGGGTCGTGGTCGAATTCACGATCTGGATGATCGTGCTGGCGATCTTCTTCGCCGCCGTGTCGCGCATCCTCCAGCTCGAAGTGATCAACAACTTCCAGGATTTCGTGATCGCGCTCTGCTCGATCTTCTATTTCTGCATCGCGATGAGCCTGTTCAACGCCACTGTCGGGGCGCTGGTATCGATCTGGCGGACGATCTGGAAGATCGCGACACTGCCGCTGCTCTTCGCCTCCGGCGTGCTGTACATGCCGGCCTCGATGCCGCCGGAAATATTGAACGTGATCACCTGGAACCCCTTCCTGCATTGCGTGGAAGCGCTTCGCTCGACGTCCTATCTCGACTATATGTCGCTCTACGATCCGGTCTACCTGCAAAGCTTCTCGACGATCGTGCTGCTGCTGTCGCTCGCCATCGAGCGCCTTTTCCGCAAGGAGATCATCCGCGCCAAGGGCGATGACGACGACGAGGAAGAGGTATGATCCGCTTCAGGAACGCGGGCAAGGCCTTCCGGTCCCGGCGCAACAAACGCGAACTGGTCTGGCCGCTCCGGCATTTTACCGCGACGATCGTCCAGGGCGAAAGCACCGCGATCCTCTCTCCCAACGACAGCGACAAGACGACGCTGATCGATCTCGTGGCGGGCACCGAAACGCTGACCGAGGGCGAGATCGTCCGCACCGGGCACATATCCTGGCCCGCCAGCTTTCGTGGCATGATCAATCCGCGCATGACCGCGCGGCAGAACCTGCGCTTTCTCACCGACGCCTATGGGCACGATTTCGGGGCCGCCTATGAATTCGTGCATGACTTCACCGAGCTCGGCCGGCAGATGGACCAGATCGTCCGGCAATGCACCAACGAGCAGCGGCACCGGCTGGCGATCGCCATGCTGCTGGCGATGAATTTCGAGTTCATCCTGGTCGACGAAACCTTCGAGGCCGGCGACATGAATTTCCGGCGCAAGGTGACACAGTTCATCGACGACAATCAGGACCGGATCACCTTCTTCATGGCGACGAACAACGCGCGGCTGGCGGAACGCTATTGCCAGCGCGCCGGCATCCTTGTCGACGGCACGGTAACCTTCTTCGACACCATGACCGAGGCCGTCGCGGAATTCCGGCGCTACCGGAAGGAAGATTTCTAGCTCGTCATGGCTGCGGTCGGCAGCCCACTGATTTCCCCCGCAAATTCGTTTCCGCCGGCATTCGGTCCCGCGCGCGTTTTTTCTTGAAAAGCCGCTTGTGGAATTCGAAAGCGTGGTCTATAGAACCCCCCGTTCGGCAATCGGAGTGTAGCGCAGCCTGGTAGCGCACCTCGTTCGGGACGAGGGGGTCGCGTGTTCGAATCACGCCACTCCGACCAGCCGACCTTTTTGAACGCACCCTCTTCCAGTCCCTGTCTTCCGCAGACCGTCAGCCCGGCATGGCGCGCATCGTCACGAACAGAATCGCCGCATAGGTCAGGTGATGGGCGAGCTGGTCGGCGCCGTGCGTCGCCCAGAACCGGGCCGAGTTCGGAGATTCGGGCCGTGCGCGCGACTCCAGCGCCTTGAGATGATCGATGGCAAAGTGGATGACGAATTCACCGGCGAGGATCAGCGCCGTCAGGCCGCCGCCGAGACCGGCATAGACCAGGGCCGGCGCCGTGCCGATAATATGGATCGCGGCATGCGCGTAACCGCCCGGCCGGCCGAAATGGCCTTTCCCCGAAATCATCCATGGCGACTGGAGCAGGTAGTCGGCGAAAAAATGCTTGACCTGCAACCATACCAGCAGGCCGATGATTGAACCTTCCATGATCGCCCTTTTCGATGATCGCGGCCGCACTATGGAGCGCCGGCGGCGGCCCGGCAAGCCCGCCGGCCCCGCCATCGGTCCCCGTCCACGACGCGAGTCGCGCCGGCACACTTGAATTCGCCCGCTTTTCGTCGCAAATAGCGGTCGCCCCGCCGCCCTCCATTGCAGCCGAAGAAAGCCCGATGATCGTTTCCCACCAGCACAAGTTCATCTTTATCAAGCCCCGCAAGGTGGCCGGCACGTCCTTCGAGATCGCGCTGTCGAAATATCTCTCCGAAGACGACATCATCACGCCGATCTCGCGCGACGACACCGCGATCCGCGACCGGCTGGGTTTCGTCGGCCAGCGCAACTTCAATTTCCGGGTCGTCGATCTCTTTTCGAAGAATAGGGAAGCGGAATTCTTCAAGCGTCCCGTTCCGCTGAAATTCTACAACCACATCCCCGCCAAGCGCGTACGTGCGCGGCTGCCGGCCAGGGTCTGGCGCGACTATCGCAAGATCTCGCTGGTCCGCAATCCGTGGGACCGCGCGGTGTCGATCTTCTTCTGGAAGAACACCAAGCGGGACAGGAAGCCGAAGCTGAAGAACTTCACCACCTATTTCAAGGAGAAGACCTCGCTCCTGGAAATCAACTATCCCAATTACATGATCGACGGCCAGGACGTGATCGACACCTATATCCGCTACGAGCATTTCGAGGAGGACATCCGGAGACTCGAAGCCGGGATGCCGGGCGTCGCCGGCCTGTGGGACACGTTCAAGGACATCAACGCCAAGAGCGAGACCCGCGACCGCGAGATCACCACGCGGCAGATCTTCAAGCGGCATCCCGAGGTCAACGAACTGGTGGAAAAGCTCAACAAGTGGGAAATCGATAAATTCGGCTACCGGCTCGCCTGACGGTCGGCGCGGGACAGGCCCGCTCCTCCCTTCGACGGAGCGTCGCCAATATGGGACGATCCGTCGCGCTTCACCAAGAATTGCCATGCGGAGATCGCGTTCGCTATTGATTAATCGGCGCAATCAGGGTTAATGCCGGACACCCTCGCGCAGGGTTGCGCACGAGCCGGCTGTCCGGTTCGGGCCGGCGCGGCCGGCAAGCAACGAAGAAAGTTCAAGAGGCGGATTTGGCGGCTCCCCGAAGCAATGGCGCAGATGAACTTCGCGCGGCCCTCGCCGAGAGCCGGGCAGCCTTCGTCGCGATCGGCATTTTCTCCTTCTTCGTCAACATGCTGGTGCTGACGGGCTCGCTCTACAGCTTGCAGATCTACGACCGCGTGCTGACCAGCCGCTCCGAGCCCACGCTCATGGTGCTGACGCTGCTGCTGATCGCCTTCTACATCATCATGGGCATCCTCGACCATATGCGCGGACGCATGGCGGCGCGGATCGGCGCGCGCTTCCAGGCCAATATGGAAATGCGCGTCTTCCGGATCGCCATAGACCGGACGATGCTCGCCTCGCAGGGCATCAATGCCTCGACCGCGCTCCGCGACCTCGATTCGGTGCAGCGGACGCTCGCCTCGCCCGCCGTCTTCTCGGTCTTCGACATTCCCTGGACGCCGGTCTTCGTCGTCATCATCTTCATCTTCCATCCGCTGATGGGCGTCGTCGGCATTATCGGCGGCCTGATCCTCGTCACGCTGACATGGATGAACCAGAACGGCACCAAGGCCGACCAGGAGAAGGCGCTGAACTCCACCCGGCTTTCGGAGGAAATGACGGCCACGCTGCAACGCGAGGCCGATACCGTGCGCGCGCTGGGCATGCGCGGCTCGACCGCCGAACGCTGGAAGAGCCTGCGGGAAGGCTCGCTGATGAGCAATATCCATTACAGCGACCAGAACGGCTTCTATTCCACGACCTCGAAGACCTTTCGCATCTTCCTGCAATCGGCCATTCTGGGCGTGGGCGCCTGGCTGGCCATCCAGGGCCATATCAGCTCAGGCGCCATGCTGGCGAGCTCGATCATCATCGGCCGCGCGCTCGCGCCGATCGAGCAGCTCATCGCGCAATGGTCGCTGGTGCAGCGCGCCATGCAGGGCTGGAAGGGCCTCTCCGCCCTGCTCGACCGGGTGCCGCCGGAAACGGCGCGCACGACGCTGCCGAAGCCCCGCGCCATTCTCGACGTCCAGAATATCTCCGTCGTGCCGCCCGGCGAGCGCATGCCGACGCTGCGCAACCTGTCCTTCGAGCTCAAGCCCGGCCAGGCGCTCGGCGTCATCGGCCAGTCGGGATCGGGCAAATCGACGCTTGCGCGCGTGCTGACCGGTGTCTGGCCGATCCAGGCGGGCCGCGTCCGGCTGGACGGCGCCTCGATCGAGCAATATGGCGTCGACGACCTCGCGAACTATGTCGGCTACCTGCCGCAGGAAGTGGCGCTGTTCGAGGGTACCATCGCGGAGAATATCGCCCGGCTCCAGCTCGAACCCGATTCCGAGCGCGTCGTGTCCGCCGCGCAGAAGGCGGCGGCGCACGATCTCGTGCTCAAGCTGCCGAACGGCTACGACACCAAGCTGCCGGCGACCGGCCAGCGCCTGTCCGGCGGGCAGAAGCAGCGCATCGGCCTCGCCCGCGCGCTCTATGGCGATCCGGTTCTGCTGGTTCTGGACGAGCCGAACGCCAATCTCGACGCGGAAGGGTCGATGGCGCTCAATGTCGCGATCCGCAACGCCAAGAAGGAGGGCCGCTCCGTCGTCATCATGGCGCACCGGCCGGCGGCGATCGAGGAATGCGATCTCATCCTCATCCTCGAGGGCGGCAACCGCGTCGCCTTCGGCCCGCGCGACGAAGTGCTCAAGCAGCATCTGAGAAATTACCAGCAGGTAGGCAGCGGCCAGGGCCCGCAATCGCCGGCGGCCGGCGCGCATCTCACCCCACCGCCGTCCGCGCCGCCGGGCCAGGGCGGCGGCACCGCATCGATTCCCGCCCCGCCCAAGGCGCTGCCCGGCCTGCCCGGCCTGCTCGGCACGGGATTGCTGACAGGCGGTCTCGGCCCCGCCTCCGGCAATCAACCGAAGAAACCGTCCGACGGCGGCAAAGGCGACGGCGCGGATGGCGACAAGCCCGAGGCGAATGGCGACGGAAAGACGCCGGGTGACGACAACAAGCCCGACGACGGGAGCAAGTCTTGATTCCCGTGACGCCCGCGCAAGATCCCTGGAGCATGCGCCGATACCTGATCATCGGCTTCATCACCGTATTCGTGCTGGTGTTCGGCTTCGGCGCGTGGGCGGTGTTCACGCGGATTGCCGGCGCCGTGGTGGGCATCGGCGTCGTGGAGGTGGAGACCAAGCGCCAGGTGGTGCAGCACGCGACCGGCGGCGTGGTCGGGAAAATCCTCGCCAAGGAAGGCCAGGAGGTCAAGGCCGGCCAGACGCTGATCGTCTTCGACGATACGTTCGACCGGGCGGAGCTCAAGGTCATCGAGAGCCAGCTTTTTCCGCTGCTCGGCATGCGCGCGCGGCTGACCGCGGAACAGGATGAGGCGGAGACGCCGGCCTTCGATCCCGAGTTGCTCGAACGCGCCAAGACGAACACCACCGACGCGGAGATCGTGCGCGCCCAGACCGAACTGCTCAAGGCCCGCCGGCTGACCCGCGACCAGCAGATAGACCAGCTCAAGGAACGGCAGACCCAGGTCAACCGGCAGATCGAGGGCCTGACATCCCGTATCGAGGGACTCGACAAGCAGATCGAACTGATCCAGGGCGACCTCAAGGGACAGCAGGAACTGCTGGCCAAAGGCCTGACCCAGCGCGCACGGGTGACGGCGCTGGAACGGGACCTGGCGGAAGCGCAGGGCAACAAGGAAGAGGCCAATGCCTCGATCTCCGAAAGCAAGGCGCGGATCGCCGAAATCCAGCTCGCCCTTATCAATGTGAGCGCACAGATGCGCGAGGAAGCGATCAAGGAGCTCAACGAGACCGACGCGCGCGTCACCGAGCTGCGCGAACGGCGCAATACGATCCTCGAAACGCTATCGCGTATCGAGGTGAAGGCGCCAATGAGCGGCAAGGTCTTCAACACGCAGATCCATGCGGTCAGGCAGGTCGTCCGCGCCGCCGAACCGATCATGGAGATCGTGCCGGCCAATGTGAAGCTGGTGATCAGCGTGCAGATCCCACCGATGCAGATCGACCAGGTCCATGTCGGCCAGAAGGCGGTCATCCGTTTCGAGACGTTCGACCGCCGCCACACGCCCGACCTTCAGGGCACGGTGCGACGGGTCTCGGCGGATATCATCACCAACGAGCGGACCGGCCAAAGCTTTTATACAGTGCAGCTCACGATCAATCCGGGCGAGGAGAAGTTCCTCGGACCGCAGGCCGAGATCATTCCGGGCATGCCGGTCGAAGCCTTCATCCAGACGACGGAACGCACGCCCTTCGATTATCTCGTCCGTCCGCTGACGAGCTATTTCGGGCGTTCGATGCTGGAGCGATAGGGCGGGAGCGCGCGGCGATTGCCCGCCGATCGGTGTTCGTCCGTCGGATATCGCCCGCGAGAGACGGCGGCGGCAATGTGGGTTGCCGCGCCGCCTTGCTCTCCGGATTGTCAACGGGTCAGAGGATGAAGTCGGTCCTGACCAGATCGTGCTTGCCGCTGAGCGTGATCATGAAGTCGGCAAGGCCGTCACCGTCCACATCGCCCTCGACATAGGTGGTGCCCGCCGCCTTGAAATAGCGGACCTCCCCGGCGGTGTTGGAAAAGGCGTCGTGACCGATGAAATCGAACTTCTCGTTCCCATCGGTCGAGCTGTCGGCGTCGATACGCTTGAGGTCGATCCGATCCCTGCCCCTGCCGAAATCGCTGATCAGGTCACTGTCGCTGGTCTTGCTGTCCTTGATGTGCCAGAAGACGAAATCGTCGTTTCCTTTATGGCCGGTGAGCTTGTCGGCGCCACGGCCGCCCGCGAGATCGTTGTTACCCTTGCCGCCCTTGATAACGTCGTCGCCCGCGCCGCCGAACACGTTCTCTATACCGGCGAGTTTCACATGTGTGTCGTCGATCTTGCCCTTGCCCCTGGCGAGGTCGATCGAAATGCCTGACGTCGTCGCCGCTGCGTTCACTGTATCGGTGCCGCCATCCCTGTCCTTCAGCGATCTGGAATGGGAATCGAGATAGTCGCTGAATTCATCGGTGTAGATATAGGTATCGTTCTTCGATGGCGCGCTGCCGAAGGCCCGGATCTTGATGTCGGTGATGTTCGTCGCATTGCCCGTCCGGTCGTCAATGATCTGGACCGACCATCTGCCGCCACTCATTTCCCCGCGATAGGCTTGGGAATGATAGGTGAAAGTCCCCTGATAGGCGTTGGAGAAGCTATCGCCCTGGTCGTTGACGAGAAGCTGCTTCTTTCCGTCGGGGCTGACGAGATATATGTCGAGGTCCTCGGTCTGACCGACATCGAGGCCAAGCGTCACCGTCACCCGCTCGATTTCGACATTGCCCTTCATCTTGCCCTTGAATGTCGTGCCGTCGGCATCGCCATCGGGAATCAGGGCGCCCCCTTTCAAAAGATCGAGTTTGGCGCTTTTTTCATTGGCCGAGGTCGAATGAACCCTCCAGGATTCGGCGAGCCGCACGGCCGCGAAGGCGTCGACCAGACCATAGCCATAGTCACGGCTGAAATGCATTCCGCCGCCATTCCATTTCGTTCCGCCATTGAAACTCCAGGGGTTCTCCTCGTGGCCCGCAAGCGTCATTCCATCGACCTCTGAGCCGACATGACGGGCGGTGCTGGCGAGAATGGTCTGCATGTCACGCCAGCCGAGACGGGCATTGGCATCGAGCACGAGGCTCGCGACGCCGCTGACCATCGGCGCAGCCGCCGATGTGCCATTGAAGCTGTAAGTGAAATCCGAACTGTCGTAACCCGCCGAACCCAGCCGATCGGTCGTCACGATCTCCCCGCTATAGGGCGAACCGAAGGCCGACACGAGGATTGCCGAGCCGTAACTCGAATATTCCGAGACAAAGCCGTCGCGATTGACCGCCGCCACGATGATCGAACCGCTATTGTTGTCGGTTTGATTGTGGTTGACGTCGACGTCGGCAACCCGCGAATTGCCCGCCGACTTGACGAGGATCATGCCCAATCCGTCGCGCCCGTCGCTCAGCACGGTTTTGATAGCGTCAAGCTGGAGCAGGAGATTGCTTGCCCCCGTATAGTTGTCAAAATCCGAGGCGCCACCAAAACTCATATTCACGACATCGGCGCCGTTGTTCATCCCGTCCGTGAGCGCCGCGACGTAGTTCTGGGTCCAAGCGTTGCTGCTGATGCCAAAGGTGATGCGGGCGCCGATCATCGTCGCATCGAAGGCGACCCCGACAACTCCGGTCCCATTGCTGGCGGCGCCGATGATCCCCATCACCGCCGTGCCGTGATTGTCGCTTGAAGATCCAGGCGCCGCATCGTCGTCGCCGGACGCATAGTCGTGGTCGAGGTCGGTGTCGTAATTGTCCACCAGGTCGAAATGGGTGTGCTCGAAACCGCCATCAATAACCAGCACCTTTATGCCCTTGCCCGTGTAGTCGTCCCACACATCGACGACATTGAGATCGAACTCTCCCATCGCCGTATTACGCAAATGCCATTGCTGCGCGAAAAGCGCATCTGTCGGTATCGTCGTCATAGACCCTCTCCCTTCTGAATATTTTCTCCCATTCAATGTAAACAAGCCAGATATCAGAACCTAATTCGTCACAACCTGCTCAAATTTACTATAAACCGGTCTGAGAACTGACGTCCATCGACGTTTCGGCGCGGATTAATAAAAAAGCAACCATCTCATCCTCTTAGAAAATCAAAAATTAGTGATCACTTCTACTTTAAGGAAAAACATAATTTATACTCGGCGTGAGGTTGTCTTCGCGTCACCGCTTCATAGCGGAGCGATGGCGACGAAATTCGCGGGGAATGCGGGACTTTGAAAGCTGTCGGATCACGTCGCGACTGCCCCGGCCTCACGTGAAGACCGGTGGAGCGCGTCGAGCGATAGACATTGCCGGGGGAAACGAACCCCGCGCGATATACGACAGAAGGCCGGCCAGTTCTGGACCGATCGGGACATTCGGCGCGCCGGCTCCGGCTTATCGCCGCAAGGTTGCCGGGCACGGAGCGGCTCATCGCTTCCGACGGCGCGATGCAACCGGGCGGCAGCAGCATTTCAACCGCGGCATGTCGAAATCCTGCCGCCGCCCGTCCGATACATTCGCGATTGGCGTGTTTGAGCCGCCCGCGGTCTCATGGCCTCGGGCGGCTTGACCGTCAGGTGTCGAGCCGGTCGAAGGCTTCACCCGCGCGCGCCGCCGTCGTGCGGCGGATTTCCACCTCGTCTCGGCAGGCGGCGAAGAGCGGGCTTGCCATGATCCGGTCGGCGAGATCGGCCGGGAGCGACAGGACGACCCGCGCATCCTCGCCATGGATCGAGGCCACGGCGCTTCGCCTCGCGGTGATCATGCCGCCGGCCACCGTGTTGTTGGTGTCGGGATCGATCAGGATGAAGGCGCCGGTCGAGCGGTTCTGCTCGTATGTGTCGAAAACCGCCTGTTCCTCGAAAGCGAGGCCGACCTTGCCGATGGCGTTCATCGGCAGGCGCTCGGCGGTAGTCCATCCGCCCGACCTGAGGTCGAGCTGAAGCTTCGGCTCGACCAGCACGCGCTGGCGGCGCGAGCCGGATTTCAGCCAGTAACGCTTGCCCGGCTCGATGCCGTCGGGCTGGAGCGCGACGAGCTGGGCGTCGAAGGCGAGGCCCTGCATCGGCTGGCTGTCGATCGAGACGATCATGTCGCCGCGCGAGACATCGACCTGACGGTCGAGGACCAGCGTGACGGCATCGCCCGCGACGGCCGCGTTGCGAACAAGGTCGAAGGTGACGATGCTGGAGACATTCGCCACCATGCCCGAGGGCAGGATGACGACCGAATCGCCCGGCTTGACCGCGCCGCCCGAGACGGTGCCCTGATAGCCTCGGAAGCTCTCGCCCGGGCGCGAGACGCGCTGCACCGACATGCGGAACCCGACGGTCTGGGCCGAGCGGACGGTGGCCTTTTCCAGCGTCTCGACAATGGTCGGGCCGTCATACCAGGGCATGGCGGCGCGGCCGTCATAGACGATATTCTCGCCCTTGAGGGCGGAGACCGGGATGGCGGTGACCCTGCCCACGCCGAGCGAGAGCGCGAGTTCCTTGAAATCATGGGAGATTTCATGGAAACGGGTCTCGGAATAATCCACGAGGTCGATCTTGTTGACCGCGAGCACGAACTGACGGATGCCCATCAGCGAGGCGATGGTGGCATGGCGCCGGGTCTGTTCGAGCAGGCCCGCGCGGGCATCGACCAGCAGCACGGCGAGATCGGCGGTCGAGGCGCCGGTCGCCATGTTGCGGGTATATTGCTCGTGGCCGGGTGTGTCGGCGACGATGAAGGCGCGGCGGTCGGTGGCGAAATAGCGATAGGCGACATCGATGGTGANNGTGATGCCCTGTTCGCGCTCGGCCTGGAGGCCATCCAGCAGGAGGGCGAAATCGGGCAGGCCGAGATCGTTCTGCTGGCCGGAATCGCGCTTGAGCGAGGCGGCCTGGTCTTCCTTCACCGCCTTGGTGTCCCAGAGCAGCCGGCCGATCAGCGTCGACTTGCCGTCATCGACCGAGCCGCAGGTGATGAGGCGCAGCGGACGGGAATCGCGGGTCGCGCGCGCGGCTTCGGATGCCGGGGCCTGGAGCTCGGCGAGATTGGAGGGGGCGGTCATCAGAAATATCCTTCGCGCTTCTTCTTTTCCATCGAGCCGGCCTGGTCGCGATCGATCGCGCGGCCCTGGCGTTCGGAGACGGTGGCGGTTTCGAGCTCGTCGATGATCTCGTCCAGCGTGGACGCGGTCGATCGGATCGCGCCGGTCAGCGGAAAGCAGCCCAGCGTGCGGAAGCGGATCACCTCCCGCCGCTTCACCTCGCCCGGCAGCAGCTCCAGACGCTCGTCCTCGGCCAGGATCAGCATGCCGTCGCGCTCGACGACGGGACGTTCCCCGGCGAAATAGAGCGGCACGATCGGAATGTTCTCGGCCTGGATGTAACGCCAGATATCGACTTCTGTCCAGTTCGACAGCGGGAAGGCGCGCACGCTCTCGCCCTGGCGGATCTGGCCGTTATAGATGTTCCAGAGCTCGGGGCGCTGGTTGCGCGGGTCCCATTTGTGGTCGGGCGTGCGGAAGGAATAGATGCGCTCCTTGGCGCGGCTCGCCTCCTCGTCGCGGCGGGCGCCGCCGAAAGCCGCATCATACTTGCCCATGTCGAGCGCCTGGCGCAGCGCCTCCGTCTTCATGATGTCGGTATAAAGCGCCGAGCCGTGGCTGAAGGGCGTGACATTCTCGGCCTTGCCGCGCGGATTGGTATAGGCGACGAGATCGAGGTCGTAATCCGCAACCATCCTGTCACGGAAGGCGATCATCTCCTTGAATTTCCAGCCGGTATCGATGTGCAGCAGCGGGAAGGGCACGCGGCCGGGATAGAAGGCCTTGCGCGCGAGATGCAGCAGGACCGAGGAATCCTTGCCGATCGAATAGAGCATCACCGGCCGCTCCAACTCGCCGGCCACCTCGCGAAAGATATGGATGGCCTCGTTTTCCAGCGCCTTGAGATGGGGGTCGAGCGGCGGGCGGGCGGCGGCATCCCTGGCATGGGTGTCGAATTCGGAATGTGACATTTCGTTTCCTTTGGGACCGTGGTCCGCGGGGCATACCCCCCCTCTGTCCAGCCGGACAGAGGGGGGGTATGCCCCGTTGAGGTTAAAGCTCGCTCGATTCCAGCGACGGCAGGGCCGCGTCCGGCACATGCAAGCCGCATTCGCGCTTCTCGTCGTTTTCCCACCACCAGCGGCCGGCGCGCTCGGGCTCACCGGGCTTGATGGCGCGGGTGCAGGGTTCGCAGCCGATCGAGGGATAGCCGCGGGCATGCAGCGGGTTGACCGGCACCGCCTGGTCGGCGACCAGCCCGTTGATGCGGTCGATATCCCAGTCGGCGAGCGGGTTGATCTTGATCAGGTTGCGTTCGGCGTCATATTCGGCGAAGGGCGTGTCGGCCCGGTTGCCGGACTGGCCGCGGCGAAGGCCGGTGACCCAGACCGTGGCGCCGGCCAGCGCGCGCGCGAGCGGCTTGACCTTGCGGACACCGCAACAGGCATGGCGCGCCTCGACGCTGTCATAGAAGCCGTTCATGCCATATTGGGCGGCATAGGCGTCGATATCGGCCTTTTCCGGATAGTAGCGGCGGATGTCGATGCCGTAGCGCTCCTCGGTATCGGCGATCAGCTTCACGGTCTCGGGAAAGAGGCGGCCGGTCTCGAGCGTCACGACGTCGATGTCGTAGCGATGCTCGCCGATGACATGGGTGATCACCTGGTCCTCGATGCCGAGCGAGGTCGTGAAGACAGCCCGTCCACCGAGGCTCGCGGCGAGCGACAGCCGGCCGGCGAGATCGAGCGAGGCCATCTGCTCGTTCAACGATTGCGCCTCGGTCGGCAGATTGATCATATTCATTGTCTTGTCCTGCGATTGGGATTGACGGGATTATCGCAGGAGAGGCATCGGGGAGACAGAAATCGCATTCTCCCCATGCGCGCGGCGGGGAGCAAATATCTCTCGCACGACGCCGATACGCGAAACGCCCTTACAAAGCCGAAAGCGCGCGATTTCCGGCGGATGGACCGCCCAAAATCAGCCTTTATTCACAGTGCACAGCCAATATGGGTTAGACTTCGGCAAGAATCACGGCTCCGGGCGTTTGGAATGATTTCTCAAAAAGCGAAATATGCGCTCAGGGCGCTGGCGGCCCTTGCCCGGGCCGACAACAAGCGGCCGATGCTGATCGCCGAGATCGCCGAACAGCAGAAGATTCCGAAGAAATTCCTCGAACAGATCCTGCTCGACCTCAAGCATCGCGGGCTGGTCATGTCCAAGCGCGGCAAGGAGGGCGGCTATCTGCTGCTCAAGCCGGCCGAGGAGATCACTTTCGGCGAGATCCTGCGCATGATCGACGGGCCGATCGCGCCGCTTCCCTGCCTGTCGCAGACAGCCTACCGCAAATGCGACGACTGTCTGTCCGAGCAGGAATGCGAGATCCGCCATGTCTTCGCCCGCGTGGCGGAGGCGACGCGCGAAGTGCTGTTCAACGCCACGATCGCCGATACGCTCGACGGGCAGAATCGCGCGGCGGTCGTGCTTGCCGGCTGAACCTCGACGGCCCCGCGAAAACGTTTTACCGGATAGAGAATCCGACTTCCACATCGAAATTTAATTCTATTAATGCGCCGAAATCCGGACGAATAATCCCGAAATCGTCTTTTTCTCGAGCACCGAAATGGCCGGATTGGGCCCGGACGAGGAAGGCTCTTGCTATTTCGTCGACATTTGTTGACTAACTCTACCTACTAGATAGAGTTAATTTGCAAACGAAAACTGGAGGGTCTTTCGATGCTCACATCGTCCATGTTCAAACTGCGCCATACGCTGGCCGCCGCCGTCTTCGGCGCGGCGGCCGCCGTCTCGGGCATTGCGCCGGCCCATGCCGGCCAGACGCTGCTCAACGTTTCCTACGATCCGACGCGCGAGCTCTACAGGGAATTCAACGCCGCCTTCGCCGCCAAGTGGCTCAAGGACACCGGCGAGACGGTGACGATCGAACAGTCGCATGGCGGCTCGGGCAAGCAGGCGCGCGCGGTGATCGACGGGCTCGACGCCGACGTCGTCACGCTGGCGCTGGAAGGCGATATCGACGCGATCGCCAGCAAGACCGGCAAGATCCCGGAAAACTGGAAGACGCGGCTGCCGAACGACTCGGCACCCTATACGTCGACCATCGTCTTCCTCGTCCGCCAGGGCAACCCCAAGGGCATCAAGGACTGGGGCGACCTGGTCAAGGGCGACGTGCAGATCGTGACGCCGAACCCGAAGACATCGGGCGGCGCGCGCTGGAACTACCTCGCCGCCTGGGCCTGGGCGAACAAGGAATTCGGCGGCGACCAGGCGAAGGTCAAGGCCTATATCGCCGAGCTCTACAAGCGCGCGCCGGTGCTCGATTCCGGCGCCCGGGGCTCGCTGACCTCCTTCGCCCAGCGCGAGATCGGCGACGTGCTGCTCGCCTGGGAAAACGAGGCCTATCTCGCCCAGGGCGAGTTCAAGGATGCGGGCTTCGAGATCGTGACGCCGAGCCTTTCCATCCTCGCCCAGCCATCGGTCGCGCTGGTCGATGGCAATGCCGACGCCAAAAGCACGCGCACGGTAGCCGAGGCCTATCTGGATTATCTCTATTCCGAGGAAGGCCAGACCATCGCCGCCAGGAACCATTACCGGCCGATCAAGCCGGAGCTGGTCAAGGACGACAAGCCCCTGCCCGCGCTGAACCTCGTCAAGATCGACGACCCGCTCTTCGGCGGCTGGAAGAAGGTCCAACCCGAGCATTTCGGCGACGGCGGCATCTTCGACCAGATCTACAGGCCGGCGCAGTAGGTCCAAAGAAAGAAGCCGTACCCCAACCCACACTGCAAGGGAGGCCACGTCTGGGGCAGAGCGGGCGTCACGACTGCCCCCGTCATCCTCGGGCCTGTCCCGAGGATGACCGGGCAAGGTAACGCCCTCCCCCCACTGACGCCCATTGCGGGACTTGGGACGGGGCTCAAAACAAAAGGCCAGAAAGCCAAAGGCTTTCCCACCTGAAACCAAACGGGGAATATCATGTCGTCGAAA
>JAGRLJ010000246.1 GCA_020441805.1 Rhizobiaceae bacterium
GCCGGCGCCGGTGATGGTGCCGCCGGTGCCGATGCCGGAGACGAGGATATCGACCGCGCCGTCGGTGTCGTTCCAGATCTCCTCGGCCGTGGTCTTGCGGTGGATTTCCGGATTGGCCGGATTTTCGAACTGTTGCGGGATGACGGCGCCGGGCGTGGCCTGCGCCAGCTCCTCGGCTTTCGCGATCGCGCCCTTCATGCCTTTCGCGCCCTCGGTCAGCACCAGTTCGGCGCCGAGCAGCGCCAGCATCTTGCGGCGTTCGAGCGACATGGTCTCGGGCATGGTGAGGATCAGTTTGTAGCCCTTGGCGGCGGCGGCGAAGGCGAGCGCGATGCCGGTATTGCCGGAGGTCGGCTCGATCAGGGTCGACTTTCCGGGCGATATCTTGCCCTGCGCCTCGAGCGATTCGATCATCGCCACGCCGATGCGGTCCTTGACCGAGGCGATCGGGTTGAAGAATTCGAGCTTGGCCAGCAGGTTGGCCTTCACGCCCTTGTCCTTCGCCAGCTTGTCGAGACGGACCAGCGGGGTATCGCCGATGGTTTCGGTAATCGAGTTATAGACTTTGCCGCGGCCCGGCTTCTTTGCGTCTGCCATGATGCTCTCCCTTCGGTGTTCTCCATTGCGGAAGAAACTAGGAGGGAATTCCGCGTCTTTCCAGACAGTTTCGGTCGATGGATCGGAAAAAACCGGAATAACAACCCGCTTCGTGGCGTCGGAAGGGAATTTTCTGTCAGGTCGAGCGTATGGCGATATAGCCGGCGGTTCCCGCGAGGAAGGTGGCGGATGCCTTGTTGAGCCGCTTCAGGGCGGATGGATGCCGGAGCAGGTCGCGCGCCTTGGCCGCCAGCATGATATAGGGCACGGTGACGACGAGAAGCACGGCGACGCTGACCGCGACGAGGACGAGATAGTCGGTGAATGTGATCCGGGTGATGTCGATCAGCGTCGGCACCAGCGCGAGATAAAACAGCATCGCCTTGGGATTGCCGAGCGTCACCATCAGGCCCGACAGCATCGCCTGCCAGAGGCTCGCGCGGCGGCTGGCGGCGACGTCGGTCCGGACGATGCCCGACGTCCAGATCTTGTAGGCCATCCAGGCGAGATAGGCCGCGCCCGCATATTTGATGACCAGGAAGACGAAGCCGAAGGTCTGCGCCACCACCGACAGGCCGAGCACGACCGCCGTCAGGAAGACGATGTCGCCGAGCGAGATGCCGACCGCCATGGCCAGGCTTTCGGGGAAACTGGTGCCGAGGGCGCGCGCCACCAGCGCAGTGATCCCCGGACCGGGGATGAGGGCGACGACGAACAGCGCGAGGGCATAGGTGGCGATAATGGAGAGGGTCATTCGGATCATCCTTGGCGCCGTCGTGATAGTTCCGCGCCGCGTCCGTGTCAAACACCGCGCCCGAGGGAAGCGGAAGCCGCGTTCGCGGCGGATCTTGCGGCATGGGGCGGGAAAAGACCGGTCAGAAATCCGCCATCGGCGACAGCATGAAAGGCCCCGCCGGCACCGGGCCTTCCGGGCCGGGGCGTATCATGAGCACGCAGCTTCCCGAAAAGGGAACCGGTGCGCCGTCCCAACCGAGAAGGTCGGGCGGGAACAGGGTTTCGACCGCCGCGCCGTCGTCGCCGAGCGCGCCGACGATCGTGGCGATGTCCGGCATGTACCGCGTCACGACATCGAGCAGGCGCAGCGTCCCGTCCTCCGTCTTCCAGGCGACGATCGTATCGAGCGCCGGAATATGCGACAGCCGGATGTCGGGATCGATGCAGGCATTGAGCAGGAAGGTTTGCGTCTGGCGCCGTGTGGCGAAGCGTTGCGACAGGTCGCAGCGGCTTTCGAGCAGGTCGGCCATCAGGGCAAGATCGGTATCGTCGTCGATCGAAAGCCGCCGCGACCTGCCTTTTGCCGGCTTCGGGACGACCTGTCCCCGAAACGCATGCTGCGGCACGACCTCGAAGCCATGGCGCCGATAGAGGTCCGGCTTGTCGGTCAGCAATATGCCGGCCTCGAAGCCCCGCGCATCGGCCCAGCCGAAGGCGCGGACCATGAGGTCGCCATAGAGGCCGCGCCCGCGATAATCCGGCCTCACCGCGCCGGACTGGTAGCCGGCCGCCCGCACGATCCGGCCATCGACGACCAGCGGCAGGGAAAAGGCCGAGAAATTGGCGACACAGCGGCCATCGGCATCGAACCAGGCGAAGGGCATGGACGAGGGTTCCGGCCCGCCGAACCGGTCGAGGCGGGAAATGTCGATGTCGAACGTGTCGCGCAGAAGATCGGCGAGCGCGAGGAACGACCGGCGATCGTGGTTGTATCCAGATCGGAATGTCAGCGGCCCGTCCGTCATCTGTCCTCCTCCCGCAAGGCCTTGATCGCCAGCGACAGAAGCCGGCCCATGGCGGCATGGTCGATGCCATTGTCGACATTGGCGGCCCGGTGAACGACGACGGCGTCCAGATCGGGAACGACGACGATATATTGGCCGCCATAGCCGCTGGCGTAATAGATGGCCGTGTCGACGGAAAGCGCATCGCCCGGCGCATGCGGCTCGGCAGTCCACCAGAGATAGCCGTAGCCCCGGCCGCCGCCGAGCGGGCTGTGGCTTCGGGTGCTCTCGGCGATCCAGTCCCGGTCGAGGATGCGGCGGCCGAGCCATGCGCCGCCATTCAGGTAAAGCTGCCCGAATCGGGCGAGGTCGCGGGCACTCAACCGCATCTTGTAGACGGGATGCAGCGATTCGGGGCCATGCTGGTAGCGGCAGTCGCCGGTGTGGAAATCCTGCATGCCCAGCGGCCCGGCGATCCGTTCGGCAAAGGCCTCGAACAGGTCGGCGCCGGTGAGCCGGTTGAAGATCGCGCCGAGCGCGTTGAAATCCCAGTTGTTGTAGAACCAGTGCGTGCCGGGCGGATGCGCTCCGCGCGCGGGGCGGCCCCGCTGGGTGTCGTGGACGGATGGATGGTAGACGCCCGACCGCGCCGAGAGCAGGTCGCGGATCGTCGCCGTCTTTTCGAGCGCGGTGAGGCCGAGGCGATCGTCCAGACCGATCCCGGCAAGCGTGGCGTCGGGATCGATGCGCCCCTCGGCCACGTGGATGCCGTAGAGCGCGCCGATCAGGCTCTTGCGCACCGAGGCGACGCTGGAGGGCCGGCCTGCATCGCCCCAGGCAAAGACCGGCGTATGATGCCGGAGGACGATGCAGGCCGTCGAGCGGCCGTTGGCCAGCTCCCGGGACAGCGCGTCGAAACGATCCGTCACGCGGCCGGCTGGCATCGCCTATTGCAACCCGGTCGAGCCGAAGCCGCCGGCGCCGCGCTCGGTCATGCTGGCGAGCGCCCGTTCCTCGACCGTCGCCTGCACCACGGGCGCGACGACAAGCTGGGCGATCCGCATGCCGCGTTCCACGACGAAACGCTCGTCGCCATGATTGATCAGCAGCACCTGTATCTCGCCGCGATAGTCGCTGTCGATCGTGCCCGGCGTGTTGAGGCAGGTAACGCCGTGCTTGAGGGCGAGCCCGGAACGCGGCCGCACCTGTACCTCGTAGCCGGGCGGGATTTCGAGGACGAAGCCGCTGGGCACCAGCGCCCGCTTGCCCGGCCGGATGCTGAGTGTCTGGCCTTCGGGCAGGGCGGCCCGGATATCCATTCCGGCGGAACCCGGCGTTTCATAGGCCGGCAATTGCAAGCCTTCGCCATGCGGCAGGCGGACGAGGCCGATGAGGGGGCGGGGGGCGATGGGACTGGTCATGACGGCTTTCTCGCCCGTCGCCCCGCGCTGGTCAATTGCATTCGCCGCGCCAAGCCGCTAGAGAACCGGCAACCAACAGGATTTTCTCGAGATGACCGACGAATTGGCCGAGGCGATCGCTCGCCGCCGCACCTTCGCTATTATCGCGCATCCGGACGCGGGCAAGACCACGCTGACGGAAAAGCTCCTGCTTTTCGGCGGCGCGATCCAGCTCGCCGGCGAGGTCAAGGCGAAGAAGGACCGGATCCAGACCCGGTCGGACTGGATGAAGATCGAGCGCGAGCGCGGCATTTCCGTCGTCACTTCGGTGATGACCTTCGAATATGGCGGCAATGTCTTCAACATCCTCGACACGCCCGGCCATGAGGACTTCGCCGACGACACCTACCGCACGCTGACGGCGGTCGACGCGGCCGTGATGGTCATCGACGCCGCCAAGGGCATCGAGCCGCGCACGCTGAAGCTCTTCGAGGTCTGCCGCCTGCGCAACATCCCGATCATCACCTTCATCAACAAGATGGACCGCGAAAGCCGGGACCCGTTCGAGATCCTCGACGAAGTCGAGGAGAAGCTCGCGCTCGACACCGCGCCGCTCACCTGGCCGATCGGTCGCTCCAAGACCTTCTGTGGCAGCTACCACCTCGCCACCAACGAGGTGCGCGGTCCCGACACCGAGGAACGGACCAAGAAGGTCAACGGCCCGGAAGCGGTGGCGAGCCGCCTGCCGCAGAACGAGCAGGAAGCCTTCATCGACGAGGTCAATCTCGCCGCCGAGGCCTGCAAGCCCTTCGATGTCGACGCCTTCCTCGAAGGCCATATGACGCCGGTCTTCTGGGGCTCGGCGCTGCGGAACTACGGCGTCCGCGACCTGATCAACGCGCTCGGCGAATTCGCCCCGCCGCCGCGCGACCAGGTGGCCGATGTCAGGACGGTCCATGCCAGCGAGAACCGGATGACGGCCTTCGTCTTCAAGATCCAGGCCAACATGGACCCCAACCATCGCGACCGCATCGCCTTTGCCCGCGTCTGCTCGGGCAAGCTCGAACGCGGCATGAAGGCGCGGCTCGC
>JAGRLJ010000247.1 GCA_020441805.1 Rhizobiaceae bacterium
CGTCGCGGCGGGCGGTCCTGGCGTCGTCACTCTTCTTCACCCTCGGTTTCGCCACGGTCTTCGTCGCACTCGGTGCGTCGGCGACCTCGATCGGCATGCTGCTCAGGACCCATCTCGATATCCTGGCGCAGATCGGCGGCGCGATCATCGTCCTGATGGGTCTCAATTTCCTCGGCGTGATCCGGATTCCGTTCCTTTCGCGCGAAGCCCGTTTCCAGGGCGGCGGGCAGCCGGCGACGCTGACTGGCGCCTATGTGATGGGGTTGGCCTTCGCCTTCGGCTGGACGCCCTGCATCGGCCCCATCCTCGGCGCCATCCTGGCGGTCGCGGCGTCGCAGGACACGGTGGGGCAGGGTGCGTCGCTGCTCGGCGTCTATTCGCTGGGGCTCGCCGTGCCGTTCTGGCTGGCGGCCGTCTTCTCGGGCATGTTCATGGCTTTTCTCGGACGCTTCCGCCGGCATCTCGGCATCATGGAGAAGGTCATCGGCGCGCTTCTGGTTCTGACCGGCCTCGCCTTCATCCTCGGCTATGTCAGCGATCTCGCGATCTGGTTCCAGCAGACATTCCCGATCCTGATGAAGATCGGCTGAGCGCGGACGGAAAATCGCGCCAGGCGAACGCCCCGGTGCGGCCGGGCGCTTGCACGGTCGAATTGCGATGGATAACTGGACGATCAATCAACCTGATCGCAGGCGTTTCCCATGGCCGAAATTTCCTCCCTCGTTCTGCCTTTCTTCGGCCTGATCCTGCTCGGCTACGGCGCGGCCCGCTGGCGGAAGCTCGACGAGGCCGCACTCGGCTGGCTCAATATCTTCATCATCTATGTCGCGCTGCCGGCGCTTTTCTTCAAGATCATCGGTCGGACGCCGCTTGAGGAACTGGCGCGGTTCGACTTCATCCTCACTAGCCTTGCGGCCACCTATACGATCTTCCTCGTCGTCTTCCTGCTGGGCCGTTTCGCGACGGGCAGCACCGTCGGCGAGGCGACGGTGCAGGGGCTGGCCGGGGCCTATGGCAATATCGGTTATCTCGGCCCGGGCATCGCGCTTGCCGCCTTCGGCGAGGCGGCGGCGCTGCCGCTGGCCCTGATCTTCGCCTTCGAGAATATGCTGCATTTCATCGTCGCGCCGGCGCTCATGGCCTTCGATGGCCGGGACAGGCGGCCGCCGCTGGTTCTGGCGCGCGACGTGGCGGCGAAGATCGCCAGCCATCCCTTCATCATAGCAACAGCCGCAGGCTTCGTCGCGGCCGCGACCGGCTTCGAACCGCCCGCGGTTCTGGGGACGATGATCGACAATCTCGCGCAGGCCGCCGCACCCTGCGCGCTCTTCGCGATGGGCGTGACGCTGGCATTGCGGCCGCTGAAGCGGGTGCCGGTCGAAATCCCCTATATCGTGCCGGCCAAGCTCATCGTCCTGCCGCTCGTGATGTATGTCTATCTCGGCCTGACCGGGAGCTATCCGCCGGTCTGGGTGGCGACGGCTCTGCTGCTGGCCGCGCTTCCGACCGCCACCAATGTCTTCGTGATCGCGCAGCAATATTCCACCTGGCAGGAGCGTGCTTCCGCCACGGTGCTCATCACCACCGTCATTTCGGTGGCGACGGTGTCGGGCCTGCTCTATGTCGTCAAGTCAGGCGCGTTTTCGGCGGATCTCTTCCCGTAGGAAGGCCGGAAGCAGGCTGACGCCGCGCCCCGGGGCCACGCCTTCGTTCATGGCGAGATAGCGGAGCGGCGGCAAGGCGGAGAGCATGTGCAGCCCTGCGGCGCGCAGCATCTGCACCGGCAGGAAGCCCGACAGCAGCGAGCGGTTGAAGAGGTCGATCGCGGCCGTCCGGCTCACGATGTCGGTGCGTCGCCGACGGTCGTAGGCCTCGCCCACCGCCAGGCCCGCATGGCTGCGCCGCGCGTCGAGCGCCAGTCCCAGCACGGTCTCTATATCGCGCAGGCTCAGATTGAGCCCCTGGGCGCCGATCGGCGGAAAGACATGCGCGGCTTCTCCCACCAGCGCGATACGGCCGGTTCCGAAGCGCCGCGCCGTCATCGCCGAGAGCGGCCAGGCCTGCGGAGCGCCCTCGACCCGGGTCTTGCCGAGCATCGACTGCATCCGGTCTTCGACCGTCCGGTCGAGGACCGGCGCGGGGAGGGCCAGGATATCCTCGGCCTCCCGCGGCGTCACCACCCAGACCAGGCTCGATCGCAGGCCGGGCAGCGGCACCTGGGTGAAGGGCCCGGTCCGGGTGTGAAATTCCGTGGACACGCCGCCATGCGGCCGTTCATGGGTGAAATTGAGCACGACCGCCGTTTGCGGATAGTGTTTGTGATCGACCGCGATGCCCGCCGCCTCGCGGAGCTGCGACTTGCGTCCATCCGCGGCGACCACGAGCGCGGCGTCGATCTCCGATCCGTCGGCGAGACCGAGACGCACCGCCTCGGATGCCGGTTCCGCGTGAGCGAGGTGCGTCCGGCACAGGGTCATATTGTCGAGCGTTTCGATTTCGCGGCCGAGGATCGCCAGCAAAGGCGCGTTCGGGATATTGTAGCCGAAAGCGTCGAGCCCGATCTCTGCGGCGCGGAAACTCACCGTCGGCGCATGCATGAGGCGCCCCGTCGCGTCCACGATCCGCATCGTGGCGAGCGGCGCGGCTTCCGGCTGGACCATGTCCCAGATCCCGAGATCGCGGAGAAAGCCGATGGAATGATCCATCAGCGCCGTGGTGCGGCGGTCGTCGCGACCTTCGTCGGAAGCGACGAGGACAGTGTCGAAGCCATGCCGGGCGAAGGCCAGGGCCGCGATCCTGCCGGCGAGGCCTCCGCCGACAATGGCGATCTCATGCTGCGTCATGCCGGAATTCCCTGTTCGTGCAATCCGTTGCCGGACAATAGGACCTTTGGTCACCGCTTTCAAATGCACCGCGAAGCCCGCGACGATCTGTCAACGGCATGGGGGGCAGGAGCGGATATCGAGGGGTTCAATCGCGGCGTCCGCCGTCGAGCACCGTCAGGTGACCCGCCCTGGCGCCGGGATGGAGCGGCCGGGGGTCGTGGCGCGGATGGGATGCGCGCGGCGGCGGCGCGGGCTCGAAAAGCAGGTCGGCGGGATATAGGACGCGGAATTGCGATTCGACCGGCGGCAGGGTCTGAAAAGCCGCGAGCGATCCGAAGATCCGGTCGCACCGGTCGCTGCGCGAAAAGAGCGGCAGCATCAGCATTTCCAGATCGAGCGTTCCACCATCGACATCCAATGCCGTCACGGCGATCTCCAGCCCCTTGCGGTTGGCGAGCACGGTGTCGGCGGCGAGGCGCATGCGGTGCCGGACCGCTGGATCCCAGATATCCGCGAAACCGCTTTCGCGCAGTTCCCGTCCCAGGATGGCACAGACCCGGGTGCCGGCGAGCCGAAACCGGACGATGCCGTCGCGGCCCTTCTCCATGATGAAGATGTCGGGCAGAACGGGCTTGAGGGCGGCCGGATCGATCTCGACCCGGAGCGGGGCCGGCCGATTGCCCCGCAAACCGTTGAAATAGCTGAATACGGCCTCGGTCGTTCTGTGTCGCATCGGCTTCTTCCCGTCCTTGTCATTCCGGTGGGAGCGAATGTCCGCTCCCCATGCGAAGGAACAAGCAGCGAAAGCCATGCCAGAGCGCGATGGCGAATGACGCGAAAAGGCGTTAGGGTTAACAAAGGGTTTCGATTGCCCGCGTCCGGCGGAAATGGCAAAACGACGTCATCGAAGGTCGTCCTTCGGCACTCGACTAGACACCCGAGATCTCCAAGTCTCCGTCACGCCGTCCCGCGGAAATGCTGGACGGCATTTTTTTTGCTGCTATGACGGGCCGGGACCGTATCGGAGACGCCGGAAGCATGCTCGTCGAGAAAAGAAGGGACCGTTTCGACGGTCGTCGCCCCGCCCGCGAGCCGATCTTCAACATTCCGGACGTCCTGACGGTCTATGTCGCGATCATGGTGGCGATCCAGGCGCTGCGGTCCTGGGTGCTGACGGTCGATCAGGATCGCTGGCTGATGTTCCTGGGCGCTTTCATTCCCTCGCGATACCTGCATCCCCTGGCCGAGCAGGATGCGGTCGGTTATTTCGGCGGACCGGTCGCCTATTCGCTGTTACATGGCGGCTGGGCGCATCTGCTTTCCAATTCGCTGTTCCTGGTGATTTTCGCGACGCCGCTCGCCGCGCGCATCGGCGCGGCCCGGTTCACGCTGCTCTGGGTCCTGTCGGCGATCTTCAGCGCGTTCTTCCTCGCCGTGCTCAGCGATTTCGAGGACAGTTATCTCGTCGGCGCCTCGGGCGTGGTGTCGGCCATGGCCGGCGCGAGCTGCCGCTTCGTCGTGCCGCTGCTGGGCTCCGACCGCATGCGGGCGGGCCGCTATGCGCCCCGACTCGGTATCCTGGAAGCGATGATGCAGCGTTCGGTCGTGGTTTTCGTCGCGCTCTGGTTGATCTTCAACGTCGTGCTTGCCGGCGTCGATTCGTCCCAGAACATCGCTTGGCAGGCCCATCTCGGCGGGTTTCTCTTCGGCTATCTCACATTCAGCCTGTTCGACCCGCCGCTGCGCCATTGATCGGCCCGCGCGTTCATATCGGCGATCACTTCTTCTTGCATTCGTCGCATTTCGAGAGCACCATGTTTCCGTCGGCGTGGCATCCGACCGGGCCACGGTCCGGCATGCTTTGCATCCACTGGAATGGAGGAGATGTGCATGCACGTAAGAGCGATACTCGATGAGAAAGGCCGCAACGTTCTGACGATCGGGCCCGATGCCACGCTTGAAGACGCCGCGCGCGTGCTTCAGGAGAACCGGATCGGCGCTCTGGTGGTTCTCGGTATGAACGAGCAGATCAAGGGAATTCTCTCCGAGCGAGATATCGTGAACGCTATTGCCCGGGATGGCGCCGAGGCGCTGAAAAAGACGGTGTCGGTCGCCATGACCTCGAATGTCCATCGTTGCACGGAGGAGATGACCGTCGACGCCCTCATGTCGCTGATGAGCGAGAAGCGCTGCCGTCACATCCCGGTCGAGGCCGATGGCAAGCTAGCGGGAATGGTTTCGATCGGCGACGTGGTCAAGTCGCGCATTCGCGAGATCGAGTTCGAGGCCCAGTCGATCAAGGCCTATATAGCCGGATAACCATCCGGCGCGGCGGGCCGGTCACCAGCCGGCCCGGACGGCGTCCTGCATCCGCTTGATCTCGCCGATCTTGGCTTTGGCCTCGTCGTAGCCGCGCTCGATCGCCTCGGCCGCGCGGTGGAATTCGGACAGTCCGATATCCGAAAGACGCGGCTGCAAGGCGAGGTCCGGCGGGTCGCCGGCCAGGCGCGCCCGGGAAATCCGGTCCTGTATGATGTTGAAGGCCTCGACCATGACGCCGGTCAGGCCCATATGCGGCGGTCTCGTCAGCTCGTTCTGGCTCTGGAGCTGCTTTTCGAGCGGCGTCTGGCGGCTCGCTACATGCTTGACCACCGCCGATCGCCCGTAGAGGTCGTAGTGCAGGTTCACGGCGACCACAAGCGGCTGCTCGTAGGCGCGGCATACCGAAACCGGCACCGGATTGACGAGCGCGCCGTCGACCAGCAGCCGGTTGCCGCACTGGACAGGCTCGAAGATGCCGGGCAGGGCGTAGGATGCCCGGATGGCGGTGATGAGATTGCCGGAATCGATCCAGACCTCGTGGCCGGTCCGGATTTCCGTTGCGACGGCCACGAATTTCCGATCGAGATGCTCGATCTCGAGTCCTTCGAGATGGTCCTGCATGCGCCGGGTCAGCCGCATGCCGGCGAACAGGCCGCCGCCGCCGATGGTGAAATCGAGAAGGGCCGCCATGCGGCGCATCGTCAGCGACCGGGCGAAGCTCTCCAGTTCCTCCAGCTTGCCGGCGATGTAGCAGCCGCCGACAAGCGCGCCGATCGAGGTTCCGGCGATCATGCCGACCTCGATACCTTCCTCGTCCAGCGCCTTGAGAACACCGATATGCGCCCAGCCGCGCGCGGCGCCGCCGCCGAGCGCGAGAGCCAGCTTGGGCTTGGCCAGCTTGGATTGGCTGGAAGTGAGGGAATCGGCGGGCTGGCCCGGAGTTCCGGCGACGGTCGATACCCCGTTTTCGAGCGAAGGGGCGGGTTCGGCGTGGCGGGTGAAGCTCCAGTTCAGCATCTGACACGATCCTGTCTCTGCCGGATGACGTTCGATAATGACTATTGATGCATGCGACGGTTAAAAAAAGTCAAACAGTATCCGCAAATGGACAGAATTGAGGCAGTTGCCTATTTCCCGTAAACTTTCGCCGGGTCGAAATGACGCTGTTCATCCACCGACTTTAGTTGCGCTGCACCATTTTCAACTTGCACCGCACGATAAAAGCAGGAGCGGCGGCCGGTATGGCAGGTCGCCGCATGGCCCGCAACAACCACCTTGAGCAGGATCGCATCCTGGTCGCAATCGGTCAGGATCTCCGTCACGGTCTGGAGATTGCCGGAGCTTTCGCCCTTCTTCCAGATCGCCTTGCGCGAGCGGCTCCAATAATGGGCGACGCCGGTCTCAAGCGTCAGCGACAGCGCCTCGGCGTTCATATGGGCGAGCATGAGGATTGCGCCGTCGCCCGCATCGGCGACGACTGCGGTGATCAGGCCGCTGGCATCGAATTTCGGCGAAAAGGCCGCGCCTTCCTCAAGCGTCGTCTTGTCGGTCGGCGGTGCGGCGAAGGCGACCGTCATATCGGGAAATGCTGGCCGCGCAACATGGACATGAACCGGGCCTGTTCGCGCGGATCATGTTTGAAGGTGCCGGTGAAGGTCGTGGTCATCGTCGACGAGCCGATCTTCTGGACGCCGCGCATCGCCATGCACATATGATCGGCCTCGATCAGCACGGCCACGCCCTTGGGCTGCAAAATCTCGTCGATCGCATTGGCGATCTGCGCCGTCATCGTCTCCTGCGTCTGGAGCCGGCGGGCGAAGATGTCGATGGTCCGGGCGATCTTCGACAGGCCGAGGACGCGGCCGTCCGGCAGATAGGCGACATGCNNCCTTGCCGATGATCGGCACCATGTGATGCTCGCAATGCGAGAAGAAAGGGATATCCTTGACGAAGACGATATCGTCATAGCCTGCGACCTCCTCGAAGGTGCGGCCGAGCACATCCTCGGGATCCTGGCCGTAGCCGCCATAAAGCTCGGTATAGGACTTGACAACGCGGCGCGGCGTGTCGCGAAGACCCTCCCGGTCGGGATCCTCGCCGATATAGCGCAGAAGCGTGCGCACGGCTTCCTCTGCCTCTTTCTGGTTCGGGCGTTTCTCGTTCGCGTCGTCGCGCTGGAACTGCTTGACTATGGCATCCATCAATGGCCTCTCGATCTCCCGGCTTCAAGGGCCGGAAAGCTAAGATTCGGACGACTCGCCGCTGGCCATTCTCCTGTCCCTGCAGGCATGGGTTCCGTTGGCGGGTTCCGGGGCATCGGCGTTCTTCGTCTCAGTGAAGAGAGCCTCCGCACGGTTTCCCAAACAACAGGTAACGTGAACTGCACTTGCAATACTGTCACCCCATCGCGACATAACATATAGGAAGGTGCATGGGCTGGCAAAGGGTGGCCTTGATGTTTTTCCGTGATACGGTGGAAAATCATGCCCGGCTCATCGGAGCCTATGGAAATTTTGCGACGGTCCGACATGTCCATGGATGATATCTACAACACGAAGATCCTTGAATTCGCCGGCAATATTCCCCTGACGGGAATGCTGGAGAATGCCGACGCGCAGGCGCAGGCCCATTCCAAGCTCTGCGGCTCGCGCGTCAGGGTCTGGCTGTCCATGGAGGGCGACCGCGTGAGCGGCTTCGCGCACGAGGTCAAGGCTTGCGCGCTCGGCCAGGCATCGAGCTCGATCATGGCGCGCCACGTGGTCGGCGCCACGGCGCAGGAGATCAGGCAGGCAAGGACCGACATGCTCGCCATGCTCAAGGATGGCGGCGAGGGACCCTCGGGCCGTTTTTCGGACATGTGCTATCTGCTGCCGGTGCGCGACTATAAGGCCCGTCACGCCTCCACCATGCTGACCTTCGACGCCGTGG
>JAGRLJ010000248.1 GCA_020441805.1 Rhizobiaceae bacterium
AAATACCGCAACAACGGCCAGACCTGCGTCTGTGCCAACCGGCTCTATGTCCAGTCCGGCATTTACGACGCCTTCGCCGAGAAGCTCGCCGCCAGGGTAAGCGCGATGAAGGTCGGCGACGGCTTCGAGGCGGGCGTCAATGCCGGCCCGCTGATCACCCGGGCCGCCGTCGACAAGGTCGAGGAACATATCGCCGACGCGCTGGAGAAAGGCGCCAGGATCGCGACCGGCGGCAAGCCGGATGCTCGCGGCGGCCTGTTCTTCCAGCCGACCATCCTGACCGGCGTCACCACGCAGATGAAGGTGGCGCGCGAGGAGACCTTCGGTCCGGTGGCCCCGCTCTTCAAGTTCGACACCGAGGACGAGGTGATCGAGATGGCCAACGATACCGAATTCGGCCTGGCCTCCTATTTCTACTCGAAGGATGTCTCCAAGATCTTCCGGGTGGCTGAGGCGCTCGAATACGGCATGGTCGGCATCAATACCGGCCTGATCTCCACCGAAGTCGCACCCTTCGGCGGCATCAAGCAATCCGGCCAGGGCCGCGAGGGCTCGAAATACGGCATCGACGACTATATCGAGATCAAATATCTCTGCCTCAGCATCTGACCGGTGCCCGCGCCGGGCCTGCCGGCCTCCGGATCGCCGACACACCCTTTTACATCATGCTCGGGCCTGTCCCGAGCATCCGGGGTTCGTGCGATTCATCCTTATCCTCGGCGCGCGGCCGGGGATGATGTTGGCGAAGGTCGCGGCCTTTTGCGGGCCGGGTCCGGCGCGGGACCCTCTACAGCAGGGATTTGAGATTGAAGTCCGGATCGGCCACCTGCAACGGCGTCAGCAACTTGCCGCCTTCGAGGATCTTGCGGGCCATCATATAGGCCGCGCCGTCGTTCAGGCAGTCGGCGGCGAGGAAAGTGCCGTCGCGGAAATAGAAATGCGATTTCGCGCCCTCGCGCAGGCCCTTGCGGGTCACGACCTGGTCATAGCCGGTATTCAGGCCGGCGATCTGGAGCTTGAGCTCGAACTGGTCCGACCAGAACCATGGCACCGGCCGGTAGGCCTTGTCCTCGCCGAGGATGTTGTGGGCCGCGACGATGCCCATATCGTTGGCGTTCTGCACCGATTCCAGCCGGATCACGCGGCCGCGATAGGGAAACACCGCACAGTCGCCGATGGCGTAGATCGAGGGATCGGAGGTCTCCAGCCGCTCGTTGACCACGATCCCGTTGTCGCAGGTCAGCCCGGCCGTGCCGGCAAGCGCGATATCGGGATAGATGCCGATGCCCGTGACGATGAAGTCGGCGGGTATCACGGTCTCGTCGGCCAGCACCACGCCATCGGCCAGGCCGTTCTTCTCGTGGATCTCGTGGATCTGCGCGTTTTCGAGGATGGCGACGCCGTGGGCCTTGTGCAGCGCGCGGATATCGTCGGCGGTCTCGGCCGAGGCGACGCGCTTGAGGATACGGTCGGCCGCCTCGACGACGGTGACGGACACACCTTTCTTGGCCGCCTCGGACGCGGCCTCCAGGCCGATATAGCCGCCGCCGATCACCACCAGCCGCGCGCCTTCCCTCATCCGCTCCATGAGCTTGAGCGCATCGCGGTGGTCGCGCATCACATAGACATTCGGCAGATGGCCGCCGATCTCGGCCGGCAGGCGGCGCGGCCGGGCGCCGGTGGCGAAGACCAGCCGGTCGTAGCCGATCCTGCGGCCGTCGGTCAGCGTCACGATCCGGTCGCCGCGATCGACCGCCTCGGCGCGGGCGTCGCGCAGGAGCTCGATCCGGTTGGGCTCGTACCAGTCCTCGGGCCGGAGCAGCACCTGCTCGAAAGCGACCTTTCCGGACATGTAACCCTTGGAGAGCGGCGGGCGCTGATAGGGCGGCTCCGCATCGGCGCTGACGATCGTGATCCCGGCCTCGGGCGAGAGATGCCTGAGCTGCGCCGCCAGGGACAGGGCCGCGTGGCTACCCCCGATGATGACTGTCTTCATGCCTTTACTCCCCCGACACCGCGCGGATATCCGATCCCGATTCAGATTATGCAGGGACCTGCCTAGCAGGTTGTCCGCCTGCGCAGCAAGTCGTCCTGTTCACGGCTCGGGGCGATGGGACCGCCACCCCTTTCAGGCGATCGCGGCCAGCTCGCGACGATGGTCCTGCATGCGCAGAAAAACGCGATAGTCGCGATCGAGCGCCTGGGCGCGGATTTCATTGGGTTCGATCAGCGTCGCGGGCCGCGCCATGGTCCGGCAGGCATCCGCGAGCGAGGGATGAAGTCCCGCCGCCGCGGCCGCCGCCATGGCCGTGCCGAGCAGCATGGCTTCCTCGCCCGCCGAAACGGCGACCTGCCGCCGCGTCGCATCGGCATAAAGCCGTGCCAGCAGGCCGTTCCGCGCATGCCCGCCGCCAAGATGGATCGTCGTCACCGGCCCGTCGAAAGCCATGAGGTCGAGGATCTGCCGGATGCCGAGGGCCAGCGCCACCATCGCCCGATAATAGATCGCGCACAGGCCGTCGAAGGAACCGTCCAGGTTCAGGCCGTGGATGGCGCCGGTGGCGCCGGCATCGGCCAGCGGCGACCGGTTGCCGTGAAAATCCGGCAGGACATGGATCGAGGACCCGAACCGATCGCCCTGTTCGGCGATCAGATGCTCGATACGCTCCAGCAGCAGCGCATGGGTGCCGGGCGTCGGTTCGAGCCCGTTGCCATGGGTCCGGATGATATGGTCGAGCAGGGCGCCGGTCGCGGATTGCCCACCCTCGATCACCCACCAGCCCGGCAGCAGCACGTCGCGATAGGGGCCCCAGAACGACGGCAGGAATCGCGGCTCCCGCGAAAAGCGCATCAGGCAGCTCGAGGTCCCGCCGATCAGGCCGGCCTGCCCCGGCGTGGCGAGGTCGCGTCCGACCATCGCGAGCTGGCCGGCATAGGCGTCGACCATGCCCGGCGCCGCAACGGTCTTCTCCGTCAGGCCCAGTTCGGCCGCCGCCGCGGCGCTCAGCGGCCCGAGCGACGTGCCGACGGCGGCGGGAATATCCATGATCCCGGCGCGGGCACCAAGATCGTCGAGGCCCGCCCGCGCGACATCCTCGCGGCGCCATCCCTCCTCCCTGTGGCTGAGATAGTTCCATTTGGGGGTCAGCGTGCAGAGCGAGCGCTTCAGGCTGCCGGTCGCCCGCCAGGTCAGGAAGTCCGCAAGGTCGAAGATCATGCCGGCCCGCGCCCAGGTTCCGGGCATGTGCCGTTTGAGCCACAGGAGCTTCGGCAACTGCATCTCGGGCGAGACGGTGCCGCCGGAATGGCGTATCATCTCTCCACCCGCCGCGCCCAGCGACCGGGCCTCGTCGATCGCCCGATGGTCGAGCCAGGCGATGGTGTCCCAGCCGGTCTCGCCGTTGGCCGCGACCGACAGCGGCCTGCCGGCCGCGTCGCGCACGACCAGGGAGCAGGTCGCGTCGAAGCCGAGCGCCGCGACATCGTCCGGCGCGATCTTCGCCTCGTCGCGGGCGCCCTTCACCGCCTGGCAGGCCGCCTTCCAGATCTCTCCGGAATCATGTTCGGCGAACCGGCCGCCGGTCACCCGCATGGCGATGGGTACGACCGAGCGTCCCAGCGTCCTCCCCTGCCGGTCGAGCACTCCGGCCCGGGCGCTGCCGGTGCCCACATCCACGGCAACCAGGTATTCTGCCATTGCTCCGCCCTAGCGCCCCGTGGCCGCGATCAGCCCCGGAAGTTGCGCCATATCATCAAAAATGACAGCGGGTTGCAAGCTTTCGACAATGGGCCGGAGATTGGAGGCGATGGCGTGCGAGGCACCGGTGAAGGCGAAGGCGGTCATGCCGGCGGCCTTGGCGGCGCGGATGCCCGCGGGACTGTCCTCGATGACGATGCAGTCGCGCGGCGCATAGCCCATGGCGCGCGCGGCATGCAGGAAGAGGTCGGGCGCCGGCTTGCCGTTCGCCACCATGCTGGCCGAATAGATATTGGGCTCGAAATACTCGATCAGCCCGGTTCGCCCGAGACAGAGCCGGATACGCTCAAGCTGGCTCGACGAGGCGACGCAATGGGGATGGCGGAAATCCGCCAGCAGGTCGCCGACGCCATGCACCGGCTCGAGCTCCGCCTCGAACCGGGCGTAGAGGCGCCTGCGCATCGCCGATAGCGCCGTTTCATCGAGTTCGAGGGCATATTCCCGGGCCACCATCGCGGTGATGGTCGCCATGCTCCGGCCGAGGAAATTCTCGTAGGCCCAGCTCTCGCTGAGACGCAGGCCGGCCTCGGCCAGCATCTCGCGCAGCACGGCGAAGGAAATCGGCTCGCTGTCGACGAGAACGCCGTCGCAGTCGAAAATCACCAGCCTGCCATTCTCTTTGTCCGCCATGCCCTAACCGCCTCGTCCCTTCGTTCGAACAGAAGAAAGGATGAGGGGCATGCGACACGCCCCTCATCGATGTTCCGCCCCCCACGCTTCCGGTGCGGAAGCGGGAGGGTCCGGGGCGCGGAATATCATTCTCCGAGGGTGCCGTCGATATAGGCCGAGAGCGTCGCGCGCGTGCCGTTCCCGCGAAGGGAGGACAATGCCTGCCTGAAGCGTGCGCGGAACCGGTCGTCCTCGCCGACCGCGCCGAAAATATCCCTGAGCGCGAGGAAACCGGCTGGATCCTGCCGCGACGCCAGCGCCGCCGTCCGCAGCCTGTCGGCGCTGGCGTCGTTGAAGACGATCGCCTTGCCCGAATCGGACTCGCCCTCGAAATAGCGGCACCAGAGCGCGGAGACCAGCGCGAGGCCCTGCACATCCTCGCCCCGGGCCAGCCGGTCGACGGTCGAGGGCAGGATGAATTTCGGCTGGCGGTTGGAGCCGTCCTGCGCGAGCCGCGCCACCGTGTCGCCGATCTTCGGATTGGCGAAACGCCGTTCGATCAGCGCGAAATAGTCCTTGAGATCGGTATTCGGCACCGGCGGAACGCAGGGGATGATCTCCGTCGTCTCGAGCTTGCGCAGGAAGTCCCGGATCAGCGGCTCCGCCATCGTCTCATGCACGAAATGGATATCGAGCAGCGCGCCGGGATAGGCGATGGCCGCATGGCCGCCATTGAGGATGCGGATCTTCATCAGTTCGAAGGGCGCGACGTCATCGACGAAGGTGACGCCGACCGTCTCCAGCGCCGGCCGGCCGGCGGTGAACTTGTCCTCCATCACCCATTGCTTGAATTCCTCGCAATAGACCGGCCAGGCGTCGTCCACGCCGAAGGTCTCGCGGCAATGGTCGATCTCGCGCGCGCCGGTGGCCGGCGTGATGCGATCGACCATCGAATTGGGAAAGGCGACGTTCTTCGCGATCCAGCCGGCGAATTCGGCATCGTCCGACAGCTGCGCGAGACCCGCCACGGCGTTTTCCGTCACATGGCCGTTGCCGGGAATATTGTCGCAGGACATGACCGTGAACGGCGCGATGCCTTTCTCGCGCCGCGCCTTGAGGCCGGCGAGAATGATGCCGAACACGGTCTTCGGATCGGACGGGTCGGCCGCATCCGCCACGATCGCCGGATGCCCGGGATCGAACCTGCCCGAGGCGGGGTCGATGAAATAGCCGCCCTCGGTAATGGTCATCGAGACGATGCGGATCGCGGGGTCGGTGAGCCTGTCGATGATGCCCGCGCGGTCGGCGGGATCGAGGAAGTCGATCATCGCGCCGGTCACGCGCGCGGCCGACTTGCCGACATCCTGCTCGACCACGGTCGTCAGGTAATCCTGCGCGGCCAGCTTGTCGCGCATCGCGCCGTCATAGCCGGTCACGCCGGCGCCGACGATCGCCCAGTCGTGATCGCGCCCGGTATTGAACAGGTCGTCGAGATAGACGGCCTGGTGGGCGCGGTGGAAGTTGCC
>JAGRLJ010000249.1:0-2542 GCA_020441805.1 Rhizobiaceae bacterium
AAATCTTAGGCGCGGCGCACAAAACACCTTGTCGAACGGCAAGCTCTGCCGTAGCGTCCAGCCCATGAGTGTGGACCCTTTCACCGCCATTTCGGACCCCAATCGCCGCTTCCTCCTGGAAGAGCTGCGGCGCGCGCCGAAGACCGTGAACGAACTCGCCGCGATGCTGCCCGTATCCCGGCCGGCGGTGTCGCAACATCTCAAGGCGCTGCTCGACAACCAGCTCGTCTCCGTGACCTCCGAGGGCACGCGGCGCATCTATGCGATCAATCCGCAGGGCTTCCGCAAGATCGGCTTCTGGCTCGATCAGTTCTGGGCCTGACCCTCACGCCCCCGGCGCGGTCTCCGGCTGTCCGCTCGTCTCCCGGCCCGGAACGGGATCGGCCGCTGGCCGGCCCGCCTCAATGTGTTGCCTGGCGGTGCGGCGGCCAGCGGCCGATCATATGCAAAGGATGTGTGGAATTAATGCTGGGTCTGGCTACGCAGCCGCTCGATCTGGTCCTTTACCCGAAGTTTCTGCCTCTTGAGTTCAGCAATTTCGTTATCGTTGGTCGAGGGATGCAACATCGCGGAGTGGAGCGCCTGTTCCAATGCTCCATGCTTTTTCTCGAGCGTTTCGATATGAGCCTCAATGGTCATATATCATTCCTTCCCATATTGCCCACATCCGACCATCCACCCGTCGGATGTCTCAGGCTGCAACGGGGGGAGTGTGCCATGTAAATTAGCGTTTGTCGAAGGTCATTTCAGGCGAAAGGAAAACTTCCCGTAAACCGCCGGAATGTGATAGGAGCAAATCGATGCCGGTGGGGGAATGGGGAATTCGCCTCGCTTTCAGATACGGGGACAGCACGGAATGCCAGACCAGGACCAGGCAGAATTGCGTTTGTCGGCGGCGCGCCTCAGGCAGGAGCACGAGGACTACGATGCCGCCATCAACGCCATGATCGCCACGGGCTGCGACGCGCTGAGAGTTCAGCGCATGAAGAAGAAGAAGCTCGCGATCAAGGACAAGCTCGTCCAGATCGAGGACCAGATCGTCCCGGACATCATCGCCTGACGAAAGGCCGTTCCAGCATGCAGTTCTCGAAGCCTCCCGTCGCCATCATCATGGGCAGCCAGTCCGACTGGGAGACGATGAAGAATGCCGCCGACACGCTCGATGCGCTGGAGGTCGCCTATGAATCCCGGATCATCTCGGCGCACCGCACGCCCGAAAGGCTGTTCAACTTCGCACGCTCGGCGCGCGACGAGGGCTTCAAGGTCATCATCGCCGGCGCTGGCGGGGCAGCCCATCTCCCCGGCATGACGGCGGCGATGACGCCGCTGCCCGTCTTCGGGGTACCGGTCCAGTCCAAGGCGCTTTCCGGCCAGGACAGCCTGCTGTCGATCGTCCAGATGCCGGCCGGCATCCCGGTGGGCACGCTCGCCATCGGCCGGGCGGGCGCGATCAATGCCGCGCTCCTGGCCGCCGCCGTTCTCGCGCTGGAGGATGACGAACTCGCCGACCGCCTCGACACCTGGCGCGAGGAGCAGAGCGCATCCGTCGCAGACTATCCCATGGACAAGTAGCATGACGATGAAGACGATCGGCATCATTGGCGGCGGCCAGCTCGGCCGCATGCTGGCGATGGCCGCGAGCCGCCTCAATTTCCGAACCATCATCCTCGAACCGCAGCCAGACTGCCCGGCCCTGCAACTCGCAAACCGCCAGATCGTCGCGGCCTATGACGACCAGGCGGCCCTTGCCGAGCTGGCGGATGCCTGCGACGTCGTCACCTACGAATTCGAGAATGTGCCCGTCGGCGCCGCGCGCTTTCTCGAGGGCCTCAAACCCGTCCATCCGCCGGCCCGCGCCCTCGAGGCCGCGCAGGACCGGCTGGTCGAGAAGACCTTTCTCAACGAATGCGGTATCCCGACCGCCGCCTTCCGCGCGATCGACAGCCAGGCCGATCTCGACGCCGCGCTTGCCGAATTCGGCGGCGCGGGCGTGCTGAAAACTCGCCGGCTCGGTTATGACGGCAAGGGACAGATCGTGTTCCGGCCCGGCGACGACGCGGCCGGGGCCTATGGCAGGCTCGGCGGCGTGCCATCGATCCTCGAAAGCTTCGTGGCCTTCGAACGCGAGATCTCGATCATCGCCGCGCGCGGGATCGACGGTTCGACCGCATGCTACGATCCGGCGGAAAATGTCCATCGCAACGGCATCCTGGACACCTCCACCCTGCCGGCCGAAATCCGCGACGACACGGCGGCCCAGGCCCGCGACGCCGCCATGCGCCTGCTCGACCGGCTCGGTTATGTCGGCGTCATCGGCATCGAATTCTTCGTCGAGGCGAGCGGCAGGCTGATCGCCAACGAGATCGCGCCCCGTGTGCACAATTCCGGCCACTGGACAGAGGCGGCCTGCGTCGTCTCGCAGTTCGAGCAGCATATCCGCGCCGTGACCGGCCTGCCGCTCGGCGATCCCGCGCGGCACAGCGACTGCGTGATGCGGAACCTTATCGGCGACGATATCGGTGACCTCGGCCGCTGGGCCGCC
>JAGRLJ010000249.1:2616-2971 GCA_020441805.1 Rhizobiaceae bacterium
GCTGACGGGACCTGCCTGATATGGCCCTTCCGGTCACGCCGTGCTTGCCAACAGCCGGATGAATATGACAATTTCTGCCGCCACAACCTCATCGGAGCCACAACCATGACCTCGCGCCGCCAGTTCCTTATCGGCCTCACCGCCGCCGTCCTCCTGCCGATCGCGGCGCAGGCCGCCGACCTGCCGGACCTCGAAGGACGCAAGGTGGTTGTGGTGACCGAAAACGCCTATCCGCCGCTGCAATTCGTCGACCCCAAGAGCGGCCAGCAGATCGGCTGGGAATATGACGCGATGAACGAGATCGCCAAACGGCTGAACATGCAGGTCGAATACCAGAACACCTCCTGGGACGCGA
>JAGRLJ010000027.1:0-4127 GCA_020441805.1 Rhizobiaceae bacterium
CCCAACGACCTCATGGACCAGATCCTCTGGTCGCAACCCGCCGCGCGTCTCCTGACGGGCGCGCCGGCGGTGCAGCTCGTGCGCTGGAGCCAGCAGAGCTTCCCGGCGACGCTGCCCGGCGGCGTGCGCGATTCCGCGCCGCTGATGCGACCCCTGATCATACCCGTGCCGGCTGGAATCCTGCCTTTCGAGGCCGAGGTCGCCGGACGCTGGGCCCAAGGAAATACCGATGACTTCGACCCTTCGGATATCACGTCTCACTAAGCGGTTTCAGGCCGTGGACGCGCTGCGGGACGTTTCGCTCGCGCTCGCGCCGGGAAAGCGCGCCGCGCTTCTCGGCCACAACGGCGCCGGCAAATCGACGATGATGAAGATCATCCTCGGGCTGATCCCGTTCGACAGCGGCTCGGTGGAGGTCTGCGGCATGGCGCCGGGTTCGCCCGCGGCGCGGATGCAGGTCGCCTATCTGCCGGAAAACGCCTCCTTTCATCCGGCGCTGACCGGCGAGGAACAGCTTCGCCACTATCTCGCCTTGCGCGGCGAAAGCCCGCGCCGGGCGATGGATCTTCTGGCGCGGGTCGGGCTTTCCCATGCCGCCCGCCGCCGGATCGGCACCTATTCCAAGGGCATGCGCCAGCGCGTGGGGCTGGCCCAGACGCTGATCGGACGTCCGCGCCTCCTGGTGCTCGACGAGCCGACCTCGGGGCTGGACCCGGTGTCGCGGCGCGACTTCTACGATCTCTTGGACGGGCTGGCGGCGGAGGGCGCGTCGATCCTCTTGTCCTCGCATGTCCTCACCGAAGTGGAGGCCCGCACCGACCGCATCCTGATCCTGTCAGGCGGTCAACTCGTGGCCGAAGGCACGCTGGGCGAGCTGCGCGCCCGCGCGGCGTTGCCGGTCTCGATCCTGGTCCGGCCCGCGCCGGGCGCCGACACTGTCCTGACGGCGGCCCTGCCGGAAGCGGTCTATGGCGAGGACGGCCTGCTGCGCATCGCCTGCGCGCAGGCGGACAAGCTTGCGCTTCTCGCCCGCGTCACCGCCCTGGGCGGCGCCGTCGCCGATCTCGACCTGCTCCCGCCCAGCCTCGAGGATATCTACAGCCATTTCAGCCGGAGGGACGGGCAATGAACCGCATCCTCGCCACCGCGGTCTCCGAGTTCCGCATCGCTTTCCGCAACCGCTGGGTCGCCATCGCGACCGTGATGATGGTGCTGTTCGCGCTGGTGCTGACGGCGGCCGGCGCGGCGCCGACCGGCGATCTCGGCGTCGACCGGCTCTCGGTCACGGTCGCGTCGCTGACCTCGCTGTCGGTCTATCTCGTGCCGCTGCTCGCGCTGCTGATGAGCTTCGACGCGGTGGCGGGCGAGGTCGAGCGCGGCACGCTGCCGCTGCTCCTCACCTATCCGGTCTCGCGGCTGGAGATCCTGGCCGGCAAGCTGCTGGCGCATCTCGCCATTCTCGGTCTCGCCACCGGGCTGGGCTACGGCCTCGCCGCCGCCGTCGCCCTCTGGGCCGACGGCTCGGCGCTTGCCGGATTGCCGGCGCTCTGGCGGCTGGTCTGGTCGTCGGTCGTGCTCGGCGCGACCTTCCTCGGCGCGGGCTACGCGCTCTCCGCGCTTTCGCGGCGGCCGTCCGGGGCGGCGGGCCTCGCCATCGGCCTCTGGCTGGCGCTGGTGGTCCTCTACGATCTCGCGCTGCTGGCGCTGATCGTTTCCGACGGCGGCGGGGCGTTCACGACCGGGGCGCTGCCGCTCGCCCTGCTCGCCAACCCCGCCGACGCCTTCCGCATCTTCAACCTCTCGGCCGCCGAGGCGACGGCGGCGGCGGGCGGGATCGGCGGCGCCGCCGGCGCGATCCCGCTCTGGCAGTCCGCCGCCTCGATCCTGATCTGGCCCGTCGCCGCGATCGCGATCGCCTGGGCCGCGTTCAGAAAGGTGGTCCCATGACCAAGTTCATCCGTGTCGCGCTCGTGCTGGCCGCCTGCCTCCTGGCGCTCGCCGGCTGCAAGGAAGAGAAGGCGGCGCAGGACATCGCCCCGAAGGACATGAATGCCCAGACGCTGGGCCACTATTGCCAGATGAACCTGCTGGAACATCCCGGCCCCAAGGCGCAGGTCCATCTCGAGGGCATGCCCGCGCCGCTGTTCTTCAGCCAGGTGCGCGACGCCATCGCCTATGTCCGGGCGCCGGAACAGATCGCGCCGATCCTCGCTATCTATGTCAACGACATGGGCGCGCCGGGCGCGACATGGGACAAGCCCGGCGACGGCAACTGGATCGCGGCCGACCGGGCCTTCTTCGTCGTCGGCTCCGTCCGAGAGGGTGGCATGGGCGCGCCCGAGACCGTGCCCTTCGCCAGCGCGGAAAAGGCCGAGGCCTTCGCCCGGGCCGAGGGCGGGCATATCGTCAAGCTCTCGGCGATCACCGACGACATGGTGCTGACCCCGGTCGAGACCGGCCCCCGGCCCGATCCCGACGACAAGGACTATCTCGACCGCCTGGACACTCTTTCCCATTCTCATGGAGGCTGAACCATGATCTCCCGCCGCCGCCTCATCGCCATTTCCGCCGCCATGGCGCTCCTGCCCGCCGTGGCGCGCGCCGCGCCGGCCCGCCTGCATTGGGCCGGGCAGGCGCTCGGCGCCCGCGCCTCCATCCGGCTGGACCATCCCGATGCCGCCGCGATCACCGCCCGTGTGCTCTCCGAGATCGACCGGCTCGAAACGATCCTCAGCCTCTACCGGCGGGACAGCGCGCTTTCGCGGCTCAACCGCGACGGCCGGCTCGACGCCCCGCCGTTCGAATTGCTCGACTGCCTGTCGCTGGCCGGCACGGTGCATCGGGCGAGCGGTGGCCGTTTCGACCCGACGGTACAGCCGCTCTGGGCGCTCTGGGCCGAGTCCGCCGCCGCCGGCCACAAGCCGGATGCCGAAGCGATCGAACAGGCGCGACGCCGCACCGGCTGGGCGCGCATCGCCCTCGACGAAGCGGCGATCACGCTTGAACCGGGCATGGCGCTGACGCTGAACGGTATCGGCCAGGGCTATGTCGCCGACCGGATCGCGGCTTTCCTGGAGGCCGAGGGACTGACCGACATCCTGATCGACACCGGCGAACTGCGCGCGCTCGGCGGCCGGCCGGAAGGCGGCGACTGGCCCGTGCGGATGCCGGACGGCGAGAGGCTCGCGCTGCGCCAGCGGGCGCTCGCGACCTCCGCGCCGCTCGGCACGACCTTCGACCGGGCCGGGCAGGACGGCCATATCCTCGATCCCGCGACCGGCCGGCCAGCGGCGGCGGCATGGCGGTCGATATCGATTTCCGCGCCGTCGGCCGCGCTCGCCGACGCGCTCGCTACCGCCGCCTGCCTGATGCCGGACGAAGGCACGGTGCGCGCCATGACCGGCCGCTTCGACGGGGTGCGGCTGGAAGACCTGGCCTAGCGCAGTCCCGCCGTGCCGGTTCCCTCCGGAAAGGCTTGCATTTCCCGCGAAATACGCCCTCAATGGTCCGGCCCGGCACGATGGGAGCGTCAGCGGCGCCCGGACCCCGCGCCGGCCAGAGGAGAGCATGACCGACTACAGCAAGCTGATCGACATCGAGACCTGGACGTTCATCGACCGCACCAATTCCTTCTATCCGCCCGACACGATCGACTATACGATCGACCAGCAGCGCGACGTCTACAACCGCATGTGCCGCGAATTCTTCACCGGCTATCCGGACGGTGTTTCGGCCGAAACCATGACGGTCTCGCTGCCCGGCCGCAGGATCCCCGTTCGCCGCTACCGCGCCCGCCGCTACGATGCCCATGCGGTCGTCATCTATTACCATGGCGGCGGCTTCGTCGTCGGCGGCCTGGAAAGCCATGACGATGTCTGCGCCGAGATCTGCCATCGCACCGGCTACGAGGTCGTCTCCGTCGATTACCGCCTCGCGCCGGAGCACAGGCATCCGGCCTCCTTCGACGATTCGCTCGCGGCCTTCGAATGGGTGGCGGAGGGATATACCATCCCCATCCTGCTCTGTGGCGACAGCGCCGGCGGCAATCTCGCCGCGGCGGTCGCGCATGCCACCCGCCGGCATCCGCGCAAGCCGATCGGACAGGTGCTGATCTATCCCGGCCTCGG
>JAGRLJ010000027.1:4249-15950 GCA_020441805.1 Rhizobiaceae bacterium
CCGCTGGCCGATACCGATTTCACCGGCCTTCCGCCCACCGTGACCATTTCGGCCGAATGCGATCCCCTGTCCTCCGACGGCGAGGCCTATCGCGACCGTATCCTCGCGGCGGGCGGAAAGGCCTGGTGGCATGAGGAAGCCGGCCTGGTCCACGGCTATCTCCGGGCACGCCATACGGTGGCGCGCGCCAGAGAAAGCTTCAGCCGCATCGTCGATGCTGTCGCCAAGCTCGGCCGCCGCGAATGGCCCTATCCGCTCACCGTTCCGGGAGCCGCGCGGCGGCCGTCGACTCCGGCGACGGGACATCCGATCGACTGAGCGAAGGACGAGGTCGCCTCCCAACGGGAGGCCTTCGTCCGATCAGTTTCCGGCGCTCGCCATCTTCCTGCCCGCGATCGCCGTTTCGAGCCAGCCGATCTCCATCTCCGGCACCGAGGACAGGAGCAGGTCGGTATAGTCGTCGAAAGGCGGGGTGAGGACCTGGCTCTTGGCGCCGTAGCGCACGACCTCGCCGCGATACATGACGGCGATGGAATCGGCGATCGACTTCACCGTGGCGATGTCGTGGGTGATGAAGAGATAGGCGACCTGCTCGATCTGCTGGAGATTGAGCAGGAGCTTGAGGATCCCGTTCGCCACCAGTGGATCGAGCGCCGAGGTTACCTCGTCGCAGATGATGAGCTTCGGCTTGGCGGCAAGCGCGCGGGCGATGCAGACGCGCTGCTTCTGCCCGCCGGACAGCTCGGCCGGATAGCGGTCGATGAAGCCCTTGCCCATCTCGATTTCATCGAGCAGTTCGTTCACCCGGCGGTCGCGCTCCGCGCCGCGCAGGCCGAAATAGAAGCTCAGCGGCCGGCCGATGATAGTCCCGACCGTATGGCGCGGATTCATCGCCACGTCGGCCATCTGGTAGATCATCTGCAACTGGCGCAGGTCTTCCTTGCCGCGGTCGGCAAGGCGGTTGGGCAGCTTGCGTCCGTCGAAGACGATCTCGCCGCGCTGCGGCGGCAACAGGCCGGTGATCGCGCGCGCCAGCGTCGATTTGCCCGAGCCGGATTCCCCGACCACGGCGAGCGTCTGGCCGGGATGGATCTCGACCGACACGTCCTTGAGCACATTGACGGCGCCGTTGCCATAGCTCGCCGTCACATTGCGCACCGAAAGGACCGGTTTCGGGCCCGGCGGCTTTTCCTGGTGCTCGATGCGATGGACCGAGACCAGCGCCTGCGTATAGGCCTCCCCCGGCTCCTGGATGATCTGGCGCGCCGTTCCCTTCTCCACCATCTTGCCGTGGCGCAGCACCATGATGTCGTCGGACACCTGCGCCACGACCGCGAGGTCGTGCGTGATATAGAGCGCCGCCACTCCGGTCGAGCGTATCGCCTCCTTGATCGCCGCCAGCACGTCGATCTGCGTCGTCACGTCGAGCGCCGTGGTCGGTTCGTCGAAGATGATGAGATCCGGTTCGGGGCAGAGCGCCATGGCTGTCATCACCCGCTGCAACTGGCCGCCGGACACCTGGTGCGGAAAACGGCGGCCGATATTCTCGGGATCGGGAAGGCTGAGCTTGCGGAACAGGGTCACGGCGCGCCGCTCGGCCTCGGCGCGGCTGGCCACGCCGTGCTTGAGCGAGCTTTCCACCACCTGGTCCATCAGCCGCTGGGCGGGATTGAAGGCGGCGGCGGCGGACTGCGCCACATAGCAGACCTCCTTGCCGCGCAGCGCACGGACTCCCTGCCGGCCGGCCTTGAGGATATCGCGTCCGTTGAGGATGACTTCTCCGCCGGTGATGCGCACGCCGCCCCGGCCATAGCCCATCGGCGAAAGGCCGATGGTCGATTTGCCGGCGCCGGATTCGCCGATCAGGCCGAGCACCTTGCCCTTCTCCAGCGTCAGCGAGACGCCGTCGACAATGGTGACCGTGCGCGGCGGCTCGCCCGGCGGATAGGTCGTCGCCTCGATGCGGAGATTGCGGATGTCGAGCAGCGTCTCAGCCATTGCCGCGCCCTCCCTTGAGATCGGTCGTGCGGTTGAGCACCCAGTCGGCGACGAGGTTGACGGAGATGGCCAGCGCGGCGATCGCCGCCGCCGGGATCAGCGCCGCCGGTATGCCGAAGACGATCCCGTCCTTGTTCTCCTTGACCATGCCGCCCCAGTCCGCGTCCGGCGGCTGCACGCCGAGGCCGAGGAAGGACAGCGCCGAGAGGAACAGCACGGCATAGATGAAGCGCAGCCCGAGTTCCGACACGAGCGGCGACAGCGCGTTCGGCAGGATCTCGGCGAAGATCACCCACCATTTGCCCTCGCCGCGCAGCTTCGCCGCCTCGACGAAATCCATGACATTGAGATCGACCGCCACCGCCCGCGACAGGCGGTAGACGCGGGTGGCGTCGAGCACGCCCATGACGATGATCAGCGTCGCCAGCGTCGAGGGCAGGACCGACAGGATCACGAGGCCGAAGATCAGTGTCGGGATCGCCATCAGGAGATCGACGAAGCGCGACATCAGCATGTCGAACCAGCCGCCGACCACTGCCGCTGTGAAGCCCAGGATCGAGCCGAGCGAGAAGGAAAGCGCGGTCGAAAGGACCGCGATCAGGATCGTCGTGCGCGCGCCGAAGATCATGCGCGAGAGCAGGTCGCGGCCGAGATTGTCGGTGCCGAGCGGAAACTTGTCCGACATCGGCTCCCAGACGTCGCCGACGATCTCGCCGAGTCCGTAGGGCGCGAGCCACGGGGCGAAGATCGCCACGAAGAAGAAGAGCGCGGTCAGGATGAGGCCGATCAATGCGCCGAGAGGAATACGTTTCATGGTGCGCTCCTCACTTCGGATGCCTGAGGCGCGGATTGGCGAGAATGGACGCCACGTCGGCCACGACATTGAGGAAGATATAGACGGCCGCGAAGATCAGGCCGACGGCCTGCACCACCGGCACGTCGCGCTTGGCGACATGGTCGACGAGATATTGCCCCATGCCGGGATAGACGAAGATCACCTCGACCACGACCACGCCGACGATGAGGAAGGCGAGATTGATCATCACGACATTGATGATCGGCGCGATCGCGTTCGGCAGGGCGTGCTTGCGGATGATCTCGAAGGCCGATAGGCCCTTGAGCTCGGCGGTCTCGATATAGGCCGACTGCATGACGTTGAGGATCGCCGCCCGCGTCATGCGCATCATATGCGCCAGCACCACCAGCGTCAGCGCCGTGCAGGGCAGTGCGATCGCCTTCATCTTCTCCAGGAAGGGCATGCCGTCATAGACGGTCGAGATGCCCGGGAAGATCGGGAAGGTGACGGCGAAGAAGAAGACCAGCAGATAGCCGATGAAGAATTCCGGCAGCGAGGTCGAGGCCAGCGCGAAGCCGGAGATCAGCTTGTCGATCGGCCCGTTGCGGTAACGCACCGCGAGCAGGCCGAGGACGATGGCCAGCGGCACCGAGATGACCGCCGCCCAGAAGGCCAGGAACAGGGTGTTCCACAGCCGTTCCTTGATCGAGGTGGCGATATCGAGCTTGCTGGTGAGCGCGGTGCCCAGATCGCCCTGGAGGATTCCGAAGAGCCAGCGGAAATACCGGATATAGGCCGGATCGTTGAGGCCCATTTCCTTTCTGAGATTCTCGAGCGCCACCGGCGTCGCCGACTGGCCGAGAATGGATTGCGCGACGTCGCCCGGCAGCAGGTTGGTGCCGACGAAGATCAGCACCGAGACGGCCAGCAACAACAGGACACCCAGCGCGACGCGCTGGGCAATGAGCTTCACGATCGACGAGGACATGGGCGCACAGCCTGTCTCAGGCCGTGAGCCAGCATTTGGACAGCGCGTAGCCGCCCATCATTTCCTGGTTGCCGTCCGGCTGCCAGCCGCCGACCTGCGGGCCGGTGGCGTCGATGAAGTCGTTGAACATCGGCGTGATCACGCCGCCTTCGTCGCGGACGATCTGGCCCATGTCGGCATAAAGCTTCTTGCGCTTGTCGACATCGAGCTCGGCGCGCGCCTGGAACAGCATCTGGTCGAACTTCTCGTTGAAGAAGCGGGTGTCGTTCCAGTCCGCCTTGGAATAGTAGGCGGTGGAATACATCTGGTCCTGGGTCGGCCGGCCGCCCCAGTAGGATGCCGAGAAGGGCTGCTTGTTCCAGACTTCCGACCAGTAGCCGTCGCCCGGCTCGCGCTTGATCTCGATGGTGATGCCCGCCTTGGCGGCGCTCTGCTGGTAGAGCTGGGCCGCGTCGATGGCGCCGGGGAAGGCCACGTCCGAGGTGCGGAACAGCACCGAGCCGGAATGACCCGATTTCTTGTAGTGGAAAGCCGCCTTGTCGGGGTCGAAGGTGCGCTGCTCCATCTCGGTGAAGAGCGGATAGGACTTGTTGATCGGCGTGTCGTTGCCGACCGAGCCGTAGCCCATCAGGATCTTCTGCACCATCTCCTCGCGGTCGACGGCATATTTCAGCGCGAGCCTGAGGTCGTTGTTGTCGAAGGGCGCGGTGTTGCAATGGGCGATGAACACATAGTGCCCCTTGCCGGCCACGTTCTGGATGGTGATGCCCGGCAGGCGCTTGATCAGGCCGACGATTTTGGGCTCGACGCGGTTGACCATGTGCACCTGGCCGCTTTGCAGCGCCGACATGCGGGCGGTCGCGTCGTTGATGACGATAATTTCGATCTGGTCGGCGAAGCCGCGGTCGTCGCGCCAGTAGCCGGCGAATTTCTCGCCGCCGAGGCGGACGCCGGCTTCGTTGACGGTGATCTTGTAGGGGCCGGTGCCGATGGCCTCGGTCGGATTGTCCTTGCCGCCATTCGGCTGGATCATCAGGTGGTAGTCGTCCATCAGGAAGGGCAGGTCGGCATTGGCCTCCTTCAGCGTGAAGACCACGTTCTGGCCGTCGATGGAGATCTTGTCGATGCCCTGCATGATGCCGAGCGCGCCCGATTTGGAATTGGCGTCGGAATGGCGCTCCATGGTGGCGAGCACGTCCTGCGGGGTCATTTCCTTGCCGTTGTGGAACTGCACGCCCTTGCGGATCTTGAAGGTCCAGACCTTGGCGTCGGCGGATGCGCCCCATTCCTCGGCCAGCGCCGGCTGGAGCTCGCCGTTGGCGTCGATCTGCACGAGCTGCTCGGCCCATTGGCGGCCGAGGAAATAGGGAACCTGGCTCTGCCACATGGCGGGGTCGAGGCTGTCGGTGGCCGAGCCGCCCTGCATGCCGGCCTTGAGCAGGCCGCCCTTGACCGGACCTTCGGCGCGGGCCGCCGATGCCAGCAGGCCGTTCGCGAGAGTCGCGCTCACGCCGAGCGCCGCCGCGCGGCCGAGGAAATCACGCCGGCTCAGCTTGCCCTTCGCGACGTGCCTGCTCAGGAAATCCAGTTCGTTGCTCATTCTCGTCCCCCTACCCTTTTCGCGGACCTGTCCCGGCCGCGGTTACTCCACCGACCTGCATAACAGGTTACATTACATATTAACGATATGCCAAATACGCCATTCATCGTTTCCACAACGAAATCCCACAGATCATCGGAGCGCGAAAAATGCAAGCCGCCGCACCCCGTCGGCCGCATGGCTATCCCGCCTTCGCGCCGTCGGCGAGGGCCTTCAGGCCGGCAACGTTGCGGACGAGCAGCCGCTGGCGCCCGCCCGAGACCAGCCCCTTCGATTCCCAGGCGCTCATGATCCGCGACACGGTATGAAGCGTCGTGCCTGTCATCTCGGCTATGTCCTGGCGCGTGATGGGAAAATCGATGCGCACGCCGGCATCCTCCGCCTTGCCCGCCTGTTTGCTCAGCCGGAGGACCGCATGCGCCACGCGGCGCTCGACCTCCTCGGTCGACATTTCTCTGATGCGCGTATGCGCCTCGTCGAGCCTTTGGCCGATCGTGTTGAGCGCCGTGATCGCGAGTTGGGGATTGCGGTCGATGAAGCGCGGCCAGAGATCCGTCGGCCAGCACAGCGCCAGCGCTTCCGAAACGCAAAGCGCCGTCCCCGGATAATCGAGGCGCTGCAACGCTTTGGCGAAACCGAAGAGATCGCCGGGATGGACGACGCGGACGATGATCTGCTGCCCGTCCGGCGTCACCTGCGTGACCTTGAGCCGCCCGTTGAGCAGGAGGAAGAAATGGGTCGCGGCCCCGCCTTGCTCGAAGACGGCGTCGCCCGCCGGAATCCGGCGTATCGTGGCCTGGGACAAAAGCCTCTCGAGGTCGTCATCCGGCATCTTCTCGAACAGCGGAAAGGACTTCACGAGGCTCTTGTCGATCTTCAAGGCGCAATCTCCGGATACGGCAGGCGTCTGGAGCCTACAGGCCCACGCTCCTCCTGCCAATCCCGCGGGCACGGTTCGACGGACGGTTTGCCGCGCCGCCGTTCGCTCGCGGTGAAAATGCGGAGCCGGAGCGGCCGGCCCGGACGATATTCGCCGCCATGCTTGCCATAACGCAAAGAGAGGCCGGCCCCCGCCTCCTAGATTTCGCTCCGAAGATGGAGTTGCAAGAATGAAAAACGTTGACGACGCAATGCAGGCCCGGCGCGGCGCGGTGCCGCGCGGCCTGCTCCGGACCGGGCCGGTGCTGTTTTCCTATGGATTCAGGCCCTTCTTTCTCGGCGCCGCCGTCTGGGCATGCGTGGCGATGGCGCTGTGGATCGTGGCCCTCGCCGCCGATATCGCCGTCGGCGGGGATTACGGGGCGCTCGCCTGGCACGGCCACGAAATGCTGTTCGGCTTCGCAAGCGCCGTGCTCGCCGGCTTCCTGCTGACGGCCGTGCCCAACTGGACCGGCCGGCTCCCGGTATCCGGCCCGCCCCTGATGGCGCTTTTCACGCTCTGGTGCCTCGGCCGCGCCGCCATGCTGGCGCCCGGCCTGATCGGAACCACGGCCGCGGCGGTCATGGATGCGCTCTTCCTGCCGACCCTTCTGTTCATTTGCGTGCGCGAGGTCGTCGCCGGTCGGAAATGGGCCGATCTCAAGGTGGTGGCGGGGCTCGGCGTGCTGGCGGCCGCCAATATCTGCTTCCACTACGAAACGCTGATGCGCGGCGCACCCGATTATTCCCAGCGCTTCGCCGTCGCCGCCTATGTCGGCCTCGTCACCGTCATCGGCGGGCGCATCCTGCCGAGCTTCACCCGCAACTGGCTGGCCAAGCGGGGCCGCACGGATTTCCCGGCGCCCTATGCGCGGTTCGATGTCGCCGCCATCGTGCTGTCCGTGGCCGCGCTCGCGCTCTGGGCGGTCGTTCCGGAATCGCCGGTGACCGCACTCGCCTGCGCCGTCGCGGCGGTCCTGCAACTCGGCCGGCTCCACCGCTGGCGGGGCTGGACGACGCTGGCCGAACCGCTGGTCGCGATCCTGCATGTCGCCTATGTCTTCGTACCGCTCGGCTTCGCCGCCCTGGCCGCCGCCGCCATCGGCCTTTTCGACAGGGCCTCGGCCATGCATGTGCTCACCATCGGCACGGTGGCGACGATGATGCTCGCCGTCATGACCCGCGCGACCCGCGGGCATACCGGGCGGGAGCTGACATCGTCGCTCGCGACGAACCTCGCCTATATCGCCATCGTGCTCTGCGCCGTCATCCGGCCCCTGACGGCGATCGCGCCCGATCATGCCCACGAAATCTATGCCGTGGCCGGCCTGCTCTGGCTCGCAGCCTTCGGGCTCTTCCTTACCGAACATGCGCCGATGCTGCTGCGAAAGCGGCGCCAGCCCATCGGCTGACGATCCGGCCGGGGGTCAATCGGCCATCATATCCGGCGACCAGGGAGGATCGTAGGTCAGCCGCACCTCGACATCGCCGGCAATGGCGGTGTCGAGCGCCCTTTCCCGGACGGCGTCCATGAGATAGCGGGTCGCCGGGCAGCCGCGGGTCGTCGTCGTCATCTCGATCACCGCCTTGCCGTCGGTCTCGACATGGATGCCGTAGATCAGACCGACATCCACGACGCTGCGGCCGATCTCGGGATCGATGACACCGCGCAATGCGTGGCGGATGAGGGCCGCCTTGTCGGCCGGGCCGGTCATGTCTCGGCTCCCCTGCGCACCAGGATCCGGAAGGCGGTGCCCTCCCGGTCGAAATTGCCGGCCCATTGGTGACCGCGCTTCGTCAGTTCGGGGAAGAGAAAGACCGGCTCGCGGGCCAGGACCGCGAACAGGACCTCGCCCGCCGGGAGCGTTTCAAGCTCGGCCAGTATCCGGATCATCGGCTGCGGCGGATCGAGGTTGGTGAGATCGAGCTCGATAGCGGGATCGGGCCATGCCTCGGGTTCGACGATGTTGTCGGAGGCCATCACGTCGGCCATGCGCGGGGCGAAACGCACTTCGAAATCGCCGCCCGGCAGCTCGCTCACCTCGTGGCCGAAGCCCTTGCGCTCCATCACGGAGAAGAGCGGCTGTGGCCGGAAGGGCGCCAGCAGCCTGAGCCCCTGCCCCGGAGCGAGCGACTCGACCGCCGCCATGATGGCCTGAAAGGGTTCTCCCCCGCCGCTGAGGATCGGACGCACGTCCAGTTCCTTGAAGTCTATCGCCATGTCTGGATTCCTCTTATCCGTAAGCCGCATAAATGAGATGAGGCCGCCGCGCGCCGGCCGGGAGACGGAGCGCCTCCGGCGCATAGCTCAGCCGGCGTGCCCGCACATATTCGAGGCCGAGGCCCGCGACGGCGATGAACTGGAGCACGGCCGCGATCCGGAAGCCGGTCGGCATGCCCGCCAGCATCAGGGCCGATGCCAGGGCGACGGATGCGAAATAGAGCACGAACCATTTCCGCGCCACCCTTTCGCTCACCAGGTCCTGGACGCGCGGCACCGCGGTCTTGCCCATGACCGGGCCATAGCCTTCGAGCCAGGTCAGGAACGGAATGATCTTGTAGAGCTGCGCGAGGCCGAGGCCGGTGAGCCAACCCATGGCGAGCAGGTAGAATGCCGCGGGCGTGACCGGCCAGGCCGTTTCGAGAAACTGCCCCGCCGCGAGCGCGATCAGGCCCGCCGCCAGAAAGGCCAGGGCGACGACGCCTGCCTGCGAATTCAGTTCGAGCTGCCGCCGGCGCCGCGCCCTGAACATGGCGGCGATGTCGGAGAGATAGAGGCAGGCGAGAAGACAGGCGAGCGCGACGGCCAGAAGGCTCACGGCCCAGGCCACCCCGCCGCCGGAGAACAAGGCCGCCGACAGCGCCGCGAGGCCGCCGAGCAGGGCCGCCGATGCCGAAAGCGCGACGCGCCGGGCGGACGCCGTGGCCTCCGGCGCCAGCACGAACATGGAAAAGAGCCGGTAGCTCACCCCGATGGCGGTCACCGTCATCCAGCCCAGCAGTCCGAAAGCGCCGTGGAACGGGATGGCGGCCGGCAGCAGGCCGTCCAGGAAGGCGCTGTCGAAAAGGCCGGACAGGGCGGCAGCGAAACCCGTGCCGAGCAAGGCCGTCGCCGTCAGGCCGGCCAGTCCGAAAGTGACGAGGATGGAGGACAGGCCGGGGCGCGTCTCGCCGAGGATGGTCAGGACGAAGGAGAGCGCCAGCACACCCAGCCCCGCCATCAGCAGGAACGCGCCCGGCAGCATGATCGACGATGGGACCCCGACATGCCCTCCCATCGCGAGAAAGCCCGCGACCAGCATCGCCAGGCCGCCCACGATCGAAAGCAAAGCCGGCGCCGCGAGACGTCCGAGCCGCGCCTCGCTGGCCGTCAGCACGGGCACGAATTGCAGCAGCGCGCCGCAGAACAGCAGGCAGAGCCAGCCCACCGCGATCAGGTGCACCACGACGAGCGTATCGGGCGCCTCCACCGCGTTGGCCGGAAAGCCGAAGCCGCCGGCCATCAGGGCGAGCCCCGCCAGAAGGAAGACGAGAGCCGCCGCGAAATAGGACATCGTCCAGCGGGAAAGTGGCGACCCGCTCATGGCAGGCGCCCGTCAGCCGTCTCGACGGTCGCCGGACGAAGGACGCCTGTACGGAAGGGCGCGGACATGACGCTTGGCCTCCTGCGATGGAATGAAGAAACCTTCGAGCATGACGACCCTATCGGGGCGATATCCGGCGAACTTTGTCTGGGGACAAACTTCCGTTATTTTCGCCGGTTCGGACGGAGGATCGCGTCCGAACGAGAAAGGACGGGCGCGAATGATCGTCGCCCGTCCCGAAGAGTCCGGTTTTCTTCCGTTCAGAGTCCGAGGGAAGACAGTTCCGCGTTCATTCGGTCGCGCGCCTTCTTGGGAAGCTTGGCGGCCTTCACGGCATCGAGATTGGCGGATGCGTCATCGACGACCACGATGGCCACCATGCCCATGCCGAAATGCGGCGCGCATTTGACGGCATAGACGCCCGGAGCGTCGAACGTGACCTTGATCGCCTCGTTCATCTTGCCCTTGAACGGCTGAGCGCCGGCGGGAAGGAGGTCGGGAATGGATTCGGCATTGTGACCCTTGTCGGTCGGGATGAAGGCCACCGTGTCGCCCTTGGCGACCTTGACCGCGCCGGGCTCGAAGACCATCATGCCGTCGGCGCCCTTGTTGAGCATATGCACTTCGATTTCCGCCGCATTCGCGATACCGCCGCTCACGAGGCCCATGATCGCCGCACCCAAAAGCAGCTTGCCAAATCTGTTCATTATTTTCACTCCTTCGAGGCAGACCTGCCGTCTGTCGCCCGTGGTCCTACACCCGGCCCGTCCTCGCGAATTTGTCGTAGATCAAATATCAGACGGGTTTTCGGGGCCGATCATGCGAACGGGCCGGCCGGTTCCGGCCGGCAGGCCCGTCGCGTTTCCATCGCGGTCCGACGAAAGCGGCTACATGCGGCCGAGCCGGAGCTTGATATGCTTCTTTTCGAGGAAGGCATGCAGGCCCTCGGGGCCGAGCTCGCGGCCGATGCCGCTCATCTTCCAGCCGCCGAAGGGTGCCTGCAGCTCGGTCGTGTCGTTGACGTTGACGCCGACGGCGCCGGCCTCCAGGCGCTCGGCGATCAGCCAGGCCCGTTCGAGATCGCCGGAGAAGACATAGGCCGCCAGCCCGAAGGGCAGCGAGTTGGCGATGCGGAGCGCGTGGTCGTCGTTATCGGCCACCTGCACCGCGGCCAGCGGGCCGAACGTCTCCTCGGTCGTCGCCAGCGCGCCTTCCGGCACCTGGTCGACAACGGCGGGCTCGTAGAAAAAGCCCTTGTCGTAGAGGCCGCCCCGGGGGATCGTGCCGCCGACGAGCAGTCTGCCGCCGCGGGCGACGGCGTCGTCGAGATGGCGCGCGGTGCGGGTGCGGACGCTTTCGTTGAGCACCGGCCCGTAGGATATGCCGGGCTCGACGCCATGGCCGAGCCTGATCTTGCGCGTCTCGGCCACCAGCGCCTCGACGAAGCGGTCATGGATACCGCGCGAGACGATGATGCGGTTCACCGCGATGCAGATCTGGCCCATATTGGAGAAGGAGCGCCGCGCAGCCGCCGCGGCGGCTTCCGCCGGATCGGCATCGTCGAGCACCAGGAAGGGGCTCTGGCCGCCAAGTTCCAGCGAGAGCCGCTTGAGATTGCCGGCCGCGGCCCGCATGATGGCCTGGCCCGCCGGAACGGAGGCCGTGGCGGTGATCATATGCACGCCGTCATGGGCCGAGAGCGCCGCGCCGACTTCCGGGCCGGTGCCGGGAATGTCGTTGAGCACACCGGCGGGAAGCCCCGCATCCTCGAAGCATTTCACCACCATGCCGATCGCGAGCGGCGTTTCGTGCGGCGG
>JAGRLJ010000027.1:16094-21381 GCA_020441805.1 Rhizobiaceae bacterium
CCCTGGACGCGCCGCCCCTCCTCGGCATAGTAGCGGATGACCGCGATGCCGAAGGAGATTTCCTTCTTCGAATCCGGAACCGGCTTGCCCTGCTCGCGGGTCAGCATCTCGGCGATGGCGTCGATGCGTTCCTCGATCAGGTCGGCGGCGCGATGCATGATGCGCGCGCGCCGGTCGGGATGGGTCGCCGCCCAGGCCGGGAAGGCCCGGCTGGCGGCGGCTACGGCGGCGTCGACATCGGCCGCCATGGCGATCGCGCTGGTGCCGACGGGCTCGCCCGTCGCCGGATCGTGGATGACGGCGGTGCCGCCGGCGAGCGCATCGCACCAGCGCCCGTCGATATAAAGCTTGCGGTCCATCAGCGATCCCTCAGCCGCGCCCAGAGCGCCTCGTAATTGGCGTCGTTCTGGATGTTGGCCGCTTCCTTGCTGGTTGTGTTGGGGCTGACCATGACGCCCGGCGTGATGCCCTGCTTGACGAGCTTCTCGGCCGTGGTCGAGACGATGGCATGGGCGATGGCGATGGTGACGCTGGTCGAGGTCGGGCCGACCGGATGCTCCAGGCCCTCGATCCGGACGGCCGAGTCGGCGAGCGCGGCGCCGGTATCGACCACCACGTCGGCGACCTCGAACAGCCGCTTGCCGGACGAATGCCGCGATGGCGTGGCGGAGGAATGCGGGATCGAGGTGACCCCGATCAGGCCGATGCCGCGCTCCTTGCATTCCATGGCGATGTCCATGATCACGGCGTTGATGCCCGAATGCGAGAACAGGATCATCGTATCGGCCGGATCGAGCTGGTGCGACCGCATGATCGCCCGGCCATAGCCCTCCTGCGAATGGATGAAGCGATATTGCCGGGCGCCCATGTCGCCCCAGACATGGTGGAACGAGATCATGGTGCTCTCGACGATCGGCCGGAAGCCGACGATGGTGCCGGTGCGCGGGAAGCTTTCCAGCGCCGGAATGGCGCCGTGCCCGGTGCCGAAGGTGAAGGCGAGCTTGCCGGCCGCGATCGACCTGGCGCACATCTCGGCGGCCCTGTCGATGGAGCCGGCCTGATTGTCGCGCACCGTCTCGAGGCGCTCGATCAGCGAATTGAAGTAGCGGGTGGAAATCGGTTCCATATCCCTTGTCCTTTCAGGTCTTGATTTAGGCTCTTGCCGCCAGGCTTGCACAGACATCGAGCGCGATCTCGAACATCTCCCGCTCCAGCACGGCCATTTCGTCGTCTCCGATCTTGGCCTGCGTCTCGGCGTCGACGGTCGCCACGCAGAGCGTGGAGGCGCGGACGCGCAGGATGCGGGCGGCGGTGAGCAGCGCCGAGGTCTCCATGTCGGTGCCGATCAGCCCGAGGCGCTGGATGTCGTCCTTGAGCTTGCCGATCATCTCCCGGCGCTCGCCCGAGAGACCGAACATCTCGGTGTAGAAGCCGTCATAGGTGCCGTATATGCCGGCGTGCCAGGGGCGGCCGCTGGTCGTGAGGCGGTTGCGCAATGCGGTGTTGAGCTCGAAATCGGCGATGGCCGGGAAGCCGAGCGGCGCGTAGGTATTGGAGGTGCCGTCCGCCCGGAGCGCGCCGTCCGCCAGCACGAAGTCGCCGAGCCTGGCGGGCCTGACCGCCATGGCCGTGCCGATGCGCAGGAAGGTCGAGATGCCGAGCGCATGCAGTTCGTGCAGGACGATGGTCGCGATCGGCGCGCCCATGCCGAAGGCCGAGACAGTGACGCGCTGGCCGGCGCGCGTGCCGGTGACGGTCTTCAGCCCCCGGTTCTCGGGGACGAAATGCACGTCCGTCAGGTGCTCGGCGATGCGGGCGATGCGGGCGGGATCGCCGACGAGGATGGCGGCCTTGCCGACTTCCTCGCGTTTGGCACCGATATACCAGGCTCGATTGGTTTGTTCTTTTTCGGTCATGCTTTCAGCTTTCTTCGGATTTCCGGTCGATGAGAAGCGCCCGCGCCGCGGCGGTGCCCGCCCGGCCGATCGCTTCGAGATCGGTTTCACCCTTCATGATGGCGGCGAGGACGCCGCCGGCAAAGGTATCGCCGGCGCCGGTCGGGTCGGCGACATCCACCGGCTCGGCGGCGACGGAACGGCTTTCTTCCCCACGCAGGAAGAGCGCGCCGCGACGGCCCTGCGTCTCGATCAGGATCTGGCCGGCGCGCGGGGTCCGGCCGGCGGCGCGCGCTTCCTCGAGGAAGGCACGCTCCCGGCCGTTGCAGAAGACGACGTCGGCCCGCTCGAAAAGCGCGGCGGACTGTTCGGGCGTGATCGCCCGCGGGTCGTTCTTCACGATCCAGGCGAGCTTCTGGCCATCGCGCAGAAGCGCCAGGATCTCGTCGGTCACCGGCCTGGGGCCGATGGTGACGCAGACCCAGTCGGACGATCCGACCAATTCGCGCTGCGCTTCGGTCAGTCCGATCCCGGACGGCAGGCCCGGATCGTAGAGGCAGGCGCAATCGCCGGCCTGATCGTAGGCGAGCACCGAGATCGGCGTGCGCGCATCCGCAACGGCGGCGATGCCCGCGCCGGAAATCCCCGCTTTCCCGAGCTGGCGCACATAGTTCCCGCCCAGTTCGTCGGCGCCGACCCAGCTGACCGGGGTGGGCGCCCCCGCCCCGGCGGCATGGATCGCCAGCGCCACATAGGCCGGACCGCCGCCGAGCCGGGGCCAGGCGCCGGCGAAGCGCTTGAGGATGGTCGTGGTGCGGCCGGGCACGACATCGCCGTCGAGCACGATCACATGGTCGAGGCTCGCATAGCCGGTAATGGCGATGCGGCTCATTTCAGCATCTCCAGGCCTTCTTCAAGGCCGACGACCCGGCCCATATAGCGGTCGATATCCTCCAGCGAGGCTGCCGCCAGATGCGGCCGGTTGGAATTGGTCGCCTCGCGCACCAGCACTGGCTCGAAACCGTTGGCGAAGGCATCCTGCGCGGTGGCGCGGATACAGACATTGGTCTTGACGCCGGCGACGATGACGCGGTTCACCTTCTGCTCGGTGAGGAAAAGCGCGAGGTCGGTGGCGAAGAAGGCACTGAATCGGCGCTTGCAGACCGTCGTCTCGTTCTCGCCCTCGGGACGGAAATCCGCGAAGAAGTCGGCGTCATGCGCATCCTCGAGATGATGGATCGGCAGCTTGCGCCATTCGAAATCGTCGAAGCCCGGCCGGTGGCGTTCCACGGCATGGACGGTGATCGCCCCGCTCGCGCGCGCGGCCTCGCGCAGCCGGCGCATCGGATCGAGCACGTCCTCGACCCCCTCGTAATAGTTCGGATGGCCGCGTTCGAAGAAGGAATTGATGACATCGACCAGCAGGAGCGCGGTCTTGGGTCTTTCGGCCTGGGGTCTTTCGGTCATGAGCGTGCTCCACGGGCCCGGCGGGCCGAAATCGCAATGAAGGTGAGGATGACGACGACCATCGCATAGGGCAGCATCTGGACCAGTTCGGCCGGAACGCCGCGTCCTTGCAGGCGGATCTGGAAGGCATCGAAGAAACCGAACAGCAGCGCGCCGATGGCGGTGAGCACCGGCCGGTTGCGGCCGAAATAGAAGGCTGCGAGCGCGATGAAGCCACGGCCGGCGGTGATCCCTTCGTTGAAGACCCCGACGACGCCGATCGAGAGATAGGCCCCGGCCAGACCGGACATCAGCCCGGCGAAGACGGTCGACATGTCGCGGGTGAAGAGCGGATCGAGGCCGAGCGCGCGCGCCGCGCGAGGCCCGGCGCCGGCAGCCCTGAGCCGCAGCCCGGGCCGGGTCCGGCGCAGGAACCAGACCGTGGCCGGGACCATGAGCCATGCCGCCCAGGTCAGCACGTCGTGGCCCGACAGGATCGCGCCGAGAACGGGAATGTCCTGGACCACGGGAATGTCCCAGCGCGGCAGGCGGGTCACATCCGGCAGGCTGAGCGTGCCCGACGTGTCATAGGCGGATTTGAGGAAGAAGCGGACGAGGCCGGCCGCGACGATGTTGAAGCCGAGTCCGACGATGATCTCGTTGGCGTCGAGCCGCGTGATCGTCAGCGACATCAGGAGGCCCATGACGGCGCCCGCAAGCCCGGCGCCGGCCAGCGCCACCGCCCAGCTGCCGTTGCCGGCCGCGAGGATGACGGCGACCAGAGCGCCCACCAGCATCGAGGAATCGAGGCCGATATTGACGATGCCGCCGATGCGGTTGATCAGCCCGCCGATCGCCGCCAGCAGCACCGGCGTGGTCATGATCAGGGCGGCGTGGATGAGATTGTCGATCATGGCGCACGCCCTTTCCAGAGACGGCCGATACGGGCCACCGCGAAGATCATGACCAGGCCCTGCAAAACGTTGACGATCTCGATCGGCACGCTGCTGAAGAGCTGGATGGTCGCGCCCGACGTGGCGAGCGCGCCGAACAGGATCGCCGCCAGCAGCATGCCCCAGGCATTGCCGCGCCCGAGCAGCGCCACCGCGATGCCGACGAAGCCATAGCCGGGCGAGAAGCCGGAAACGTAACGGAACACGGTGCCGAGCGCGTGGACGCCGCCGGCCAAGCCGCCGATCACGCCCGAGAGCAGCATCATCTTGAAGACGAGGCCGGGCACGTCGAGGCCGATGGCGGTGGAGAAGCGGGCATTCATCCCGGCAAGCCGCGTTTCGAAGCCGAGCGCCGCCCATTTGCCCCAGAGCCAGTAGGCGACGACACAGGCGAGCGCGATCAGGAAGCCGGCATTGAGCGTCGAGCCGCGCATGAGCTTGGGCAGGCGGGCGGCTTCCGAAATCATCGGCGTCGCGGAATTGGCCGAGCCGGGCGCGAGCAGCGGTCCGTTGACCAGCCAGGCGGTGAGGCTGATGGCGATGAAGTTCAGCATCAGCGTGGTCACGACCTCGTCGACGTCGAGCCGCGACTTGAGGAAGGCCGGGATCAGCATCCAGAGCGCGCCCACAGCCATCGAGGCGAGGATCGCCATCGGCAGGAGCACGAAGCCCGACAGCGTCGCGAAGGTGAAGCCGACAAAGGCGGCGGCGAGGCCGCCGACATTGACGCAGCCCTCGACACCGACATTGAAGGCGCCGGTGCGGAAGGCGATGGCGGTGGCAAGCCCTGTGAAGATCAGCGGCGTGGCGGCCGCGAGCGTCGAAGCGATGCGCTTGGTCGAACCGAAGGATTCGACGAAGAGCAGACGATAGACTTCGAGCGGATTATGCCCGGCGATCAGCAGCACGGCCGCGCCCAGCACCAGCGCGATCGCCAGCGGCTGCAAGGCTTGCGACGCCGCCCTGAGCCAGACCAGGCCGCGGCGCTCGGGA
>JAGRLJ010000250.1 GCA_020441805.1 Rhizobiaceae bacterium
CGACCGCCCGGACACTCGGCACGGCGGTGACGGTGGTGGAGGCGCAGCCCCGGGTGCTGATGCGCGGTGTTCCCGAAGCGATCGCCGGGGTCATTGCCGCCCGGCACGCGGCCGAAGGCGTCGATCTCCGGGTCGGTATCGGCATTTCCGCCATCAAGGAGGACGACGCGGCGGCCCATATCGAACTGGCCGATGGCACCGTACTGACCGTCGACACCGTGGTCGTCGGCATCGGCGCCCTGCCGAACACGGCGCTCGCGGAAGCCGCCGGGCTCGATATCGAGAACGGCATAGCCGTCGACGACAGGCTGCGCACGACCGCTCCCAACGTCTTCGCGGCCGGCGACTGCTGCTCCTTTCCCCTGCCGGTCTATGGCGGTCGCCGGGTCCGGCTCGAAGCGTGGCGCAACGCGCAGGACCAGGGCAATCTCGCGGCAAGAAACATGCTGGGCGGCAACGAAGCCATCTCGTCCATACCCTATTTCTGGTCCGACCAATACGACCTCACTCTCCAGGTCTCGGGCCTGTCCGACGGTGCCGCGACCACGGTCCGGCGCGATATCGGTGCCGAAGCCTTCCTGCTGTTTCACCTCGATGCCGATGGCGTGCTGCTGGCGGCGAGCGGCATAGGACGCGGTAACTCCGTCGGCCGCGATATCAAGCTTGCGGAAAGGCTTGTCGCCGCCCGGTCGAGGCTCGACGCCGCCGCGCTGGCCTCGCCCGACATCCGCCTGAAGTCGCTGCTGGCGGCTTGAGGCGGCGCGCCGCACCCAGAACGGATCTGCGGGCCCCAGCCCTGCGGATATTCGAAGGCTGCCGGCATCGGGTCATTTTCCGCGATGCGCCGTCGAGCGCCTTGCCATCCGGGCGCGTATTTGCAAACGAGTGATATGCCGGCGGCGGCGAAACGCCATTCGGAGGTTCCGGCAAATCCGGATAAGGACGGAAGAAGGCGGGCGAACCCTTTGGAACGGCCCGAGGACCAGAAATATCGCGATCTCGATCCAGTGAGTGGGATGGAATGGACAACCAATTGTTTGAAAAGGGCCTTTCAAACCGGAAGGCTACGCTTGGCGCGGAATATGTGGAGAAGAACCTGGCGGTCGCCGACGATTTCACCCGTCCGTTTCAGGAGGCCATGACGGCATGGTGCTGGGGGTTCGGATGGGGCGATGATGCAATCGACCCCAGGACGCGGTCGCTGATGAATCTGGCGATGATCGGCGCGCTCGGAAAGATGCACGAGTGGGAGATACATTGCAGAGGCGCGCTGAACAATGGCGTGACCAGGGATCAGATCCGCGCGGCTATCCATATCGTCGGCATCTATTGCGGCGTGCCGCAGGCACTGGAATGCTTCAGGGTGGCCCGCAAGGTTCTGGACGAACACAAGCCGTGATCCACCCGGCCGGCCTCCGCCGGGCATGTCGCGGTCGAGCATTTTTCACCGGTCGTCGCCGTGGCGAGCGTGGACGTGTCCGATATGGCTTCACGCCCGACATTCGCCCGCATGCAACGGCAACGGGCCCTGGCTCTCAAAACTGGGCGAGCTCGCGCGAGAGATCGCCGATTTCGACGCCTCCCGCCATGAGGTGCCGTATGTCCTCACCCTTGAGTTCCTCGCGTGTCCCCCGTCCGATCACCTCGCCCAGGGCAAGAAACGTGTAGCGATCCGCGACGAGTTTCGAATGCGTCTCGTTGTGCGTAATGAAGATGATGGCGATGTCGCCCCGGCTCCGGACACTCATCATGGTTCTCAGCACTTCCATCTGCTGCTTCTGGCCGAGCGCGGATGTCGGTTCGTCCAGGATCAGAACCCTGGCGCCAAAGTAGATTGCCCGCGCGATCGCGAGTGTCTGCCGCTGCCCGCCCGACATCGTGCCAACCGCCTGCCTCGGATCGGAAATGTTGATTCCGATCTTGCGCATTTCGGCATGGGTGATCTCATCCATGCCGGCAAAATCGAGAATGCCGAAAGGCCCCGGCCCCCGATGGCGCTCGCGTCCCATGAAAAAGTTCCGGGTAACGCTCATCAGCGGGTTGAGCGCAAGGTCCTGGAATACCGTGCCGACCCCGGCTTTGGACGCGTCGACGGGCGACCTGAATTCGGTTTCCACCCCGCTCACGAAAATCTTGCCCGAAGTCGGGGAATGGACGCCGGAGAGCAGTTTGATCAGCGTGCTCTTTCCGGCTCCGTTGTCGCCGAGGAGAGCGTGGATCTCCCCGGAATAAACATCGATGTCGATCCCGTTGAGAGCCGTGAACGGTCCGTAGCTCTTGGTCAATTGCTCGGTCCGGATAATCGGAATCGCCATGTCAGAGACCTCCCGTGATCCGCTTGCGCACGCCTTCGTTGAGGAACACCGCAAGCAGCAGGACCATGCCGACAAAGACCCGATAATAGCTGCCGTCGATCGCGGGAATGAAGAACACCGCGTTGGCGACGAGGCCGAATGTGATCGCCCCGAAAAGCACGCCAAGAACCGACCCGAACCCGCCCGACATCAGGGTTCCGCCGACGACGGCGATCGCGATCGCCTCAAGCTCCTTGAGATTGCCCTTGGCGGCGTCGGCGGTATTGGTCTCGAACACCTGGCAGGCCGCGAAGACGGTGGCGCAGAAGGCCGAGAACATGAAGAGCGAGACCCGCACCTTATTGACGGGAACGCCGTTCTTGCGGGCGCTTTCTATGTTGTCTCCGGTGGCATAGATCCAGTTGCCGGCCTGAGTCCGCGCGAGCACGACCCATGCCACACCCGCGATGACCAGCCACCACAGCACCTTGGCGTCGAAGCCATGGACCCACTGCACGCCGGCTCGATTGATGTTGCCCCCCAGCTGGTACCATATGTCGTAAATCCAGCCAAACGTCTGGCCGCCGAAGAGATCGGCAAACCAGCTCGTCGCTTTATAATCCGGCAGCCCCGACACCATGGTCGAGTTGGTGAAGAACCGGAAGCCGACTTCGGTCGAGCCGCGAAGGAAGAACAGGAATGCCAGCGTAACAATGAAGCTCGACAGTCCAGACCGGACGACGATTTGCCCGATGAACCATCCAATCGACAGCGTGACGAGGAGGGTCAGGAAGAAGGCACCCATGGGAGAGACCGCGCCGAGCCCGAATGGAAGGCCGAATTTCAGCAGCACGGCCATCACCATCCCGGCAAAACCGATCATCGAGCCGATGGAGATGTCGAACTCTCCGGCGATCATGAGAAGACACGCGCCCGTCGCGATGATCCCAAGCTGCGCGATGACCGCCAGGTTGTTCTTCAGGCCGAGTGCATTGAACGCCTGGCCGTTGCTCGCGACGGCGATGGCGAGCACGACGATCGCCATCACGATGAAGGCGCCGATCTCGGGATGCCGCGTCAGTTGTCGAAGCCAGCCGCCTTTGTCGAGCCGATCGGCCTCGATACGTTTGGGAGTTGCGATGGTCATGTCGGTCATATCCGTCTTCCAGATGCCTGGACCACCGCGCCTGCGGTGGCCCCTGTTATGCCGAGGCGGCGTTACCGGGCGACGCCGGCAAGTTTTATGACGAGATCGACGTTGGTTTTGTCGACGAAGCCGGGTCCGGAAAGGACATCGTTGGCGGGCAACACGCCGTAATTCTTGTAAAGATGCAGGATAATCACGGGCATGTAGCCCTGGAGATAGGGCTGCTGGTCGATCGTGAAGGCGACTTTCCCGTCCTTGATCAGGTTGAGGATACCCGGCGAAAGGTCGAAGCACGACAGATGAACCTTGGCACCGACCTCGGCGATCGCGGCGGCGGCCGCTTCGCAGACATTCGGATCGAGCGCGATAACGGAATCGAGGCTCTGGTCCGCCTCGAGCGCGGCTGACAGACGAGCCTTGACCTGCGTGTTGTCGTTGGACGAGTCGATCATGTTGAGCGGCTGGCCGAGCCCTTCGAAGAATCCTTCGCAGCGATCGGCCATGGACTTGTTCGCCGTCTCGTGATTCAGGCAGATGGACTTTGTCGCTCCTTCGGCCTTGGCGCGTTCGCCCGCGGCCTTGCCTGCAAGTCGCTCGGGCTGGCCGACATGGTTCAGCGAGCCCATCGACTTGGCCTGATCCGCGCCGGAATTGAAGGTCACGACCGGGATGCCGGCGGCGACGGCCGCTTTCACCGCGGGGGCGAGCGTATCGGGATCCGGCAGCGACAGGAATATGCCGTCCGGATTGGTTGCGACGGCGGCTTCGACGAGCTTTGCCATTTGGGCCATGTCGCCCGACGGGTTCGGCACATATTGCAGTTCCGCGCCAACCTCCTTCGCCGCGTCCTTGGCGCCCTTGATCATCGGAGCCCACCATTGGGTCACACCATTGTCATGCGTGATCGCGACGAAGCGCTCGGCCGCATGCGCGGCGGTCGAGAGCAAGGCGCAAACGACCGCGGTAAGGAATGCCTTCTTCATTTCAAACCTCCCGTTGAAAGGCGGCGAACCCGTACGGTCGCCGTCCATATAACTGCATTGGCGCAATCGGTTGCATTTCTTCTGCACCGGAAATCCATCGAAAGATCTCCCAAATATCGATCAGAAGCCTGCTCTTGTCCTCCCGCAGTCAAAGTTCTTGTCGCACACTTTGAAACCGATTGCAATAATCTGCTTGCCTGGTAGAATACACTCTTCATCAACCGACAGATTTCCGGGGGAAATGCATGGTTCGAAAAATACGTTGGGGCCTTGTCGGCGGCGGCGAGGGTAGCCAGATTGGTTTTTCGCATCGGGCAGGAGCTGGTCTCGACGACCGAATGCAACTGGTTGCAGGCGCACTCGACATCGACCCGGTCCGCGCAAGGGACTTCGGCAACCGGCTGGGAATAGAAACGGCGCGGTCATACGGTCACTGGAGAGAAATGGTCGCGGCGGAGGCCGGCCGCGACGACGGCGTGCAGCTCGTCACGGTCGCCACCCCGAACTCGACCCATTTCGAGATTTCAAAATGCTTTCTCGAGGCCGGCATCGATGTGTTTTGCGAAAAGCCGATGACAATGACAGTCGAGGAGGGGCGAGAGCTTGCCGCGCTCTCGAAAGCCACGGGCCGCCTGTGCGCCGTGAACTTCGGCTATTCCGGCTATCCGATGGTGAGAGAGATGCGGGCGATGATTCAGCGCGGTGAACTCGGCGGGATCCGCATCGTCAAGCCGGAATTCGCGGGAGGGTTCTTCGGAGACGCCTCGAACGCCGACGATCCACGGGTCCGCTGGCGCTTCGACCCGGCCCTGGCGGGCGTCGCCGCGGTCACCGCGGATGTAGGCACGCATGCCTTCCACATGGCATGCTATGTCACCGGCCAGACGGTCACCGCGCTGTCCGCGGACTTCGCTCGCGGGATCGCCGGCCGCCAGCTTGAGGACGACGCACTTTACGCATTCCGCATGAGCGGCGGAGCTATCGGACGTGCCTGGTGCAGCGGCCTGGCGATCGGAAGAACCCACGGCTTCGAGATAAGTGTCTATGGGGAAAAGGGCGGCGTGCGATGGTGCCAGGAACAGCCGAACCAACTGCACTGGACGCCCCTGAACCAGCCGACCAGACTCCTCGAACGCGGCGCATCCTATCTGTCGGATGCGGCGCAAAGGGCGAGCCGGATCGCGATCGGGCATCCCGAGGGCTTCGTATTCGCCATGGGCAACCTTTACCGCGACCTCGCCGACATCCTCGATGCCAGGGAAGTTGGCGGCGATCCGTCCGCGCTGGCCCTGACCGTGCCCATGGCGGATAACGGGCTTCACATCGTGGAGGTCGTGCATGCGGCCGCCCGATCCGCCGCCGACAATGGCCGCTGGGTCCAGCTCTGACCTCCGGCCGCGCTGCACAGCGGCCGGAATCAATCCATCATGGGGGGCATCGACAGCCTGAGCGCCGCCCCATTGGATGGCATCGGCATACGGCCCCGGCTTTGCATGGACATGATCACCCTGCATGCATTGCGCACGTCCTCCGACAGATCGTGATAGATGACGAGGTCGATTTTCCCGGCCCGCAAAAGGCTCCGGTTGTCCGGATCGAGATCGTGGCCGACGAGGACGGGCCTCCGGTGTCCGGCCTCTTCGAAGGCCCTCAGCAACATCACGTTGTTGCCGCCAACGGAATACAGGCCGTCATAGGGCTTTCCGCGCGCGGCCTCCATGACCTTGCGCATGAACGCCGAAGTATCGTGCCCCTCCACGAACATATCCACATGGACTGAAGGCATCATTCGCTTCATGGCGCGCCGGAAGCTCGCCGCGCGTTGCTCCTCGCCGCGGAAATGGTCGTTGCGCAGCGTCAGCAGAACCCGCAATGCGCCGTTCGAGCCCCACAAACGCCAGAAAAACCATGCCGCGGTCTCCCCCGCCCGGGGATTGTCCAGCCCGACATAGGCCTGCCGACGCGAACCGGGCAGGTCTGTCGCCAATGTCACCACCGGAATTCCCCTCCTCGAAGCGCCTTCTATCGCATGCCGCACGCGTTCGGTGTCCGGGGCCATAAGCACGATACCGTGGCTGCCGCGTTTTTCGGCGCGCGCGATGACCCGATCGAGGTCCGCGAGGGGAAAGTTCTGCCGCATGTCCTTGCGCACCCGGAACGCGGCCGGTTGGAGAAGAGGCAGTTCGCTCTGGAGCGCCTCATCCAGCGCATTGCGGAAACTGCCCGGGGCTTCGACGATGAAATCGATGATCAGCCTGGCCCCCGCAAGGGCAAGCTGACCGGACTGCCGCTCCAGTTCCGCGATGGCGTTGCGGACGCGTTCGACGGTCTGCCAGCGAACGTTGCCTCTGTCGTTGAGAACGCGGTCGACGGTGGCGGTGCCAACACCCGCCTGTAGCGCGATGTCCTTGAGAAGAAATCGACTTACCATGGGTTTTGATGTCTTTTTGATGTGACCGGGCCCGCCAGGGCGATAGGTCCGATGGTATCCTTGCCCCGGTTCAAACACCAGAGGAGGAAACCAGTATGCTCGAACGGCTGAAGAATGCAGAGACCGCGTTCATGACCGGCGAGGATTGCCTGATCCACGAGTTCCATGACCATGTTGCACGGTCGACATCCGCGACCGACTATCCGTTCGCAGCCGAGATCGTCAAGAACATCCCGATCTATGACGGCGACGCGTTGCGGGCGCTTTTCGCTTCCGACGACACCGCCTTCCCTGTCCTGTCGGAACTCAACAGGGTATTCCTGACCGGCCCCGGCATCATCGCGATACGCGGGGGATACGAGGACATTGGGCTGATAGACGAGGTAACGGCCGCCTTGAGCGGGATCATCGCCGCGGAAGAAGCCGCCTCCGGCGGCAGGGGCGACCATTTCGCCGCGGCCGGTGCGAACAGCCGGGTGTGGAACGCGCACGAGAAGCTCGCCGTCCGCGACCCGGAACTCTTCGCCCGGTACAATGCGAACGAGATCGTCAGGCGCGTCAGCGAGGCCTGGCTCGGTTCCGGCTACCAGATCACGACACAGGTGAACGTCGTGCGTCCCGGCGGGAAGGCCCAGACGCCGCATCGCGACTACCATATGGGCTTTCAGACGGAAGAGACCCTTCGTTACTATCCCGTCAGCCAGCACGCACTGTCGGCCAGCCTCACCCTTCAGGGCGCGGTCGCGCATTCGGAAATGCCGCTGGAGTCGGGGCCGACGAAACTGCTGCCCTATTCCCAGAGCTACGTGCCGGGCTACTTCGCGATTAACCGCAAGGATTTCCGAGACTATTTTGAAGAGCACCATGTCCAGATGCCGCTCGGCAAAGGCGACATGCTCTTCTTCAATCCGGCGACGTTCCACGCCGCCGGCGAGAACAGGACATCCGACGTGCAGCGCTTCGCCAATCTCATGCAGGTTGGATCGACCTATGGCCGTTCCATCGAGATCGTGGACCGCCCCCGCATCACCAAGGCCGTCTATCCGCATCTCAAGCGGCTGGCGGAGACCGGCGCGCTGACGCCGCGCGAGGTCGACAACGTGGTCGCGGCCACCGCCGAAGGCTATCCGTTCCCCTGCAATCTCGACCTCGATCCGCCGATCGGCGGCATGGCTCCCCCCAGCCAGCAGCACATCATGCGACAGGCCCTCACGGAGGGATGGGATGCGAGCCGTCTCGACGAGGCGGTCGACGCCCAGCACGGCCGCCGCCGGTCGCATTGAACGGCGGCCAGGCCACGCCGCCCCCGGAATGCGAGGGGCGGCGCGCGGGGAGTTCAAAGCGAGCCGTCGTAACGGACGTCCATCCGTCTTCCTTCGGAGAGCGATTGCCGTGCCGTGCGGAGGATGATGGCCGCATCGTAGGCGTCTTCGAGCCTCGACAGCGGCGGCGCGCCGAGGCCGACGCAGTCTTCCACGAAGAACCGGTACACATGCAGGAAGCTGTCGAGATAGCCCGCGTCGTCCCAGAGCGGTTCGGGTTCGGGACCGAATTTGATCTGGTCCCATGAAGCGGTCGCGGTCCCTTCCGTGCCGAACAGGCGAAACGAGACGGACCATGGCTCGCGGCTTCGGTCGTCAACGGAAAAGCTGCCCCACAGGTTTGCGATCGCCCCATTCGCGAAAGTGGCCGAAATCATGATCTGGTCATGCGCGGCCTTGTCTGTGAAATGAACGTTGGTGGCGGTCGCGACCACTGCCTCCGGGCGGCCCAGATAGTAAAGCATCGCATATGCATGATGCACCATGAGCTCGCGCATGACGAGGTCGGGCGTGCCGCAATCGGCGTCATGGCGATTGTTGAACATCGCCCAGAAGCTGACGGGTGTCCCGAGATGCCCCGCTTTAAGATGGGCATGGATCCTCCGCATCTGCTCGGCGTAGATATAGTTGTGCGACGGCATGCAGATCCTGCCCGTCGTCTTTGAAATCCTGATCAATTCCGCGATCTCGTCGGCGGTTTCGCAGAGCGGTTTCTCGAGCAGAACGTGCTTGCCCGCCTCCATGGCGCGTTTCGCGAGCGACAGATGCGAAGCGGTGTTCGTGAGAACAACGACGGCGTCGATGGCAGTGTCGGCCAGCAGCGCCTCCACGGTTTCATATTGACGGCACCCGTGACGGCCGCAGAAGTCGGCCGCCTTGCCGGCGGTGCGGTTCCAGGCGCCTGCCAGCTTCGCCCCCCGGACCTGCGCCAACGCGGTCGCATGCTTCTCGGCGACACGTCCGGTTCCCAAGAATCCTATTCCAACGGTCATTTTCGCGCCTCTGTTTCTCTATTTGAGATTTTCAATTCATCTTATAGTCCCGGTTCGCCTCGGGGTCCTCCACGCTGTATGGCAAGGCATCGAGCTCGGCCCAGGCTTCTTCGGGAATGGCCCACTCGGCCCATTCGACCGTCTGCCGCACCCGCTCGGCCTTCGAGACCCCGCAAATGGTTGAGGTCACCCTTGGGTCGCGCATGGAAAACTGGAGCGCCGCCGCCCCCACCGGCACGCCATGTCGAGCGCAGATGCCCTCGATCGCCTTCACCGGCTCCAACTGTTCTTCGGTGGCAGTCTGATAGGTTATCCGCCGGGTCGCGGCGGAACCCTTCGCGAGCACCCCGCCGGCATAGGGAGCGGCGTTGAAGATCGCCATTCCGCGTGAATACGCCTCGGTGAACATTCGATCGGCCTGGCGATTGAGCAGTGTAAAGCGGTTATGGCTGATGAGCGCGTCGAAGCTCCATCGCGGCAGGAGTTCCTCCATGAGGCCTATCCTTCCCATCGCGAGACCGACGGCCCCTATCATCCCCTCCTCCTTCATCTTGAAGAGTTCGTCGATCGCGCCGCCCTTGCATGTTACCTCGTCGAGATCGGCGCAATATTCCGGATCGTGGAGGTGCAGGATGTCGATCCGATCGACCCCGAGAGCTTCCAGACTCTCTTCGAAGGAACGGCGCACCCGCGCGGAGCCGAAGCGGTTCGTTTCAAAATGGCGATCGACCTTGGTCGCCAGCGTGCATCCCTTTGGAACGCCGCCGAGTTCGCGGATAACCGCTCCGATACGCTCCTCGCTCCGACCCATGCCGTAGTTTCTCGATGTGTCGATGAAGGCCGAATCGAGCGCGAAAATGGCCCTGATCGCATCGCGCGCCGTTTCCTCGTCCACGCTGTAGCCGTAGGTGTCCGGCATGCTGCCCAGCGGCGACGTGCCGAAGCAAAGCGTCGAAACCCCCAAGGAGAGCCTCGGCGTCGATTTTTTCCTGATGGTCATGCAATCCTCCTGGTGTCTGGCCATTTCCCAAATTGAACCGAAACCTTCCGCCGCGGCGGTCATCGCCTCGGGAAGCAAACCCGGAGCATCGGCTGCGTCACGGCGGGCATCATCGACCATTTTCCCCTTCGGGCGTCATGTGATAATGTTTCTACATGACTCGCGGTCGAGTAGATTTGCAACCGATTGCAATCGTATAGACGACTTCTCATACTGTCAACATGGTATTCGGCAGCACGTCAACTCCGCGCGATTGCTCCAGGTCAGGCCCCATCGCCAGCCGCTATTGCAACTGCTTGCAGGATGATTTACGTTTTTCCGACATTGGCCATCGGGCAAAGGGCTGCCATTCATGAGCGTGACTCTCAAAGAAGTCGCCGAAAAAGCCGGGGTCTCCCGGTCCGCGGTGTCGCGCACATTCACCCCGGGCGCGTCCGTTTCCAAGGAAACCCGCCGCAAGGTCGAGCGCGCCGCCAAGGAGCTCGGTTATCATCCCAGCGCGCTCGCGCGCGCGCTCACCACCGGCCGGACGAAGCTGGTCGGCCTCGTATCCAACAACTTCAGCAATCCCGCGTTCCTTGAAATCTTCGACCTGTTCACGCGGGGACTACAGGACCAGGGTCTTCGGCCCCTTCTGCTCAACCTGTCGGGCGAGACGGATTCCGACCATTCGGTCAGGATGCTTCAGCAATATTCCGTGGATGGCGTCATTGTCGCATCGTCGACAATAGACCGGGAACTCGCGTCGCGATTCCGGAAAGCGGGCATCCCGACGGTGCAGGCATTCGGCCGCGCCTCTCCCGACGTGCACAATGTCGGGATAGACAATGTCGACTGCGGACGGCTGGCGGCGAGAACGCTCCATGGACGAGGCTATCGCAGGATCGGGTTTCTGGGCGGCCCCGCTAGCGCCACCTCGACCCAGGACCGCCTGAGGGGCTTCGAGGAGGAGGCCAAACGGCTCGGCGATCTCCTGACGACCGTGAGTTATTGCGCCGCATATTCATTCGATGCCGGCTACAAGCAGATGGGAAAGCTCATCAGCGACGGCAACCTGCCGGAGGCGTTCTTCTGCGGCGACGATGTCCTGGCCATCGGCGCCCTGAGCGCCGCGCAGCATGCAGGCCTGTCCGTGCCCGACGACCTTGGCCTCCTTGGATTGAACGATATGGAAATGGCCGGATGGGCGAATATCAATATGACGACGATCCGCCAGCCGTTTTCCGAGATCATCGGCTCCGCCATCGAACTCATGGTTTCTTTGCTGGACCGGCCCGATCGGAGTCCGGAAACGAGGATATTTTCCTGCCGGGTCGTCGAGCGCAAGACGCTGCGCAGGACCCCGGCCGAGAGCGAGGCCGCCAGGGCCATCGCCGAAGGGCACCTGCCGGCGGGCGCGTAGCGCTCGGACAGCCGATCGGCCAACGTCTCCGCCGCCGGCCATCGTTCACCCGGCTCAGCCGAAGCCAATCGATTCGAGATATTCGCGATTGGCCCTGGCGTCGTCTTTCGGCCTGACGTCCAGGGTCGGATCGCAATCCTGCTCGACCGTGCACCAGCCGTCGAACCCGCCGTCGACAAGCGCTTGCCGCACGGCTGGAAAATCGACATCACCCATTCCCAAATTACAGAATATTCCCTGTCCGCACGCCTCGTAGAAGCCCGTTCGGTCGGCGATGGCCCGCGCCTTCACGCGCGGATCGATATCCTTGAAATGCATGTAGCTGATACGCTGGACGTGCCGCCGGACGAAGGCGACCGGGTCATAGCCGGCATAGGAGTGATGCCCGGTATCGAAGCAGATCTTGAGGATGCTTTCATCGACCTCTTCAAGAAGGCGCTCCAATTCCGGTTCGAAATCCAGGAAGCCCGCCGCATGCGCGTGGATGCCGACGGTGAGGCCGTATTCCTCCGAACCCATCCGCGCGATGGCGGCAAGACGGCCGCGAAAGCCGGACCATTCAGCGGGGCTCATTTTCTCGGCTTCATGCGGCCGACCGGCCGTCGGCGCTCTTCGGGGAGAGATGGAGTCGATCAAAACGAGGTTCCTGGATCCGTGAGCAACCAGTGACTTGCAGGTTCTGATCGCCGCGCTTTTCAGTTCGTCCCATTGATCGGGATCGTGAAACGGCCTGAACAACACCCCTCCGGTCAGCGTCAGGCCGTGCGCGCCCAGCGCCTCGCCCAGGACAGCCGGATCTTCGGGCATGAAGCCGATGGGGCCGAGTTCGATACCCTTGTATCCCGCCTCGGCGCATTCCTTCAGAACCGTCCGCCATGTCGGATTCCGCGGATCGCCAGCGAATTCCACACCCCACGAACACGGCGCGTTTCCCACCTTCATTGCCATCTCTTGCCTTTCCTTAAGACCGAAGCAGATTGCCATTTACCTTTGTGATCGGTTTCATAAAATTCCGGGGATCCGGCGCCGCGATCCACATCGGTCCGCCGTCGCCGCGACTTTAGCTGCCTGACCGCTGAACACGCCACCTACAACCCCGGCATCCTCGGACTTTGCGCTCCTCGCCGCCACCCCCACAGGTCGGGGGAAAAGGAGGTTCATCCAAAAATATGTTGCAACCGATTGCAAATCTTGTATCGTCGCGGCGAATATCATGCAACAAAAATCCGCACCCGCCGCATTCGAAGTCGCATAGGAGAGGAAGACCATGACGACGGAGTCACCCACCGTTCGCCTGACGACAGCGCAAGCAATCATCAGATATCTTTCCAACCAATATATCGATATCGACGGTCGGGAAGCGCTTGTCTGCGGCGGTGGCTTTGGCATCTTCGGCCACGGCAACGTGCCTTGCCTCGGCGAGGCATTGCACAAAGCGCGCGACGTGCTTCCGCTTTATCGCGGGCAGAACGAGCAGAGCATGGGCTTCGCGGCGGCGGCATATGCCAAGCAATATCTTCGGCAGCGTTTCATGTTCTGCACCGCGTCGGCCGGACCGGGAACCGCAAATCTCCTGACAGCCGCGGCACTGGCGCACGCCAACCGCCTGCCCCTGCTTTTGCTGTGCGGCGACGCATTCCTGACGCGGCTTCCCGATCCCGTGCTCCAGCAGCTCGAGCATTACGGAAACCCGACGCTTGGCGTCAACGACGCCTTCAAGGCGGTCAGCCGCTTTTGGGACCGGATCACCCATCCGGCGCAGGTCCTGCAATCCCTCCCCGCCGCGTTGGCCACGATGCTCGATCCGGCAGATTGCGGACCGGCCTTCATCGGCCTGCCGCAGGACGTGCAGGGCTGGAGCTTCGAATATCCGTCGTCTTTCTTCGAAAAGCGGGTCCACAGGATCAGAAGGGCGCAGCCCGACATGCGGGAAGTCGAGGACGCCGCCCGCCTGCTCGGGGCCGCCGAAAGACCCATGATCATCGCGGGTGGCGGGATACAGTATTCCAGAGCCGTCAGGGAACTGACCGATTTTGCCGTAAAGCACGGCATTCCCGTCGTCGAGACTATTGCCGGTCGCGCGAACATGCTCGCGACCCACCCGCTCAACATCGGTCCGATCGGCGTGACGGGCTCCGACAGCGCCAATGCCATCGCAGCGAAAGCCGACGTCATCGTCGCTGTCGGGACAAGGCTCCAGGACTTCACGACCGGATCGTGGACGGCTTTTTCGCATGAAGCCCATATCGTCTCGGTGAACGCCGCGCGGCACGACGCGGGAAAACACTTCGCCCTCCCGGTGGTCGGCGACGCCAGGCTGTCGCTGGCCGCCCTGACGGCGGCGCTTGGAGATTATCGCGCCCCGCGGGACTGGATCGAGGAGGCGGGCTCGGAACGCGAGACGTGGGCGGACTACGTCGCGCGGAATACCGCCGTCGGAAACCGCCCCGCGTCATATGCCCAGGCCATCGGGGTCGTCAACGCCCTTTGCGATCCGAGGGACCGCGTGGTCGCCGCCGCGGGCGGTCTGCCAGCCGAGGTGACCGCCAACTGGCGGACCTTGGACACGGGGACCGTGGATGTGGAATTCGGTTTCTCATGCATGGGATACGAGATCGCGGGCGGCTGGGGCGCGCGCATCGCTCAGTCCGAGACGGAGCCCGACAGGGACACCATCGTCTTCGTGGGCGACGGCTCCTATCTTCTCATGAACTCCGATATCTATTCCGCCTGCCTGACAGGCAAGAAGCTGATCGTGCTGGTCTTAGACAACGGAGGCTTCGCCGTCATCGACAAACTTCAGCGGAGCACTGGGAACGAAAGCTTCAACAACCTGATCGCCGATTGCCCCACTGTCGCGACGCCCTTTGCGGTCGACTTCGTCGCCCATGCCGCCTCCATGGGCGCCGTGGCTGAAATGGTTCACGGACCCGGCGACCTCGGCGAAGCGTTCCTCCGCGCGAAAGCCAGGACGGAAACCTCCGTCATCGTGATGAAGGTCGATCCCCACGATGGATGGACCACGGCCGGCCACGCCTGGTGGGAAATCGGCTCGTCCGAGGTCTCCGAAAGCGAGGAGGTTCTTCATGCGCGCGCGCGGCTTGAAGCCTCGAGGCCACGCCAGCGCAGGGGTGTCTGATGAAGCGTCTCGCCCGCCTTTCAGGAAACAGCTTCCTGGTGATCGGCCGCGCCGGAATGGATCTCTACGCCGATCCGCCCGGAACCCGCACCGAGGACGCGGAGCGGTTCGTCGCCGCGCTCGGCGGATCGTCGGCAAATATCGCGGTCGCGCTCAGGAGGCTTGGCGCGGAGGCCGCGCTGGTTACATGCGTTTCGGACGACGCCGTCGGCAGGTACTGCCTGAACGAACTCGACCGTTACCGCATCGATCGGCGCCATGTCCGCTCGGTCTCCGGCGAAGCGCGGAATTCCCTTTCAGTCGTGGAAACACGCATCGAGGACCATCAGTCGGTGATCTACCGCAACGGAGCGGCGGATTTCGAAATGAATGTCGGCGATGTCGAATGCGTGGATTATTCGAAATACTCGGCTCTGATCACCACCGGCACGGTTCTCGCGGCGGAACCGTCCAGATCGGCCGCGTTCAAGGCCTTCGATCTCGCCCGCGCGGCTGGCGTCCCCCTGATCTTCGACGTGGATTACCGCCCCTACAGCTGG
>JAGRLJ010000251.1 GCA_020441805.1 Rhizobiaceae bacterium
GAAGGACGGGATGAACGACGCCTGGCGATGCATGTAGCATTTCGGCGGCGAGGTGAAGAGGCCCTTCGGGCTGTCGCGGAAATCGGTCGAAGCCACCGCCTGGGCGCCGCCGTCGACGAATTTGTCGTTCCTGGCGAACCAGCCGAATTCCTCGATCGCGGCGACGACGGCGGGATCGTCGAACGGAATCGCATTGGTGACCCATTTGTCGTAGACGTCGGGGCTCTGGGTGCGGAGCATCATGTCCTCGACCCAGTCGGTTGCCGGCCAGCCGGTCGCGCCGCCGGAGCCGAGGCCGATGCACCAGGGCTTGGCGCCGTCTGCGGCGATCTTCTCGGTCAGCGCCTTGAGCTCCTCCATGGTCTTGGGCACTTCATAGCCGGCATCCTCGAAATTGTCCGGCGAATACCAGACGAGCGATTTCAGGTCGGCCTTATAGGGGAAGGCGAAGAATTTCTCGGCGCCATCCTTGTCCTTGTAGGTGCCGAGCTTCACCCAGGAATCGCCGGCCGCGTAGTTTTCCTTCATCCAGTCGGCATGTTTCTGGCCGAGGTCGACGAGGAAACCCTTGGAGGCGAGGTCCTGAAGAAGGCCGGGCTGCGGCAGGACCGCGATATCCGGCGGGCTTCCGGCCTGGGTGTCGATGACGATCTGCTGCTCGTAATTTTCCGAGGAGGAATATTTGACGTTGATGCCGGTCGCTTCCTGGAAATAGGAGAGCATGGCGAGGGCCAGGGTCTCGTCGTCGCCGCGCCACGGCCCGAAGATCGTCAGCGTCTGGCCTTTCAGGTCCTGATGGCTGTTCTTGTATTCCTCGTAGCTCGCCCAGTTGAAGCGGCTGTCCTCGCCCGGTTTGAATTCAAGATCGGCGGCGCCAGCCGCGCCGGCAAGAAGCGCGAACGCCGCGACGCCCGCCAGGAACAATGTTTTCATCCGATGGCCCTCCCATGGGTCTTGATGCGCAAAATCGCCCGTCCCCCGCCGGGGCGGCCGTCGTCGAAAAGCGTCTATCGACAGCGAAGCTTTCAACTCCTCCATTTTAAAGCGCTTTAAATGCATAAAATGACTTTGACGTGAATTTGTCAAGCCGGGTCCCGCGATTTTTTCGGACGGAGAGGCGGGTCCACCAGGCGGTTTCCCACATTATTATCATATTGAAAAATAATATTTTTTATTTGAGATGCATATGACGGGCCCGCCGGTTGCGCGACGGTTCGATCCGGAATGGCAGCAAAAACAATTTGATGGCGCTTTCAAATTTTTAGTTTTCGTCTATTGTAGCCGCCGGGTGTGATCGGGCGGCGAGGAGGCGTGCGTCGGTATCCGGGAGGCATGGATGCGATGAATCTGAAGGAATTCGCCAAGACTATCGGCATGAGCCAGACGACGGTCAGCCGCGCGCTTTCCGGCTATCCGGAAGTGAAGGCGGAGACCCGGGCGCGCATCCTCAAGCTCGCGCAGGAACATGGCTATCATCCCAACCGCGCCGCGGCGGGGCTCGCCACCGGTCATTCCGGCGCGGTCGGCATCGTGCTGCGCGAGAGCAACCGGTTCGATCCCAACATCACGGAATTCCTGACCGGCCTCGGCAGCCGGCTCGAAAGCCGACAGGTCGATATCCTGATCACCGTGGCGAGCCGCGAGGGAGAGCTTGCGGCCTATCAGCGGCTCGCGGCGTCCAAGCGGGTGGACGCGGTGATTCTGCACACGCCGACGGTGAACGATCCGCGCATGGCGTTCCTCAAGGGGCTCGGCATGCCCTTCGTCCTGCATGGCCGCGGCGCGGAGGACGGGGGGTATCCCTGGATCGATATCGACAATTTCGGCGCCATCCATCGCGCGACCGCCTATCTCGCCGGCCTGGGACATCGTCGGATCGCCATGATCAATGGAGTCAATGGCGATCTCTTCGCGGAGCATCGGGATCAGGGCTACCGGAAGGCCATGAAGGAATGCGGTCTGCCGCTGCTGAACGACCTCGTCACGTTCGGGCAATTCACCGACGATGTCGGCTATCGCGCGATGCAGGATTTCCTGAGCCAGAAGGATCCTCCGACCGCTGTGCTGGCGGGGTCGATGATGACGGCGCTCGGGGTTATGCGCGCCGTGCGCTCGGCCGGCCTGCTGCTCGGCCGCGACATTTCGTTGATCGCGCATGACGACGTGCTGCACTATCTCAATGCGGACAATATGGTGCCGACGGTTTCCACCACCCGTTCCTCGATCCGGGAAGCGGGCGCCAGGGTCGGCGACATTCTGCTGCAACTGGTCGGCGGACGGGACGTTTCCAGCCATGGCGAAGTCTGGCCGGTGGAACTGGTTCTGCGGGAATCGACCGCCCCGCCGCCGGAATCGTAAGGTTCACACCGTGGCGGTGATGCCGCCGTCGACATAGAGCATCTGGCCGTTGACGAAGGACGAGGCGTCGCTCGACAGGAAGACGGCGGCGCCGACCAGTTCCCCGACCTCGCCCCAGCGGCCGGCCGGCGTGCGGTTTTCGAGCCAGGCGGAAAATTCGGGGTTTTCGGTCAGCGCCCGGTTCAGCGGGGTCCTGAAATAGCCGGGACCGATGGCATTGACCTGGAGGCCGTGCTTGGCCCAGTCGGCGCACATGCCGCGGGTGAGGTTGCGGACCGCGCCCTTGGTGGCGGCGTAGGGCGCGATCGAGGGACGCGCGAGTTCGCTTTGAACCGAGCCGATATTGACGATCTTGCCCCGCCCGCGCGGAATCATGCGCCGGGCGACCGTCTGGCTGACGAGGAAAACGCTGGTGAGGTTGGTCCGGATCAGGGCGTCCCATTGCTCTGGAGGGAAATCTTCCAGAGGGGCGCGGAACTGCATGCCGGCATTGTTGACCAGGATATCGATCGGACCGATATGGGTTTCGATGCTGTCGATCCCGTGATCGACCTGTCGGCGGTCCGTCGCGTCGAAGAGTGATCCGCGCGCGGGAATCCCCTTATCCTGGAGCATTTCGATCGTCTTCGAGAGCCGGTTGGGGTCGCGCCCGTTGATGACGATGGTCGCGCCCTGCGCCGCGAGTCCCTCGGCCAGCGCCAGGCCGATGCCCTGGGTGGAGCCGGTGACGAGGGCGATGCGGCCCGTCAGGTCGAAGAGTGTCGTGGTCATGGGGCGGTTCTCCGGTTCGAAGCGCCGTCATAGCCCGGAGCGCCGGGACGGTCGAGATATCGCGGGTGAAACCTTGACTTCCGGCATCCTTTCGCCTATTTGCCCCACAGGGTTGGGAACCCCCGCCGCCTGCGGTCGAAAGACATGGTGAAGTTCCCGATTTTGGACATGGTCTGATTTCTCTTGAGGCATAGGCCTCGGCAATGCGGGCGCCCGGGAAAGCCATATATGCCGGACAAGAGGTCGATCATGGGACAGGCTCCCAAGCTCCCCTCGCTCGATGTCCTGAAGGATCAGGCGAAGCGTCTGCGCGAGACGCTTGGCCGACAGGGCACGGCGATCAATCATTCCAAGGCGCTCGAACTGATTGCCGCCCAGCACGGTTTCCGCGACTGGAACACCTTGATGGGCGCGATCGGCAACAGGCCGCCCGCGCGCAGCTACAATATCGGCGACCAGGTGATCGGCCATTATCTCGGCCAGACGTTCACGGGCACGATCATCGCCGTGCAGACCCTGACCAGCGCCCATGGCCGCACCCGCGTCACCTTCGATTTCGACGAGCCGGTGGACGTCATCACCTTCGAAAGCTGGTCGGCCTATCGCAAGCGCGTCACCTGTACGCTGGACGAGGAAGGCAGGACGCTGGAAAAGACGTCCAACGGCGTGCCGCATATGGTGCTCAGCTAGGATATCCCGGAAGACCGCCATCGCCCCGGGTGCGGGGCGATGCGGGCCTTAGCGCGCGTTGCTCTTGGCCTTTTTCTTTTTCCGCAAGCCGTCCCTGGCTTCGGCGGCGCCAGGCTTGGCCCAGTCCTTGCCCGGCCGGTCGGAGAAATTCCGGTCGCCGGCGAACTCCGTCTTGCGTCCGAAAGCCTTCTTGGCCGGCGCGGCGCGGAGGTCGCCGGCAGCATCGCCGCGCGGGGCGGGCGCGGACCGGTCGGAGAAATTCCGGGCGGCGGCGCGGGAAGGCTTCGGCGTTTCGGGCCGGCCCTCGAAGACATTGACGCGGATGCCGCGTTCGATCGTCCTGTTGGGGCCGATGTTCATAAGGAAGCCGTCGATGGCGTTCTCCGCGATCTGGACGTGGGTTTCCTCTGGATGCATCTTAATCGCCCCGATCTCCCGCTTGGTCATCTGGCCGGCGCGGCAGAGCAGCGGAATGAGCCAGCGCGGCTCGGCATTCTGTTTGCGCCCGACGGAGAGCGAGATCCATGTGGCGGAGGCGAAGTCGTCCCGGCCGGGTCTGCTATCCTCGGATGCTGGCATGCGCGGCGCCCGGGGCGGCTTGCCTTCGAAGACCGGGCCGATATCGATGAGGTCTTCCGGCGCGGAATGCCCGGCGCGATAGAGCCGGACGAAGGCCGCCGCGACCTTTTCAGCGCCATGGGTTTCGATCAGGCGATGGACGAAGTCCCGCTCCTCGTCCCGGATGGGGTCGGCGAAGACATCGTCCTTCACCAGCCGCTCGTCGTCTCGCCCGTTCACGTCGTCCGCCGAGGGCGGTGCGGCCCATTGGGCCTTGATAGACGCCATATGCAGGACGCGCTCAGCCTTGCGCCGGGCGCTGGCCGGCACGATCAGGGCGGATACGCCCTTGCGGCCGGCGCGGCCGGTGCGGCCCGACCGGTGCAGCAGCGTTTCCGGATTCGTCGGAAGATCGGCATGCACGACGAGTTCGAGATTGGGCAGGTCGATGCCGCGGGCGGCGACGTCGGTTGCGATGCAGACCCGGGCCCGGCCGTCGCGCATGGCCTGGAGCGCATGCGTGCGCTCGTTCTGCGACAGCTCGCCCGAGAGCGCGACCACCGTGAAGCCGCGATTGTGGAGCCGGGCCGTGAGATGGTTCACCGCCGCGCGGGTGTTGCAAAAGATGATCGCGGTCTGGGCCTCGTAATAGCGGAGCACGTTGACGATCGCATTGTCACGATCCGAGGGCGCGACGGCGAGCGCGCGATATTCGATATCGACATGTTGCTTCTGCCCGGATTGCACCATGATCCGCGCCGCATCGCGCTGGTAGCTTTGCGCCAGCGCGGCGATCTGCTTCGGCACGGTCGCGGAGAACATCAGCGTCCGTCGCTCGATGGGCGAGGCCTCCAGGATGAATTCGAGATCCTCGCGGAAGCCGAGATCGAGCATTTCGTCGGCCTCGTCGAGCACCACCGCGCGCAAGCCAGACAGGTCGAGCGCGCCGCGGGTGATGTGGTCGCGCAGGCGTCCCGGCGTGCCGACCACGATATGGGCGCCACGTTCGAGTACGCGCCGCTCGCTGCGGGGATCCATGCCGCCGACGCATGTCGCGACGGTGGCGCCGGCCTCGGCATAGAGCCAGGTCAATTCGCGCGCCACCTGGAGCGCGAGTTCGCGCGTCGGCGCGATGGCGAGCGCCAGCGGTTCGCCGGCGCTTTCGAGGCGGCTGCGTCCCTTGAGCAGGTCGGGCGCCATGGCGAGGCCGAAGGCCACCGTCTTGCCGGAACCCGTCTGGGCGGAGACCAGCGCATCGCGGCCGGCCAGCGCCGGATCGAGCACGGCGTCCTGCACCGGCGTGAGGGTGGAATAGCCGCGTTTTGCCAAAGCAACGCCAAGCGGCGGCTCGATGCCTTCGAACTGGGTCATGTCTGTCTTTCGGATTCGGCGACCGGCGACCGGCAATGCCGGCGGCGGGCGGTGAACGGCGACAATGCCGTAATTTTGCGCCTACATAGGCCGCGCCGCAGCAAATGTACAGTGCGCTGCACACATAGCTTGGATGCGCGTGCCGCGCGCGTCGGGTCAGAAGCGGGATTCGTTTTCCCGTTCCAGCCGCGCCAGGGCGTCGGTATCGGGCAGATAACGGCCCTTCGCCTTGTCCCAGGCATAGGTCGCCTTGATCTGCCGGGTTCCGAGATCGGACGGCTTCAGTTCGGCGCATTCTTCCTCGATGGCGGCGGCCGTGTCGGTGACGGTGACCTTGATCGGGGCATAGGGTTTGCCGTCGGCGGGATTGGCGGCATAGGCGATGGTTTGCTGCCGGTCGAGGCCACAGCTCCTTTCGCCGAGAAGCGTGATGTTGTCGATCAGTTCGAGCCTGTCGTTGCGCACCATGATCATCGACTGGACCGCGTAGTTCTGGCTGGAATTGAAATGCGAGCTCAGCGTCAGCACGACATTGGCGCCATCGCCGACGGGCAGCAGCGCCTGGTCGAAGAAAACGGTGCCGGCATCGAAGCCGATATCGGCGGCGTCGAGCAGTTCGGGGCGGGTTCCGGCCATGTCGTAGAGCGCGAGCACCGCGACGCCCTGGGCGGCGGGCGCGGCCTGTGCGAAATCGAAGAGGACGAGCATCCGGTCCTTGCCGTCGACCTTGGTCATGACATGGGCGACATCGTAGAAGCCATAGGCCTCGGCATCGCCATTGGCATAATCCGGACCGCCGAGATGGCGGATCTCCACGAGCTTGTGTCCGACATAGCCGCTGTCGCCGCCATCGAGGTCCGGAACGAAATGCCGGGCGAGGTCGAGGAAGCGGGCCGGGGCGCCGGGGATCACGAGATCCATCGGCGCGGCGTTCTCGACATCGGCGGCCGGCACGGCGCCCATGCTGAAAAGCAGAATGAACAGCGTTGCCGCAAGTCGCGCTATCGCGTGCCTCATGCCTCGTCTCCCTGAACCTGCGCTTAGAATAGAGAAGCTGCACGGCGGGGCAACGGGATTTTCGTCACATTCACGCGTCATCTTTCCCCCGTCGCATGAAATCGGATTGACAATTTCGTTCATGTAATGTTCTTTTCCGGGTGGAAAGGGAGAATTCACATGTCGCACGGAACATTCGGCTGGAATGAACTCATGACCTCCGATCTCGCCGCGTCGAAGGCGTTTTACGCCAAGGTCGCGGGATGGTCCTATCAGGACGTATCCATGGGGGAAATGGGAACCTATACGCTTGCCTTCGTTGCCGGCAACGATGTGCCGGTGGCCGGCCTGATGCACTGGCCGAAGGACCGGCCCGGTTCCGACGACTGGTTCGCCTATATCAATGTCGACAATATAGACGACGCGCTCGAGGCGACGTGCTCGGCCGGCGGCACGGTGGCGCGGGAGAAATTCTTCATCGACAATACCGGCTGGATCGGAATCGTGCAGGATTCGGCCGGAACGATGATCGGCTTCCTCGAACCCTTGCCGATGTGACATGCCGTCCCTGCCGGATGAACTGAGTTTCGCCGCCGTGACGTCGGAGAACTGGGCGGATTTCGAGGCCCTGTTCGAAGGTCCGGGCGGCCCGAAACATTGCTGGTGCATGGTCTGGCGCCGGTCCTCCGAGGAGGCGAAGAACCAGGATCCCTCCTTTCGCAAGTCGCTGATCGCCGCGCGCATTGCCAAGAAGGAGCCGATCGGAATTCTCGCCTATGCCGATGGAAAAGCGGTCGCCTGGTGCTCGGTCGCGCCGCGTGCCGCCCATCGGCCGACCATGGCGAAGATACGGAAGGGCGATGCCGGGGGCGCGGTCTGGTCGCTCGCGTGCTTCTTCGTCCGCCGCCCTTTTCGCGGGCGGGGCCTGATGCGCCGGCTGATCGTGGAGGCCGGCCGCTATGCGAAGCGCGAGGGTGCCACGGTGCTCGAAGCCTATCCGGTGGAGCGGGACGCGCCGAGCTACAGGTTCGGCGGCTTCACGGATGTCTTCGACGAGGCGGGTTTCACGCGGGTGGACGAGGCGGGACTGCGGCGGAAAGTCTATCGGCTCGCGCTCTGACCGAGGCACTCGCGGTCGCGGGCGAGACGGGCGTCACCGTCCGGGATTGTCCTCAGGCGGAAATGTCGATAACGCCGCAATCGCCCGCTTCGCTCGCGAAGGCGAGCTGACGGCCGGATTTCGACCAGGCCATGGCGGTGATGGCGCCCTTGCCGGGCCGGCGGAGCAGCGCCTCCTTCTGGTCCGACAACCGGACGCCGAGGATCATGCCGTCCATGAAGCCGATCGCCAGCACGTCGTCAGCGGGATGAAACCGGACGGCGGTGACCAGGATATTGGCGCGGGTGCCGAGTTCGAGCGGCGCCTTGCCCATCGGCCCGTCCTTGGCGGCGAAAGGCCAGACGATGGCGGCCGGCGCGCCGGACGAGGCGAGCCACTTGCCTTTGGGCGACCAGGACCAAGACTTGATCTTGGCCGGATAGCCCGACATCCGCATGTGCCGGGTTTCCTCACCCGGCTTGCCGTCGAGCTTCCAGCCATGCAGCGCATTTTCCTGCATCGACGTTACAAGGAACCGGCCGTCGGGCGAGAAGGTCACCATCGTATGCGCGCCCTTCCAGTCGAGGTCGACGGGCGCGCCGTTGGTGCCGGCCCAGTGAAGCGTGACGCCGTTATAGCGGGCGCAGGCGAGCCGGAGCCCCTTGGGCGCGAAGGCGAGGCCCTCGATGGAGCGCTGTTCGGTAAAGTCGCGGCTCCCGCCATCGGCGGTGATCACGGTCGCGACCTTGCCCGTCGCGTAACCGACGGTGCCGGATGGCCCCGCCGCCACGGCGGTGATCCATTTGCGCGGCTGCTCGGCGACGAGCGCGGCCGAGCCGTCGGCGCCGATGCGGAAGACCTTGCCGTCCTCGCCGCCGGTCACGATCGAATTGGTGAGCGGATCGGCGACGCTGGCGAGCAGGCCGTCATTGGCCTCGGTGACCTTGTGGCCCATATCCAGTCTGTGGATCGCGCCGGTCGCGGCCGCGAAGAAGGGAATATCGCCGAGAAAATGCGCGCCCAGCACATGGCCTTCGATATCGAGGGGGGCAACGGTGGGCATCAGGGCGTCTCCACGATCATTCTGCGATCCCATTCCAGGATCTCGGCGCGGGCGATGTCGATCACGCGCATCGCTCCGCCCCATTGATAGGCAAACCAGTCGTCCCAATTGCGTTTCAGCCAGCCCATGTCAATGCAGATCGCACCGGGACGCCGGGATTCGGCCGGCAGGATCGACCATGTGAGGCCGGCCTTGTCGCCGGAGACGACCATCAGGCCCAGCCCGCAATCCTCCTCCCGGGTGTCGTAGACCAGCAGATCGACCGGTCCGCTGCCGGGTCCGAGATCGTAGTTTTCCGGGAGCCTGAGCATATCGCCGCGCCAGAGCTCGGCGCGGCTGCTCTCGATCAGAAGCATCAGGCCGCGCAGGCGAGGAAGCTTTCCTCGATCTTCCTGCGGTCGAGGTCGCGGCCGATGAAGACCAGCCGGCTCTCGCGCTTCTCGCCGTCCTTCCAGGCGCGCTGGTGGTTGCCTTCGATGATCATGTGGACGCCCTGCACCACATAGCGCTCGTCATCCTGGTCGAAGGCGATGATGCCCTTGAGGCGCAGGATATTGGGACCCTGCACCTGGGTAATCCGCTCGATCCAGGGGAAGAATTTCTTCGGGTTCATCTCGCCGGCGCGAAGCGAGATCGACTGAACGCTGACATCGTGGATCGGCGACGGGCCGTGATCATGATGGTGATGATGATCGTGGTCATGCGCGTGATGGTCGTGATCGTGATNNTGATCGTGGTCGTGATGATGGTGGTCGCAATCCGGTCCGCAGACATGGTCCTCATGCCCATGCTCGAGGAATTGCGGATCGTTCTCCAGCGCGCGCTCGAGATCGAAGGCTCCGACATCGAGGATCTTCGCGAGATCGACGTTGGAGCGCTGGGTGTGGTAGATGCGGGCGGAAGGGTTGATAACCCGCACCACATCCTCGATACGCCTGACCTCTTCCGGCGCCACGAGGTCGGTCTTGTTGATCAGCACCACATCGGCGAAGGCGAGCTGGTCCTCCGCCTCGCGGCTGTCCTTCAGGCGCAGCGGCAGATGCTTGGCGTCGACCAGCGCCACCACGGCGTCGAGCTGGGTCCTGGCCCGCACGTCGTCGTCCATGAAGAAGGTCTGGGCGACGGGCACGGGGTCGGCGAGGCCGGTGGTCTCGACGATGATCGCGTCGAAGCGGCCGGGGCGGCGCATCAGGCCCTCGACCACGCGGATCAGGTCGCCGCGCACGGTGCAGCAGATGC
>JAGRLJ010000252.1 GCA_020441805.1 Rhizobiaceae bacterium
ATGCCGTTGTTGGCGACGATGCCGACCGGATAGCCGAATATATGGGCGAAGCCGCAGACCAGCGTGGTTCCGTAGAGCGCCTTGAACTCGTCGAATTCCGAGCCGTCGACGATGCGCGCGACGACCTCGCGCACATCGTAAGGCTTGCGCGTATCGACCGGCACGATGCCGTAGAGATCTTCGGCGGGATGGAGCGGGTCGGCGGGCTTGCGCAGTTCGAGCCCGACACGCTTCGGCCGGTTCAGCGTGGCGACGATGCGGCGGGCGAGCGCCAGCGCATGGCGGTCGTCGTTGGCGTAATGGTCGGTGACGCCGGAGATGCGGGAATGGACGTCGGCGCCGCCGAGCTCCTCGGCCGAGACGACCTCGCCGGTCGCGGCCTTCACCAAAGGCGGGCCGCCGAGGAAGATCGTGCCCTGGTTCTTCACGATCACCGACTGGTCGCTCATCGCCGGCACGTATGCGCCGCCTGCGGTACAGCTTCCCATCACGACGGCGATCTGCGGGATGCGCTCGGCCGACATGGTCGCCTGATTGTAGAAGATGCGGCCGAAGTGATCGCGGTCGGGGAAGACCTCGTCCTGGTTCGGCAGGTTGGCGCCGCCGGAATCGACGAGATAGATGCAGGGCAGCCTGTTGTCGCGGGCGATCTCCTGGGCGCGGAGGTGCTTCTTCACCGTCAGCGGATAATAGGTGCCGCCTTTCACGGTCGCGTCGTTGGCGACGATCACGCATTCACGGCCGGAGACGCGGCCGATGCCGGTCAGGATGCCGGCGGCCGGCACCGGTTCGCCATAGACGCCATGGGCGGCGAGCTGGGAGAGTTCGAGAAAGGGCGTGCCGGGGTCGATGAGCTCGTGGATACGGTCGCGCGGCAGGAGCTTGCCGCGAGCGAGGTGCCGCTCGCGCGCCTTTTCGTTGCCGCCTCGGGCAATCTCGGCGACCCTGGAGCGCAGGTCCGCGACCAGGCCGCGCATGTGAGCGGCATTGGCGTCGAACCCGGCGTCGCGCGGGAGAGTGGTGGCGAGCTTCATCGGCAAAGCCCTCCATGCCGGGCGGAAGGACCCCGCCCTACAAGAGGAAAGAGTGAGACCGACGGCGAGGGTTGCAACCCTCGCCACGTCATCCTCGGCCTTGCGCCGAGGATCTGGCGGCTTCTCTTTGAACTATTGAAAACAAAGGATAAATCGTACGATCCCCGGATGCTCGGGACAGGCCCGAGCATGACGTAAAAGGGTTTGTCAGCGGGTTGGCCCCACCCCCTTGCGGGGAGAGGTTTCGGGGCGGGGTCTTTTTCAACGCGCACAAATCCGACCATCACCCGTTTCCCTTCACCAGTTCGCGGCCGATCAGCATCCGCCGGATCTCGCTCGTGCCGGCGCCGATCTCGTAGAGCTTGGCGTCGCGCAGCAGCCGGCCGGCGGAACTGTCGTTGACATAGCCCGATCCGCCGAGAAGCTGGATCGCGTCGAGCGCGGCCTGTGTGCCACGTTCGGCGGCGAAGAGGATGACGCCGGCGGCGTCCTGCCGGGTGATGCGGCCTGCATCCGCGGCCTTCGCCACCGCATAGACATAGGCGCGGGAGGCGTTCATCGCCGTATACATGTCGGCGATCTTGCCCTGGACGAGCTGGAATTCGCCGATGGCCTTGCCGAACTGCCGACGCTCGCGGCTATAGGGCAGCACGAGATCGATCGCCGCCTGCATGATGCCGACGGGACCGGCCGCCAGCACCGCGCGCTCGTAGTCGAGCCCGCTCATCAAGACGCCGACGCCGTCTCCGAGCCGGCCGAGAATGTTCTCCTCCGGCACCTCGCAGTCCTCGAAGACGAGCTCGGAGGTGGGCGAGCCGCGCATGCCGAGCTTGTCGAGCTTCTGCGCCGGACGGAAGCCCTTGAAATCCTTCTCGACCAGGAAGGCGGTGATGCCGCGCGGGCCGGCGGCCATGTCGGTCTTGGCGTAGACGACCAGCGTATCCGCCTCATGGCCGTTGGTGATCCACATTTTCGAGCCGTTGAGGACGTAGCGGCCGCCGCGCCTGTCGGCCCTGAGCTTCATCGACACGACGTCGGAGCCGGCTTCGGTCTCGCTCATCGCGAGCGAGCCGACATGCTCGCCGGAAATCAGTTTCGGCAGGTAGCGGCGCTTCTGTTCCTCCGTGCCCCAGCGATGGATCTGGTTGATGCAGAGATTGGAATGGGCGCCGTAGGACAGGCCGATCGAGGCCGAGGCGCGGCTCACCTCCTCCATCGCCACGCAATGGGCGAGATAGCCCATGTCGGCGCCGCCATGCTCCTCCCTGACGGTGATGCCGTGCAGGCCGAGCGCGCCCATCTCGGGCCAGAGATGGCGCGGGAAGCGGTCGTCGCGGTCGACATCCATGGCGAGCGGGGCGATACGGTCGTCGGCGAAGCGGCGCACCGTCTCACGCAGCGCCGCGACCTCCTCGCCGAGACCGGCATCGAACAATGCGGCGAGATCCATGCTTCGTTCCTCCCAGGGATCCGTTATCCGGCGCGGATTCATCTTACGCCCGCGCATGGTTTCCGGCAAAGCGCCGGCATGCCGCCCTAAAGGGCCCTTCCTGCCTCGCCCACCGAGACCGAACGGCGGATGAAGGTCTTGATCGCGAAATTGGACTGGATGCGGGCGACGCCCGGCACCGTGGTCAGGAAATCCAGCAGTTCCTGGTAATGCGGCAGGTCCCGCACCATGGCATGCAGCAGGTAGTCCGAACTGCCGCTGGTCTGGTAGCCGCCGACCACCGACGGCACCGAGGAGACCTGCTCCTCGAAAGCGTGCAGCACATCCTTGGTCTGCCGTTCCAGCGTCACCGAGATGAAGACGCCGATCGTGCCGAGCAGCTTGCTCTCGTCCAGCACCGCCGCATAGCCCCGGATCGTGCCGTTTTCCTCGAGCTGCCGGACGCGACGAAGCGTGGGCGAAAAGGAGAGGCCGATGCGGGCCGCGAGATCGCGCCAGCTGATGCGGCCATCCTCGCCGAGGATCGACAGAATCTTGCGATCGAAGGAATCCAGTTCACGCATCTGGATCAAATGATCGATATATTAGGGGCAATTTGGATCATTTGATTTAATATGACGCCTCCTCTGCGTTCAAATTCGCTCTGAAATAAACATTGAAGAGTGCTATTGTCAAATGGTGAGGATCGAGGAGGCGGAATGCAGGTCACGGGCAAGGTTTTTGTCGTCACGGGAGGCGGGTCCGGGCTCGGCGCCACGGTCGCCGAACGGCTGGTCGCGCAGGGCGCATCCGTCGTCATCGCCGATATCAATGCCGAGGGCGGAACGGCGACGGCGGCCAGGCTCGGCGCCTCGGCGCGCTTCATCCGCACGGATGTAACCAGCGAGACCGATGGGCGCGCCGCGATCGACACCGCGGCGCAAGGCTTCGGCGGCCTTCATGGCCTCATCAATTGCGCCGGCATAGCACCGGGCGAGAAGGTGCTGGGCCGTGACGGGCCGCACCGGCTTGAGAGCTTCGCCCGCACCGTCGCCATCAATCTCACCGGCACGTTCAACATGCTCCGGCTCGCCGCCGAGGCGATGGCGAAAAACGCGCCGGACGCCGATGGCGGCCGGGGCGTGATCGTCAACACGGCCTCGGTCGCGGCCTTCGACGGGCAGATCGGACAGGCGGCCTATGCGGCATCGAAGGGCGGCGTCGCGGCGATGACCCTGCCGGTCGCGCGCGAGCTTGCACGCCAGGGCATCCGCGTCGTGGCGGTCGCCCCCGGCATTTTCGAAACGCCGATGATGGCCGGCATGCCGGCGGAGGTGCGGGATTCGCTCGGCAGGAGCGTGCCTTTTCCGAGCCGGCTCGGCCGGCCGGCCGAATTCGCCGCGCTGGTGCAGCACATTATCGAGAACGAATATCTCAATGGCGAAGTCATCCGCCTCGACGGCGCGCTTCGCATGGCGCCGCGCTGAGGAGATGTCCATGAGCCCCCATGACCCGATCGTGATCGCCGGCATCGCCCGCACGCCGATGGGCGGCTTCCAGGGCGACCTGAAATCGGTAACCGCGCCGGAGCTCGGCGCGGTGGCGATCTCCGCCGCGCTCGCCCGTGCCGGCGTCCCCGCCGACGAGGTCGACGAGGTGCTGATGGGTTGCGTGCTGCCGGCCGGCCAGGGCCAGGCGCCGGCGCGGCAGGCATCGATCGGCGCCGGGCTGCCGCATGCTACGGGCGCCACCACGATCAACAAGATGTGCGGCTCGGGCATGAAGGCCGCCATGCTCGCGCATGACCTGATTGCCGCCGGCAGCGCTTCGGTCGCCGTTGCCGGCGGGATGGAGAGCATGACCAACGCGCCCTACCTGCTCGACCGGGCGCGCGGCGGTTACCGCCTCGGCCATGGCAAGGTCATCGATCACATGTTCCTCGACGGGCTGGAAGACGCCTATGACAGGGGCCGGCTGATGGGCACCTTCGCCGAGGACTGCGCCGAGGCCTATCAGTTTACCCGCGCCGCGCAGGACGATTATGCCATCGCCTCGCTGACGCGCGCGCAGAAGGCCATCGCGAACGGCCTCTTCGCCGACGAGGTCGCGCCAGTGACGGTGAAAAACGGTCGGGACACCGCGACCGTGCAACGCGACGAGCAGCCGGGCAAGGCGAGGCTCGACAAGATCCCCACGCTCAAGCCGGCCTTCCGCGACGGCGGCACGGTGACCGCCGCCAATTCCAGCTCGATCTCCGACGGCGCGGCGGCGCTGGTGCTCACGCGCCGGTCGGAGGCGGAAAAGCGCGGGCTTAAGCCGCTGGCCGCCATTGCGGGCCACGCGACGCATGCGCAGGCGCCCGGCCTCTTCGCCACCGCGCCGATCGGCGCGCTCGAAAAGCTCTCCGCCAGAACCGGATGGGGATTGGTCGATGTCGACCTCTTCGAGATCAACGAGGCCTTCGCCGTCGTGCCGATGGCGGCGATGCGCGATCTCGACCTTCCGCATGACAAGGTCAATATCCATGGCGGAGCCTGCGCGCTCGGCCATCCGATCGGCGCCTCGGGCGCTCGCATCATCGTGACCCTGCTCGCGGCGCTCCGGCGCTATGATCTGAAACGCGGCATGGCCGCCGTCTGCATCGGCGGCGGCGAGGCCACCGCCATCGCCATCGAACGGCTCTGACGGTTCTCGGGAGGAACGACATGACCGAAGACACGCGACTGAGCCTCCATGTGCCGGAGCCGGCGGTGCGGCCCGGCGGCCAGCCGGATTTCTCCAACGTGAAGATCCCGAAGGCGGGGTCGGTGCCGCGGCCGGAGATCGACGCCGCGCCCGAGACGATGCGCGAGCTCGCCTATTCGATCATCCGGGTCCTCAACCGCGAGGGCGAGGCGGTCGGCCCCTGGGCCGGCTCGCTGAGCGATGCGGACCTGCTCGCGGGCCTCAGGGACATGATGCGGTTGCGCGCCTTCGACACCCGCATGCTGATGGCGCAGCGGCAGGGCAAGACCTCCTTCTACATGCAGCATCTCGGCGAGGAGGCGGTGAGCTGCGCCTTCCGCAAGGCGCTCGCCCCCGGCGACATGAATTTCCCGACCTATCGCCAGGCCGGGCTGCTGATCGCCGACGGCTATCCGATGGTCGACATGATGAACCAGATCTATTCCAACGAGAGCGACCCGCTCAAGGGCCGGCAGTTGCCCATCATGTATTCCTCCAAGGCGCACGGCTTCTTCACCATATCGGGCAATCTCGCCACGCAATATGTCCAGGCCGTCGGCTGGGCCATGGCCTCGGCGATCAGGAACGACACGAAGATCGCGGCGGCCTGGATCGGCGACGGCTCGACGGCGGAATCGGATTTCCATTCGGCGCTGGTCTTCGCCTCGACCTACAAGGCGCCGGTCATCCTCAACATCGTCAACAACCAGTGGGCCATCTCGACCTTCCAGGGCATCGCCCGGGGCGGCTCCGGCACGTTCGCGGCGCGCGGGCTCGGTTTCGGCATCCCGGCGCTGCGCGTCGACGGCAACGACTATCCGGCGGTCCATGCGGTGGCGAAATGGGCGGCGGAGCGCGCCCGGCGCAATCTGGGCCCGACGCTGGTCGAATATGTCACCTACCGCGCAGGCGCGCATTCGACATCGGACGATCCGAGCGCCTATCGGCCGAAGACCGAATCCGAGGCCTGGCCGCTCGGCGATCCGGTCCTGCGCCTCAGGAACCATCTCATCGTCCGCGGCGCTTGGTCGGAGGACCGGCACCGGCAGGCCGAGGCGGAAATCATGGACGAAGTGCTCCAGGCGCAGAAGGAAGCGGAAAGCCACGGCACCCTGCATGCCGGCGCCGGCCCCTCGGTGCGCGACATTTTCGAGGGCGTCTATGCGGAAATGCCGCCGCATGTGCGCCGCCAGCGCCAGAAAGCGGGATACTGACATGCCCAGGATGACGATGATCGAGGCCGTCCGAAGCGCCATGGACGTCGCCATGGGGCGCGACGAAAACGTGGTCGTCTTCGGCGAGGATGTCGGCTATTTCGGCGGCGTCTTCCGCTGCACGCAAGGGCTCCAGGTCAAATACGGCAAGACCCGCTGCTTCGATACGCCGATCAACGAATCCGGCATCGTCGGCACGGCGATCGGCATGGCGGCCTACGGGCTGAAGCCCTGCGTGGAGATCCAGTTCGCCGACTACATGTATCCCGCCTACGACCAGCTCACGCAGGAAGCCGCCCGCATCCGCTACCGGTCGAACGGCGATTTCACCTGCCCGATCGTGGTGCGGATGCCGACCGGCGGCGGCATTTTCGGCGGCCAGACCCACAGCCAGAGTCCGGAGGCGCTGTTCACCCATGTCTGCGGGCTGAAGGTGATCGTGCCTTCCAATCCCTACGACGCCAAGGGCCTGTTGATCGCCTCGATCGAGGATCCGGA
>JAGRLJ010000253.1 GCA_020441805.1 Rhizobiaceae bacterium
ATCAGCGCCGTCGTGGTCGATTTGCCATTGGTGCCGGTAATGGCGATGAAGGGGCAGTCCGGCGCCAGCGCGCGCCGTTCGCGGACGAAGAGCTCGACATCGCCGATGATCTCGACGCCCGCCGCATGAGCGAGGTCGACGGTCCAATGCGGCTTGGGATGGGTGAGCGGCACGCCGGGCGACAGCACGAAGGCGGCGAAAGACGGCCAGTCGACCGAATGCAGGTCGGCGGTGCCGATGCCGCGACGCGCGGCCTCGGCGACGGAATCGGGGTTATCGTCCCAGGCGGTCACCACCGCGCCGCCCACCGCCAGCGCCTCCGCCGTCGCGAGCCCGGAACCGCCGAGGCCGAAAAGAGCGACCTTGCGGCCCCTGAAGGACGTGACGATCATGGAATCACCGGATTTTGAGGGTGGCGAGGCCGACAAGCGCGAGGATCACCGAGATGATCCAGAACCGGATCACGACCTGGCTCTCGGTCCAGCCCTTCTTCTCGAAATGATGGTGGATGGGCGCCATGAGGAAGACCCGTTTGCCCGTGAGCTTGAAGGAAGCGACCTGAATGATGACCGACAGCGTCTCCATGACGAACACGCCGCCGATGATGGCCATGACGATCTCGTGCTTGGTGGCGACGGCGACCGATCCGATCAGGCCGCCCAGCGAAAGCGAGCCCGTATCCCCCATGAAGATCGCGGCGGGCGGCGCGTTGAACCACAGGAAGCCCAGCCCCGCGCCGATCACGGTGGCGACGATCACGGTGAGTTCGCCGGTGCCCGGCACGAAATTGATCTGGAGGTAGTTGGCGAAGACCGCGTTGCCCGCCAGATAGGCGATGATGCCGAAGGACGCCGACGCGATCATGACCGGAACGATGGCGAGCCCGTCGAGGCCGTCGGTGAAATTCACCGCATTGCCGGCGGCGACGATCACCAGGGCGCCGAAGACGACGAAGAAATAGCCGAGATTGAGCAGCAGATCCTTGAAGAAGGGAAAGGCGAGCGACGAGCCGATGGTCGAGCCCGGCTGGCCGGCGCCCATCGCCGTGCGCATCATGAAATAGACGGCGATGGCCGCGATGAGACCTTCGATCAGCAGCCGCATGCGGCCGGAAAAGCCCGCGGTCGACTGCTTGGTGACCTTGAGATAGTCGTCGTAGAAACCGATGAGGCCGAAACCCAGCATCACCAGCAGGCAGGAAACGACATAGACATTGCCGAGATCGGCCCAGAGCAGAGACGACACGACGACCGCGACGAGGATCATCAGCCCGCCCATGGTCGGCGTGCCCGCCTTCTTGAAATGCGTCTGCGGCCCATCCGCCCGGATCGGCTGGCCCTTGCCCTGCCGCACTCTCAGCGAGTCGATCATGCGCGGGCCGAACATGAAGACGATGAAGGCCGAGGTGAAGAGCGCCGCGCCGGCCCGGAAGGTAATATATCGGAAGAGATTGAAGAGCTGTAGTTCATCCGCCAGTTCGACAAGCCACAAAAACATCAATCGGTTCCTCTTCAGACCGCGTCGGCGGCAGGATAGTTCGCGGTCAGCGCCGCGACGATGCGGCCGAAGCCGGTGCCGTTCGAGGATTTGACCATCAGGACGTCGCCCGGACGGACGTTCCCGACGGCATAGGCCGAAAGCTCGTCCGACGTCGAGAAATAGACGGTTTCCTTATCCGAGCCCAGGGCATCGCGCAAATGGGCCATATCCTCGCCCGCCAGCCATATATCCGTTACGCCCGATTGCTTGAGCGGAACCGACAGGCCGGCATGGAGCGCGGCGGAATGGTCGCCCATTTCCCGCATGTCGCCGAGGACGGCGATCTTGCGGCCGCCCTCTCCCGGCCGGGCGGCGTCGAGCAGCGCGATCGCCGCCCGCATCGATGCGGGATTGGCATTGTAGCTCTCGTCGATCACCGTGAAGACGCCGTCAGCGGCGCCGAGACGAAGCCGCTCGCCCCGCCCCCTGGCGGCGGCGACGCTGCCGAAGGCGGCCACGACACGGTCGAGATCGGCTCCGGCGAGAGAACAGGCCGCCAGCACGGCCACGGCGTTTTCCGCGATATGCCGGCCCGGCGCCCTGAGCGCCACCTCGATCGTGCGCCCGCCGATCACGGCCCAGAAGGTCGCGGCCTCTCCCTCGGACTGATAGTCGACGAGCCGGAAATCGGCCTTCACATGCGCGCCGAAGGAATGGATATCGGCGATGCCGCAGGCGGTCGCGGCACGTTCGAGGAATTCGAACTGGTCGTTGTCCCGGTTGATCAGCACATGGCCGTCGTCGGTCACGCCCTCGAAGATCTCGGCCTTGGCGGCCGCGATCTCCTCGATACCGCTGAAATTGCCGAGATGGGCCGCCGCGATCGTGGTGATGATCGCCACATGCGGGCGGACCATCTTCACCAGCGGCCGGATCTCGTCGGGATGGTTCATGCCGATCTCGAAGATACCGTAATCGGCATCCTCCGGCAGGCGCGCGAGCGTCAGCGGCACGCCCCAGTGATTGTTGAACGAGGCCGGCGAATAGTGGACGCGGCCGCAGGCCGACAGGACATGCCGCAGCATTTCCTTGGTCGTGGTCTTGCCGACGGAGCCGGTGACGGCGATGATCCTGGCCCGCGCACGCGCACGCGCCGCCCGGCCGAGCCGCTCCATTGCCTCCAGCACGTCCTGCACGACGATCATCGGCGCATTGATCCGGCCGAGCGCCGGCAGCTTGGTCTCCGAGACGACCAGGACGCCGGCGCCGTTGGCGGCGGCGACATTGGCATAGTCGTGGCCGTCGACACGGTCGCCCTTGATCGCGAAAAAGGCGTCGCCCGGCGCGATATCGCGCGAATCGATCGATATGCCCCCGACACCCTCCGGCATGGCCCCGACCGGCCGGCCGGCCATCGCGGCGATCATGTGATCGGTCTTCCACAGATGGGTCATGCGGCGAGCGCCTTCCTGATTGCCTCGTGGTCGGAGAAGGGCAGCACCGCGCCGCCGACGATCTGGCCCTCCTCGTGACCCTTTCCGGCGACGATCAACGTATCGCCGGCATGAAGCATGCCGACCGCCTCGCGGATCGCCTGGGCCCGGTCGGCGATCTCGATCGCGCCCGGCGCGGCGGCCATGATCTCGGAACGGATCTCCGCGGCCACTTCGCTACGCGGATTGTCGTCCGTCACGATGGCGATATCGGCGAGACGCGTCGCGACCGCGCCCATGATCGGCCGCTTGCCCCTGTCGCGGTCGCCGCCGCAGCCGAACACCACCACCACCCGGCCGGTCGTGAACGGCCGGACCGAGGCAAGCACGTTTTCGAGCGCGTCGGGCTTGTGGGCGTAATCGACATAGCAGAGCGCGCCGTCCCGGGTCTGGCCGACGAGTTCCAGCCGGCCCGGAGCGCCCTTGATATTGTGCAGCGCCTGGAAGGCGCGGCCCGCCGAAACGCCGGTGACAATCGCAAGCCCCGCCGAGACGAGCGCGTTGGCGATCTGGAAATCGCCGGCGAGCGGCAGATGCACCTCGAAGATTCCCGCCCCGACATGCACTTCCGCGACCTGCTTGTCCCGGAAATGCTCGACGCGCTTGAGCGACAGGAAATCGCCCCTGCGTCCCACGGTGCAGACGTCGAGGCTCGCGGCACGGGCGGCGGCGATCGCTTTTTCCGACCATTCGTCGTCCGAATAGATGACCGCCGGCGCCCCGTTGGGCAGCAGCGTGTCGAACAGGCGCATCTTGCTCTTGAAATAGTGCTCGACCGTCGGATGGTAATCCATGTGGTCTCGGCCGAGATTGGTGAAGGCGCCCGCCGCGAGCTTCACCCCGTCGAGCCGCCGCTGGTCGAGACCGTGGCTCGAAGCCTCCATGGCCGCATGCGTCACGCCCTCGGCTGCGAGCTGGGCCAGAAGCCGGTGCAGCGTCACCGGATCGGGGGTCGTGAGCGATCCATAGTCGTTGCGGTCGGGCGCGATCACGCCGGTCGTGCCGATCTGGGCGGCGGCGATACCCTCCTGCGCCCAGATCTGGCGAGTGAAGGAAGCAACGGAGGTTTTTCCGGCCGTGCCGGTGACGGCGACCATGGTCCTGGGCTGGGCGCCCGCGAGATTGGCCGCCGAAAGGGCCAGCAACCGGCGTGGATCGTCGACCCGGATCACCGGAACGGGCGGGTCGATGGGCGAACCGGCGGCGGTGACGACCGCGACCGCCCCCTTCGCAACCGCATCGGCCGCGAAGGCGGAGCCGTCCGCCCGGCTGCCGGCGAAGGCGAAAAACAGGTTGCCGGGCGTCACCGTCCGGCTGTCGGACGAAATTCCGCTGACTTCAAGTCCGGCATGAGGCGCGACGGCCTCCGCATAGGCTGCGCCTGCAACATCCCCGAGCTTCATCCGCCCCTCGTCCCCTGTCCCGTTCGAATCAGGATTTCGTTTTTAATCCTCAATACGACTCAAGCAAGGCGGTTCCGTCGAGACCGAACCTAGGCTTCACGCCGAGCATCGGCGCGGAACGGCGGATGATCTCTCCGGCCATGATGCCGGCATTGCAGCCGGCCGTCACGCCGCAGCCCTCATGCGGCACCTTCGGCTCGTCGATGATGGTCAGCACGATATATTTCGGATCGTTGATCGGGAAGGCGGCCAGGAAGGCGTTGAAGCGCACGGCGCTCGAATAGCGCCCGTTCACCACCTTCTCGGCGGTGCCCGTCTTGCCGCCGACGAGCAGCCCCGGCGTATCGGCGCGCCGTCCCGAACCGTCGAGCACATTGGCGCGGAAAAGCTTGCGCATGTTCTGCGTCGTCTTCGGCTTGAGCACCAGGACGGCATTCTCGTTGGCCTGTTCGAGCGTGCGCGGCAGGAATGTCGGCTGGATGAGCTTGCCGCCGTTCATCAGCGCCGCCGCGGCGACCGCCGTCTGGAGCGGCGTTGTCGAGACACCGTGTCCGAAGGCCACCGTCATCGAGGTGATCTTCTTCCAGATCCTGGGCTGGGACGGCGTGGCGGTTTCCGGAAGCTCGGTATTGACGCGCGTGAGCAGGCCGAGGCGCGTCAGGAATTCACGATGGCCCTCGATGCCGACCACGTCGGCCATCTTCGCCGATCCGATATTGGACGAATGGACGAAGACGTCGGTGACCGACAGGATGCGGCGCGTCGCGTGGAAGTCGTGGATCGTGAAGCCCGCTATATAGAGCGGGCGGCGCGCGTCGAACGTGTCGTTCATCGACACCTTGCCGGAATCCAGCGCCATCGCGCTGGTGAAGGCCTTGAAGGTCGATCCCATTTCGAAGATGCCGCCGGATACCCGGTTCATGTCGCTCTTCGTCTTGCGGTCGATCGTATCCGCCGGATTGTTCGGATCGAAATCCGGCAGCGAGCCCAGGGCAAGGACCTCGCCGGTATTGGCGTCGAGCACCACCGCGCCCGCCGCGATCGACTTATAACGGGTCATCGCATCGGCCAGCACCTCGTGGACGATGTTCTGCACGCGCAGGTCCATCGACAGCCGCACCGGTTCGAGCTTGGCGTTGACGCTGGTCATGCCGAGTTCGGCGAGGTCCGCCAGGCCCTGCGTGTCGAGATATTTCTCCATCCCGGCGACGCCGCGATTGTCGATATTGACGTAACCGACGAAATGCGCCGCGATCGGGCCGCTCGGATAGAACCGGCGCTTGGCGGGACGGAATCCGATACCGGGAATGCCGAGCGCCAGGATCTCGCTCTGCTGCTTGGGCGTAAGCTGGCGGCGAAGCCACTGAAAGCGCGATTTGCTCGTCAGCTTCTTGTAGGTCGCCTTCGCATCGATATCGGGAAGCACGGTCGAAAGCAGCTCGATCGCCTCGTCGGGATCGACGATCTTGTGCGGCTCGGCAAACAGCGAGACGGTTCTGACATCGGTGGCCAGGATCTCGCCGTTCCTGTCGAGAATGTCGGGCCGGGAGGCGACCGTATTGTCCGCCCGCATGATCGACGATACCGTCTGCGGCGCCGACATGCCGTATTGGACCAGCCGGCCGCCGATCACCGCATAGACGAGGGTGAAGGCGCCGATCATGATGGCCACGCGGTTGCGCGTCTGCCCGCCGGACGATTTCCGCGTCCCTTCGAAGGCCATGGGCGGCGCCGAACCCGGCTCGCGCCCGCCGGCGCCGGTGTTGAAATGGGCCTTGCTCTTCAAGACCATGATGCGAGAGAGAAAACTCATTCCGGCTTCACCGATCCCGTGCTGATCCTGTCGGCGTCCTGAGCCGCCTTCTTCTCATAGGCCTTGGCCTCCTTCTGGGAGACCTCGCCGTCCTTGTTGGCGTCGGCCGGGTGGAATACCGGCAGGTCCGCCTTGAGCATGGGAAGCTCGGAGGGCTGGACGAGCTGCGTCGAGGCGGTCGGCGTGAGCTGCAATTCCTGCTGGTAGGTCTGGATGAGCTTTTGCAGCCGCGCCGGCTGCGTGAGCAGCGCCCAGTCGGCCTTGAGCAGGTCGATCGTATCGCGTTCGAGCTTGATCTCCGCCTCGATCCTGCGCACCTCCTCGAGCTTGAGCTCGGCCTGATGCTTCAGCGTATAGGTGATCGCCGCGACGGCGGTCATGACCACGACGAGAATGATGTCGAGCGTGCGGAACATCAATTTCCCATCCTTTCGATGCTGGCGAGTTGCGGCAGGTCGAAGATCGAGAGATCGGCCCTGCCGGCGGGGGCCGGGGTGCGGATGCCGGCGCGAAGCTTGGCCGAACGCGCCCGTGGATTGACCTCGGCCTCGGCGTCGCCGGCGGCGACCGCTTGGCGCGACATCGGCTCGAAGACGGCGGGCGTCTGGGCGACTTCCGGCAGATGGCGCGAGCCCGAGGCCCTGCCCGCGCGATCGGCAAGGAAGCGCTTGACGATCCGGTCCTCGAGCGAATGGAAGGTCACGACGACGAGCCGACCGCCCGGCCTGAGCGCACGCTCGGCGGCGAAGAGTGCTTCGGCAAGCTCGCCGAGCTCGTCGTTCACATAGATGCGGAGCGCCTGGAAGACCCGCGTCGCGGGATGGATCTTGTCGGTCGCGCGCCGTGGATTGACCATTTCGATCAGGCTCGCCAGGTCCCGTGTCGTGGTGAATTTCTTTTCCGCGCGGCGCTTCTCGATCGCGCGGGCGATGCGGCTTGCCTGCCGCTCCTCGCCGAGGAAACTGAAGATGCGGATGAGATCGTTGGCGCGGGCGCGGTTGACGACATCGGCGGCGCTGACGCCCTCCGACGACATGCGCATGTCGAGCGGCCCGTTCTTCTGGAAGGAGAAGCCCCGGTCCGCCTCGTCGATCTGCATGGAGGAAACGCCGATGTCGAGCACGACGCCGTCGAGACCGCCCACGGGCGCGAATTCGTCGAGCCTGCCGAAAGTGGAGCGATGGAGCGAGAGCCGACCGCCCGAGGCGTCCGCCAGCGGCTGCCCCGCCGCGATCGCGCCGGGATCGCGGTCGAGTGCGATCACCTGCGCGCCGGCATCGAGGAGCGCGCGCGTATAGCCGCCAGCCCCGAAGGTGCCGTCGAGGACGACGGCGCCGGGTGCTGGCGCGAGGTACCGAAGCACCTCAGCCAGCATGACAGGTATATGCCGGACCGGTCCGCCAATGGCACCGCTTTCGCTGCCATGATCCGCCATGGAACCCATACCCCGCATCATGAAGAGCCGAGGCCTCGTTTCCTCAATTCTTCTCTTGCCGCCGCCTGGGCCGCCGAGAAATCCTCCGGCCGCCACAACTGAAAATAGTCCGACCGACCCACGAAGGTGATTTCCCCGGCTACCCCCGTATGGCGCCGGATGAAATCCGTCACCGATAGCCGGCCCTCGGAATCGAGCCGCATGAAGATCCCGCCGCCATGGACGATCAGCGAGATCCCGTTCGCCTCCAGCGAGAAGGGATCCAGGCCATCGAGCTGCCGCTCGAAACGCGAAAGCAGGTCCGGACCGCCGACATTGATCGCCGGAAAATGAAAGTCCTGGAAGCAGTAAAGATCCTCGACACCCAGCGAGGCCAGAACGGTGCGGAAGGCGGCGGGCACGGAGACCCTCCCCTTCGCATCGATCCTGTTCGTGGCGCTCGACAGGAACCGGGACATGACGCGAGACTTCCGCTTCCATTCTCGCGGCGCCGCGCTCCGGCGCCGCCACGCAACTGAAAAAACCGAACGATATCCCGCCGCCCCGCGCCGTAACGCAGCGTTCGACCGACCCGAGGAGCCGGCTTTCACCTGATGGGAAACGGGCTTCACATTGCCCTTGTGTAGTGTGTCTTTGGGATAACATGGGCAAATATGGGCGTCAATGGGATCATGCTCAATTCCGAGCCGAATGCTCGCAATATTCATAGGCTGTTAAGTTTAACGAAAGGTTAGGTCGCGCTGCGGCGGCGCGCTGGCCGGGCGGTCGCCGGGCGAGACGGAAAAGGAAGATGCCAGTTGGCCTGTAAGCCGGGTTCTGTGCGGCCCCGGTCACCCGGGACATGGCAGCCATTCATCTGGGACGATGCTCGCGCATCGCCTCGCGCAACCCACCCGGACGACGAGGCCGGAAACGGCCCTGGCGCTTGCGCACACATGTCGTCCCTATTCGGTCTTGCTCCCGGCGGGGTTTGCCGTGCCGTCCCTGTCGCCAGGTCCGCGGTGGGCTCTTACCCCACCTTTTCACCCTTACCCGGCATGCCGGGCGGTTCGTTCTCTGTGGCACTTTCCCTGGGGTCGCCCCCGCCGGACGTTATCCGGCGCCGTGTTTCCGTGGAGCCCGGACTTTCCTCACCTCGCGGCCTTTCGACCCTTGCGAAGCGCGGCTGCCCAGCCAACTGGCAGGGGTCCTTTAGAGCCTTTCCCGAAGGAAGGGAAGGCTAAAGGCGAGGAGACACGCGCCGAAAATCGACCATCGCGCCGGTCTCGGTCAGAGGAAGCGCGGCGTAAAATCGGTTCGGTAGGCTCGATCGACGATCCGGCCGTGAAGCAGCAGTTCGGCGCCAAGCCGACCGATCTCGTCCGAGCTCTTGGCCGCCCGGCCGCAACCGCCGGCCATGACGGCGACCGAGGGGGCCGACGTCCAGCCGATCGCCGGATAGTCGGTCGGCGTGAAGGAGGTGACGCAGGCTTCCGCATGGATGCCCGCGATCCTCAGAGCGGGAACGAGATCCGTCATGTTGCGGACGAGATGCGCGCGCGCATCCGCGTTCCCGCCATCCCGGAACCATTGCCGCACCTCCGCCTCCGTCCCGAGCGGGATATCGACCGCGTCGCCGCCGATCTTGAGATAGAATCGCCCGTCGGGATAACGGATCGGCGGCAGCATGTAGATGCCGAGCGCGATGTCTTCCGGCTCGTAGATCAGCGAGGGCATGCCGGCGAGGCGCGCGGCTTCCGCCGCGTCGACCTCGAAGAAGGTCACCGTCCGGCCATAGACCGTGAGGTCGAGCGGCTCCGGCAGGAGGCCCTTTCGATTGGTGAAGCCGCCGGCGGCGACGAGCACCCTGGAGGCGGTCACGATCGCCCCGCTCGCCAGCAGGATCTCCGCATATCCCTCCCGCTGGCGGATCGCCTCGGCCTGGTCGCGGACGATTACGGCGCCCGCCAGCCCGGCCAGCCGGGTCTGGGCGGCGACCAGGTTGCGCGGGCTGACATGGCCGGCGCCCTCGGGTTCGAAGACGGCATCGGAACCCGCCGGAAAGCGGAAATAGGGGAAACGGGCTTCGAGCGCGGAATCGTCGAGCCGCATATGGTTCACACCCAGCCGCCCGGCGGCGGCGCGGACATCCGCCATGTAACGCTGGCTGCGTCCCGTCGTCATCCCCGACATCAGGCAACCCTTCTCGGAAAAGAAGCCGATCCCGCTCAGCGTCTCGATCTCGCGATAACGGGCGATGGATCGGTTGG
>JAGRLJ010000254.1:0-16771 GCA_020441805.1 Rhizobiaceae bacterium
ACGTTCATTCCGGCGAACAGGCCGGATTTGGCGACCAGGGTGTTCGGGGCCGTCGGTGTTTGACTGCTGTCCATATCCCTCTCCTCTCCCGAAGGGCTGTCGTAAACGCTCACCGGACCGTGCCGGAGGCACCCTTGCGGGCGGTCTTGGCCAGCCAGTCGTTGAAGGCCAGCTCGAGCCTCGCATGGTTCTTCGACCACCACTGCGCGTCGGAGCGGATCGATATCTTGTCGTCATAGGCGGGGCCGTTTGGTATCTGCGCCAGAATGTCGTCCGGCAGGAGACCGAGCGAGGATTTGCGCGTCGGGCCGTTCGGCAGATATTTCGCCATGTCGGCGAGGGACTGCGAACTGCTCGCGAATTTGATGAAATCGATCGCCGCCTGCTTGTGGCGGCTGCCCTTCGGAATCCCGAAGAGGTCGAGCTCGATGACGCGGCCGTCCCAGACCATCTCGAAATTGGCGCCTTCCTCGCGGGAGGCGACGGCGCCGGTGGTCGCCCAGATCATGGACATGGACGCATCGCCGCCGTTGAGCTGGCGGACAGGTTCGCGGCCGGCGCGCCAGATTTGCAGGCCGGGCTTGATCGCGTCCATTTTCTTGAGCGCCCGCTCGACGCCCTCGTCGGTCTCCAATGTCGCGTAGACCTTGTCGCGGGCGACGCCGTCGGCCATCAGCGCCCATTCCATGATCACCGTCGGGTCGTGCCGGATGGATCGGCTTCCGGGGTATTTCTCGACGTCGAAGAAATCCTCGATCGTGGATGGCGGATTTTCCGGATAGGCATCCTTGCTGTAGGCGAATGCGGTCGCCCAGACGATGACGCCTACGCCGCACGGGTTCAATGCGCCGTCCACGAAGTCGTCCTTGAATTTCGTGCCGTCCGCGCCGTCGGGAAGCTGGATGTCCGACAAGTCCTCGAGGAGGCCTTCATTGCAGGCGCGAAGGGAATCGGCCTGCGTCAGGTCGACGACGTCCCACTTGACATTGGCGCTTTCCACCTGGTCGCGGATTTCGTCGATGCCGCCATTGTAACGCTCCACCGTAACCTCGATATTGTCGGCCTGCGCCTCGTAGGGACGGACGAAACCCAGCATCTGGCTTCGCATATAAGGGCCGGTCCATGAGGTGAACGTGATCTGCGTCGGCGGAACATAGCGTTGCGTCGCCATATCGGAGGTACTTTGCGCCCTTGAGGCGCCCGGTAAGAGGCCGATGCTCAGCAACAACCACGATGCCAGCACTGGACTGGGAAACGACCGACGCATGCGACGCATTATCTGCCCCCTTGTATTGTCCGACTATCTCCGCACTCGAGCTAGGCCTATCACGTTAACGCCTTAGAGATGTCGCGTTTGCGCATCTGCGACGAAAAGTTGTCAGTTTCGCACCTGTCATTCTGAAATTTCCCGGTTCGTCGGCATCGGTGGCGATGTCGCCATCGGCAGGTCCGTGAGCGAAATCGAAATTGTCGCGCGGCCCAGGGGCAAGGCTACTCCCCAGCGGGCGCAAAGCCGGGAAATTTACCGCTTGAATCACCGGGAAGAACGCTGCCGGTAAACGAAGGTCGTTGCATTTCGATAGGAATCCTATATAAATGCGACAGGAGGTGCCCGATGTCCTCAGCAACGAACCAGATTGTCGCTGCCTTGCAGCGGCTGACCCTGTTCTGGCGGGCGAGCCTCTGGAAGGTGGCCAAGGAACTTGGCCTCAATCCGACGCAATGCGAAATCCTGACGCGGGTGGCGGCGCGGCCGGAACGGCTGGCGGACCTGGCTCTCGCGCTTGGCATCACCCAGGCCAGTCTCAGCGACAGCGTTGCCGCACTCGCCAGCAAGGGGCTGCTGCGGCGGCAACCCGACCCTGCTGACGGCCGCGCCCGGCGGATCGTGGCAACCGAGGCAGGACAGGCGCTGGCGGCGCGGATGCCGGAGGCACCCGAGGCCCTGCAAGGGGCCGTCGCCGGGCTGGGCGCCATTGACGCCGCCGGGTTGCTCCGCTCGCTGACCCTGATCATCCGGTCCCTGCAAGAGGCGCAGGCGATCCCGGTGCAGCACATGTGCCTGACCTGCCGCTATTTCCGCCCGCATGCCCATGACGACCCAGTGCGCCCGCATCATTGCGCCTTTGTCGATGCCGCATTTGGCGATGCCGCGCTGCGGCTGGACTGCGCGGATCACGAAACCGCCACCGAGGAGGCGGCGGCCCGGGCCTGGGCCGTCCTCGCCGAAGTGGGGTGAGTGGGACGCCCGGAATGCCGCTGCAACGGCCCGGACGCCCCGAATGCAACCCCTCTGTCACGAAAGGAAGCGATCCGATGATGACACAGAAACGACCCTTTTACCATGCGGCGGGCGCGGCGCTGGCGCTGCTTATGGCCGTTCCGGCAGGCGCGCATGAACTGACCGCCAAGCCGGGCAATGCTGAGCGCGTGGCCTTCGATATCGTCGCCGCCGATATAACCACCGATGGGCGCAATGCGGTCTTTACCCTGTCGGTCGCGGGCACGCCGGGCGAGGACAGGCCGGAAATGGCGGGCAAGCTGGCTGGAGCGCCGGTCTTTTCCTATGTCTGGCCGACCACGCTCGACCCCTCGGCGGTGGGGTTCGAACCCGGCGCGGGTATCCTCGCATTCGCCGTCACCATCCACCCGGATTTCGACGACACGCCGCTCTTCGACGAAAGCCGATCGGGCAGCACCGGTGACGATGGCGCGGTCTGGCACAGCCATTGGGTGGTGCTCGGACCGGACGAGGCCTGCGGGCCGGGCGCGCTGAAGGTGATCGACATCCCCAAGGGGGCGACGCCGGCGCTGCCGCTGACATGGCCGGGCTTGCCGATCCTGATCGACAGTCCCGGCTGGTCGCCGGTCTTCGACGGGCCGCGCCTGAGCGTGACGGTGCCCTTCGCCGATATCGGCGCGGTGGAGGCGGCGCGGTTCGACGGGGTGACGGCGGCCCTGCGCGTCAACGCCAATGTTCATGCGCCGCTGCTTTGCGTGACCGATCTGTTCGACGTGGCTTCGGGCGATCTGAGCCTTCCCGGCCGCGTCGGGCAATAGGAAACGGGGCGCGGCGGCCGGCTCGCCGCGCCCCCTGAAAGGAATCGGACATATGGATATTCCCTTTTTCACCGCCGACTGGCTGAACACCGACAGCCCGCCGACCCTGTCGGATTTCCGTGGGCGGGTTCTGGCCGTCGAGGTATTTCAGATGCTGTGCCCCGGCTGCGTGCTCCACGGGCTGCCGCAGGCGCAGCGGCTGGCGCAGACCTTCGCCGGCAGCGATCTGGCGGTGATCGGCCTGCACAGCGTCTTCGAGCATCACGCGGGCAACAGCCGCGAAAGCCTCGCCGCCTTCCTGCACGAATGGCGTATCCGCTTTCCCATCGCCATCGACGCGCCGAGCGAGGGCGGGATGCCGCGCACGATGGCGGCCTGGGGCTTGCAGGGTACACCCAGCCTCGTGCTCTTCGACCGGCTGGGGCAGATGCGGGCGCGGCATTTCGGGCAGGTCGCCGATCTCGCCCTCGGCGCCGAGGTGATGGCGCTGATCGGTGAGAAAACAGGGTCGTGACGGCGTTCGTCGTTACCCAATTGCGGATCGGCAAACGGTCTGTGGCCGGGCCGGACACGGCGCCGCCGTCTTTTCGCCATCGAGGCCAACGATGAATTCCAGGGCAAGCCAAGCCGGATGCCGGCGAAATGACGCTATCCGGCTTTAGCCTTCGTTCCCATCGGAGATGAAATCGTCCTGCACCGCGTTGCGGGCCTGTTGCAGCGCATCGGCCCGATCGAGCCAATTCCGCCGCAGGACGTCGCCGATCGCGAGCGCGACGTCTTCCGCGCTCCAGTTCGCCTCCTCCATCTCGCGGATGAACGCGGTCAGTTTTCCGTCGACGATGGCGTGCAGTTCATCGGTCCGGTCGGTCGCCTCGCGCCTCCCGAATGCCGTCCGGATCGTCGTCGCGCTGTCGTCAGCCATGGCAAACCTCCTCGATGTTGATCGTCACGATTCCAGAACGCCGTACCCTGCCAATGCGCTTCGCGGGTCCCCGGCCGGGGAGGCGCCATTGTTTGTCGCCGGCCGATCCGGCGGCGCCGTTCTTCACGCCTGTCATGGAATATTACAGAACGGGCCCGATGATAGCGAGCGCATTGTTCCACAGACGCCGTCCGACCGGCCAGCGGGTGACCGCGTCCGGCAGTATCCGCCGGCATTGCGCAAGATAGGTCTCCTGCCGGGCCTGGAGGGCGGCGGTCGCTTCCGCGTCTTCGACAAGGATATTGTTCTCATAATTGAGGTCGAAGCTGCGCCGGTCCATGTTGGCCGAGCCGATCAGCAGGATTTCACCGTCCATGGTCAGCGTCTTGGCGTGGAGCAGTCCGGCCTCGTATTCGAAGATCTTAACCCCTGCCTGGAGAAGATCCTGATAGTAGCTGCGGCTTGCCGCGGCGACGGCGAAATCGTCGTTGCGCGCCGGAAAGACGATGGTGGTGTCGACGCCCCGGTTGGCGCAGGCGCAGAGCGCCGCCTGCATGGCGGCGTCGGGGACATAATAGGGCGTGGTGATGAACAGCGAGCGCTTCGCCGCATAAATCAGGGTCTCGAACATTTCCGGCATGGCCGAATTGCGGAAGGTCGGGCCGGTGGCGACCACCTGTGCGGTAAAGCCCGGCGGCGCTTCTTCCATCGGCCGGCGCAAAAGGTCGCCGATGTCGGTACCGCCATTGCCCAGCCAGTCGCTGGCGAAGAGATGCTGGTTCTGCCGCGCCACCGGTCCCTCGAAACGCATCAGCACATCGACCCAGGGTGCGAATTTCGCTTTGGGCAGGAATTCGGGATCGGCGCAGTTCTGGCTTCCGCAATAGGTGATGCGGTTGTCGATGACGGCGATCTTGCGATGGTTGCGCAGGTCGATGCGGCCGATCAGCGCGCGCAGGAGCGGATTGCCGATCACCAGCGCCCGGCGCGCCTCCACGCCGGCCGCGATCATGTCCCGCCAGAGCGGGCCGCGCACGAGGTCGCGCGAGCCGAGGTCGTCCACCAGGACCCGGCAGGCGACCCCGCGCCGCGCCGCGCGCTGCATCGCCTCGGCGACTTTGGTGCCGTTGCGGTCGGCGAGCCAGATGTAGAACAGGAGATGGACATGGTCGGCCGCCGCGTCGATATCGGCGATCATCGCATCGATCGCGGCGTTCGAATTGTCCAACAGGCGGGCGCTGTTGCCGCCCGTGGGCGGGTAGAAGCTGATCGAGCGGCCGACGGAAAAGAGCGCTTCATGCCTGTCCGCCAGCCGCGGCGCGGCGCGCCAGCCGGGCGCCGACTCCGGGCGCGGCAGGTCGCGGAACGCGGCATGCAGCCGCTCCATCCGCTTGCGTCCGACACTGGTCTGCCCGACCAGCAGATAGGCGAGCGCGCCGACATAGGGCAATGTCAGGACGAGCACCAGCCAGGCGGCGCGCGATTCCGGCTGCCGGTGCGGCCGCAGGAGGATATGCGCGGCGGCGACCGCGACGACGACGATATGCAGGATCATGAATATCATGTCGGCCCTCCGCCGCCGCCCGCCTTTCGCCGACGGTCGGCATCCTCGAATCGAATGGGCTGTGCCCCTGCTATTCGGCCGGCAGCGCCACGGCGGCTTCCGTCGTCAGCGGACGGAAGGTGAAGCTTTCCTCGACATAGAGATCGACCGTCGTGGCGGAATGGCTCAGATAGCCGATGGAGAAATCCCGTCCGACGGTAAGCTCGAAATCGCCGCCGCGCAGCGACAGCACAAGGCCGCCCGCGATGGCCGGCGCCCAGATGACGCCGCCGTCCACCATCCGTTCGAGATGGTGGAAGACCGGATAGCCGTCGTCGCTGCCGCCGCTCGCCGCCATATAGGCGTCGCCGCCGAGTACCAGCGCATAGGGGCCCTCCACGCCGGCGAGACGGAGTTCGCCCACCGCCCGCGCCACCCTCTCCGGATAGCGCTCCGCGTCGGCCGGAAGCGGAACGGCCGGATTGCTCGCGGCCGCGCGGATGCCTTGGATGTCGGCCGCGTCATAGCCGTCGAACACGGCGCGGTCCTCGGCGAAGGCGATCTTGCGCATCGCCTCCTTGAGCGGCGCCCAGTCCGGATCGAGCGCGCCGCGCTCGACGTCGTCGATGGCGCTGCGTGCGAGCTGGAAGGGCACGCGCAATTCCACCAGCGCCTTCACCTCGCGACGCAGCGACTGCACGCCCTCGGCCGGCGGGGCGATCGACGCGACATGGCCGGTGCCGACGGCCGACAGGGCGGGTCCCGACGGGCCGGTCATGTCGACAACGCGGCGGGCGGCGAGATGCCGCTTCAGCGTGCGCGCCGCCTCCTCCTCGATCCCGGCCCAGGCGGCCTCGGAAATGGGTGCCAGGTCGCGGTGCAGGTTATTCATGGGAAACCCCTTTCCTGAGAGAGCCTATGTCGAGCGATCCGTCGCCGCGCGGCGCGGCCTGTTGCGGGCGATCCGCCTCCGGTGTCGTGGCGGCTGAGGCCGGAGCGGCCTCGGGCGTCACCGCGTCGAGGAAAGAGGCGGAGGGAATGAAGAACAGCGTTCCGGTGACCGCGCGGCTGAAATCGAGCAGCCGGTCGTAATTGCCGGGCGGAAGCCCCACGAACATGTTTTCCAGCATCCGCTCGATACGGTGCGGCGAGCGGGCATAGCCGATGAAATAGGTGCCGAACTCGCCCTTGCCGATGTCGCCGAACGGCATGTTGTCGCGCAGGATTTCCAGCTGCTCGCCGTTCTCGACGATATTCGTCAGCACGTTATGGGCATAGCTCGGCTTGGCGGCCTCGTCGAGTTCGATGTCGGAAAGCTTCTCGCGGCCGACGATCCGCTCCTGTTCGGCGACCGGCACACGGTTCCAGGCAGCCAGGTCGTGCAGGTATTTCTGCACGATCACATAGCTGCCGCCGGCGAAATCCGGATCTTCCGCGCCGATGATCGTGGCGGCGGCGGCGGCCTCGCCCACCGGGTTCTCCGTGCCGTCGACGAAGCCGATCAGGTCGCGGTCGTCGAAATAGCCGAAGCCGTGCACCTCGTCCTCGGTGGTGACGCGGTTTCCGAGCCGGCTCATGATCTGCGTGGCGAGCTCGAAACAGAGATCCATCCGTGTGGCGCGGATATGGAACAGGAGATCGCCGGGCGTGGCGACGGCATGGTGACGACCCCGGATCTCGCGGAAGGGATGGAGCTCCTTCGGGCGCGGCGCGCCGAAAAGCCGATCCCAGGCCCCCGAGCCGATGCCGAAAACGCAGGAGAGCCCGCCTTCGAGATCGCGGAAGCCGACGGCGCGGAGCAGGCCGGAAAGATCGGCGCAGAGCTTGCGCACCGCGCCCTCCGCCTCGCGCCCGGTCGCGAGCGTCACGACCAGGAAAATGGCCGCGCGGCTGAGCCGCGCCGCTACGGGTTGGGGAACCACCGAAGGCACGACTGCATCCATATTCGATCCATGCGGCAGGTCGTTACTGAACAATGTGAGGTGCTTCGCGCGCGGCTGCGGCTCCCCTCGTCATTATCCAGCCTAGCAAGTCTTGCCGCGATACACCATCGAAAAGCGGGCCTATTGCTTGCCTTCGAAATCCAGCAGTTCCGCCAGCGGATAGCCTTCATAGCGCTTGACGGCCTTGGTCACGACATAGGTGAAATAGACGGAAATGCCGATCTCGCGGGACAGGAGATCGTCCATGATGTCCTGGTAATGGCTGATGCTCAGCACCACGATCTGGAGGATATAGTCGATGCCGCCGCCCACGGCGTGGCAGGCGATGATCTCCGGGATGTTCTTGACGGCCTGCTCGAAGCGGATGAAATGCGCGCGCGTGTGATATTGCAGGGTGAGCGTCGTGAAGATGATCTCCGACTTGATGAGCCGGGCGATGTCGATCTCGGCATGATAGCCCCGGACGAGGCCGGCATTCTCCAGGCGTTGCAGGCGGTCCCAGCAGGACGACAGCGAAAGGCCGACCGCCGAAGCGAGCTCCACCTTCTTGGCCCGTCCGTTCTTCTGTAGAATGGACAGGATCTTGACGTCCATGGCATCCAGTTTTTCACCCGCCATCAATCACTCCTTCAAGGCGTCGAGGCCGCGGTTCCGCCGAAGGTGGCCCTCAGCCACTCCCTGGGCAAAGCGGGAACGAAATTTCCGTCCCGGCCGGTCATGTCCCCATTCGCGGCGAGGGCGTTGAGAATGGCCTCCTCGATGCCCTGCGCCACGGCGTCGAAAAAGGGATCGATATCGCAATCCGGAATGAAATGCGCCTCCGCCATGTGGCCGCTGGCGCCGGTGGCGGCCGCCGCGTTCGCCGTCGAGAAGGCGAGGAAGATATCGCCCGAACTGTGGTAGCCGAGGCCGCCGGTCCAGGCCACGCCCAGCGGGATGCGCCGCGCCAGGCGCTTGAGCTGGTGGGGCAGGAACGGCGCGTCCGTCGCCACGACGGCGATGATCGAGCCTTTTTCCCGGCGCGGCGTGCGCTCAACCATGCGCGGCTCGACAAGGTCGGCCCCGACGCGCCGGCCGCGGATCGTCAGGTTGCGGCGCGGGCCGAAATTGGCCTGGACGAAACTGCCGACCGTATAGGTCCGGCCCTGCCAGTCGACCAGCCGCGACGCGGTTCCGGATCCGGCCTTGAACTCGTAGGCGATCATGCCGGTCCCGCCGCCGACGCTGCCCTCGTCGATCGGGCCGCCGGCCGCCGCCTCGATCGCCGCGCCGACATGCTCGACCGTCAGGTGGTGGCCGTTGATGTCGTTGAGGAAGCCGTCATAGGTCTCCGCCGCCACCGGCAGGCCCCAGGTCGCGTCGAGCGCCGCGGGTTCGTGGCGCCCCATCCAGCGGATGGTGCCGTCGCGGGCGACGCCGCAGGAATGGGTATTGGTGATGGTGACGGGGAAGTTGAAGGCCCCGATCTCCTCGATGATATGCGATCCCGTCATCTCGCCATTGCCATTGGCGCTGAAGAGGCCGGCGAAGACCGGCGTCGCGAGATCCGCGCGCGGCCGGGGCAGGATGGCGGTGACGCCGGTCCGCACCGGCCCCTCCCCGGGGCGCAACGCCCCCTCGCCCTCGATCAGCGTGGTATAGCCGACCGCGATGCCGGGAACGTCGGTGATGGCATTGTCGCGGCCCGGCCGGCCGTCGAAGGGGATGCCGAAGCTGCGGGCGCGCGGCAGGCCGGATGGTGTCGTCAGGTGGGGATCTGTCATGGTCCTGGCTTTCATGCTGCGGTCGCGTCCGGGCCTTGGCGCGGACGTCCGGTCCTGATGGCATGGCTGCCGGCGGATCAGGCCGGCAGGTCGATGACGGGACGGCTGTAGAAGGGTATCTTCTCCACCCGCGGCGTCCAGCGCCCGGCATCGACGAGCGCGTTCACATGGTCGGCGATCTCGCCGAGCGTGGCGAACCAGACGTCGCCCTGCGCCTGCATATGCTCGATCAGGCGCCGGATCGCCAGCGCCTGCGCCGGCCTGCCGCTGACGGCCGGATGCCAGCAGGCAACCCAGAGCCCGCCGAACTCCCGGAGCGCATCGAATTCGGCCTTGTAGACGTCGAGGGCCTGCTGCGGCGGCGACACTTTCATGAGGTAGTCGAAGGCTCGGCTCGAGACATACTGGTTGTAGTCGTCGATCGAGGCGGGCACCGGCAGTTCCACCAGCCGGCCGCGCGCCGTCTCCAGCAGGATCGGCACGTCGTCGGCGAAGAGCGACGAATCGTAGGTGAGGCCCAGCTCGACCAGCAGGTCGTAGGTCGAGTCGGAGAGGCCGTAATAGGGCGCGCGATAACCCCTGGGCCGCTTGCCGGAGAGCCTGAACAGCGCCTCGCTGCCGCGTTCGAGGCTTTCCCGCTCCTGTGCCGGGCTCTGCCGGCTCGGCCATTCGTGGAAATGCCCGTGATGGCCGAGCTCGTTGCCATGGGCGACGATCGCCTCGACGGCGGCGGGATAGGTCTCGGCCACCCATCCGGGCACGAAGCATGTCATGGGCACGCCGTGCTCGGAAAACATCTTCGCCAGTCTCGGCGTGGCGACGAAGGGATCGTAGCGCATATGGGCGAGCGCGTGCGGCATGCGGACCGCATTGGCGCCATGGCTCGCATGGACGACGCTGTCGGCATCGACATCGAAGCTGAAGGCGACCGCGCAGCGGGCGCCGTTCGGCCAGGGTGGCGGATTCTCGATCATCGCAATCCTCAGCTCGTCCTGACGCCGCCATCCATGAACAGGTCATGAAGGTGGCGCGTGTCGATCTCCGACGCCGGCACGTCCAGCGCCTCGTGTCCCCGGACCAGGACGCAGACGCGGTCCGAGATTTCGAGCGCCTTGTTGACGTTCTGCTCGACGAGCAGGATCGGAATCGACAATTGCCTGTGAATGTCCGCGATCGACTGGAACACCAGGTCGACCGTCGACGGCGCGAGATCGCTGCTCGGCTCGTCGAGAAGCAATATCCTGGGCTCGAGCAGCAGCGTCAAGCCGATCGACAGCATGCGGCGTTCGCCGCCGCTCAGGTTTCCGGCCTTCTCGTTGCGGCGCTCGCGGATGCGGGGAAAGAGCGAGAACACCTTCTCGACCTCGGCGGCGAAGGCCCTGGGGCGGAGATAGGCGCCCATGCGCAGGTTGTCGATGACGCTCATGTCGCCGAAGACGTTGCGCGTCTGCGGCACATAGCCCAGGCCGTGGGTCGCGCGTTCGTGCGCCGGCATGCCGGTGATCGCCGTGCCGCCCAGCGAAAGCGTGCCGCCGCTGACGCGGGTGAGCCCCATCGCGGTCTTGAGCACGGTGGACTTGCCGCAGCCATTGGCGCCGAGCACGGCGACGATCTCGCCCGCCCGGAGCGAGAGCGACAGATCGTTGAGCACGGTGATCGGGCCATAGCCCGCGGTGACGTTCCGGAGCGAAAGGACCTCGGTCATGCGCTTTCCTGCGAATTGGCCGGCTGTCCGAGATAGGAGCGGATGACCGTCTCGTTGGCGCGGATCTCGGCCGGCGTGCCTTCGGCGATCACATGGCCGGCATCGAGGACATAGACGCGGTCGCAGACATTGGCGATCATGTCCATATTGTGCTCGATCAGGATGACGATGCGGCCTTCGTCCCGCAGGGATTTGAGGAATTCCACCTGCTGCTCGATCAGAACGGGATTGACGCCGGCGGCGGGCTCGTCGAGCAGCAGCGCCGCGGGGTCCGACATCAGGAGCATGCCCATGGTCAGCAGCTTCTGCTGCCCGCCCGAAAGGCTGCCGGCGAGATCGTTGGCCTTGTGGCGCATGCCGAGCCGCGTCAGGATCGACACGGCACGGTCGCGGGCATGGCGCTCCTGCGCCGCCACCTTTCCCGGCCTCAGGAAGAGGTCGGCGATATTCTCGCCGCAATGGTCGCGCTCGCCCGCCAGCATGTTCTGGAACACCGTCAGGCGATGCGCCAGCTTCGGCACCTGGAAGGTGCGGCCTATGCCGCGCTTGGCGATCTCGTCGGGCCGGCCGAGCGGCAGGCCGGCGCCGTCGAGCGTCACCGTTCCCGCCTGCGGCACGAAGACGCCGCCGATGACGTTGAGCAGCGTCGACTTGCCCGAGCCGTTGGGGCCGATCAGGCCGGTGATGGTTCCGGGCGCGGCCGCGACGCTCACCCGGTCGAGGGCCTTGAAGCCGCCGAAATAGAGGTCGATGTCAGTCGCCTTCAACATTGTGCACCTCCCGTTTCTCCGGGATCAGGCCCTGCGGCCGGTAGATGAACATCACCACCAGGATGAGGCCGAAGGACGCCAGGCGCAGGTTGGCGATCAGGTCCGGCGGCAGGGCCACCCATTGCGCGACGAAGCGCGAGGACACGCCGAGAAGCTGGATGATCGCCGCGCCGACCACCACGCCGATATTGCGGCCGGGGCCGCCGAGGATGACGGCTGTCCAGATGATGAACGTCTCCGTGACGGTGAAGCTGGTCGGGGCCACATAACCGCTGAAATGGCCATAGGCGACGCCAGCCGCCGCGGCCATGATCCAGGCCACCACCGACACCGTGGCATGGTAGCGCAGCGGATTGCGGCCGAGCGTCGAGGCGAGGATCTCGTCCTCGCGCAGGACGCGCAGCATGCGGCCGAGCGGCGAGCGGCTGACCCGCTGGGCGAAGAGGAAGGAGACGACGAGCAGCGTGCCGCAGACGGCGAGCGCCACGGCGGGGCTCGGGAAGCGCGGCACGTTGATGCCGTCGGCGCCGCCGGCAAGCGCCGGCGTGTTGAGCATGGTCAGCCGGAATATCTCCGCCGCGCCCAGCGTGATCAGCGCCCAGTAATCCTGCGAGAGCCGCTGGGCCGGCAGGATCACCAGCAGCGAGACGGCCGGGGCGACCACCAGTCCCGCAAGGGCGCCGGCCCACCAGGGATAGCCGAGCGAGGCGCCGATGCCGGCGGCGTAGCTGCCGATGGCGAAGGGGAGGATCTGGCCGAAATTGACGAGCCCGGTCATGCCGAACTGGATGTTCAGGCTGAGCGCGAGCACCGACCAGATGGCGATGACGGTGGCGGAATAGATCGCGAAATCGACCATGGGACTATTTCCTCGCCCCGGATGCCTTGCCGGATTTGAAGAGCAGCACGATCAGCAGCGCCAGGACGGCGGCATAATCCCGGAACTGGGTGGGAATATGCCAGGGCTCGCCGAGGAACAGGCTGCCGAAATCGATCCAGATCAGGAAGTTCTGGGCGAAGGACAGCACGATCGCGCCGATCACCGCGCCGAAGACGTTGGACATGCCGCCGATGGTGACGGCGGCGAAGACCGGCAGCAGGATCACGAGGTCGAGGCTCGGTTGCAGGCGGGTCTGCATCGCGATCAGGCTGCCGCCGACCGCGGCAAGCGCGCCGGACAGGAACCACATGAAGGCGATGAGGCGGTCGCCCGGAATGCCGCGCGTGACGGCCAGTTCGTAATTGCTGGCGAGCGCCCTGAGCGCCGAGCCGAGCCGGGTCCGGTAGAGAAAGCCGTGCAGCGCGATCATCAGCGCGAGCGTCGCCGTGACCACCGCGATATCCAGTGTGGTGAAGACCGCGCCCTCATGGACGATGACGTCGGTCTGCACGTCGAAGACCCTGGCCGAGCCGCCATAGATCGCCGCGATCGTCGAGCGGATGAAGAGCGCCACGCCCCAGGACACGATCATCTTGCCTTCCGCCGAAATGTGGCGGATGCGGCTGAAGACGACGAGGTCGATGAGCACGGCGATGAAGCCGGTGGAGAGGGCGGCGAGAAATACCGCGACGGCGAGCGGCATGCCCGGGATCTGGGAGAAGCTGTAGGTCAGGTATCCGCCGACGATCGCCAGCTGGATATGGGCGAAATTGGCGAAACGGAGAATCGAATAGCAGAGCGAGACGCCGACCGCGATGATGGCGATTTCACTGGCATAGACGATCGAGTTTATGACGACTTGGAGCACGGGAAGCTCGAAACCCCTGATGGCTGCACGGAACGGCCGCCGCGCCGGCTGGCGTGGCGGCCGAGACTATCCGACGGGGATCAGTTGCGCGAGCCCGTGGTGACGAACTTGCCATCCTTGTAGGTGATCACGTCGAGCGGCGGGTCGATGCGCTGGCCGCGGTCGTCCCAGACGATCTTGCCCGAGGCGCCGTCATAGGACTTCACCACCTCCGGCAGCGTCCTGGCGATGGAGGCCGCGTCCACGCCGCCCTTCTTCATCGCCTCGGCCAGCACCATCATGGCGTCATAGCCGTAATAGACATGCGCCATGACCTCGTCTTCCTTGAACTTGGCCTTGTACTTGTCGAGCACGGCCTTGCCGACGCCCTGCGAATAGCCGCCATTGTCGACGCCGGTCAGCTTGCCGTTCATCCAGTCCTTGTTCTCGACTTCGAGGATCGAGGGATAGGCGGCATACCAGGGCGCGTTGATGCCCAGCTCGCGCACGGTGCGCAGGATGGTGCGCGAATCGTCGCCATAGCCGCAGGTGATGATGGCGTCGATCGACTTGCCCGCCAGCACCTGGATATCGGCGCGGTAGTTGGGCTGGCCCTCGGTATAGGCGATCGTCTCGACGATGGTGCCGCCCTTCGCCTTGAAGGCGGCGGCGGCCGCCTCGGCGACGCCGAGGCCGAAGGCGTTGTTGGGAACGATCACGGCGGCGGTCTTGGCGCCGCTGTCGGCGACCATGTTGCCGAGATCCTTGGACAGGATGTCGTCGAGCGGCAGGATGCTGAACAGCGTTCCCGGATATTCTCCGAGCTTCGGCGAGGAGGAGGATGTGTTGATCAGGATCTTGCCCTGCTCCTTGGCGAGCTGGGCGACCGGGATCATCAGGCTGCTGCCGCCGAACATGATCGCGGCCTCGACCTTGTCGACCGTGTAGAGCTTGGTAGCGGCGTTCAGCGCCTCCTGGGCGCGGTATTCGGAATCCTCGACGATGAGCTTGATCGGGCGGCCGTTGATGCCGCCGGCCGCGTTGATGTCGTCGGCGGCGAGCTCGACGCCGCGGCTCATTTGCAGGCTGGTCTTGACGTCCTGGCCGGTGAGGTTGGCGATGACGCCGACCTGGATCGGGTCATCGGCGGCCAGCGCCGGGCCGTGCAGGGCCGCCGCCGCCAGGGCGCCCGCAAATGCCATCGAAAGCAGTTTTTTCATCTCGGTTATCTCTCTGGAAGGTTGAAGCCACGGTTTTTCTTATTCTTTTTGGTGTCCGAGAGATTCTCCGGGAGCGTCGATCCCCGTCCACTCCCGAAAACCTAAGGGCCGGAAAACGGAAAAACAACCAAGGCTGTCCGCCCGTGTCCGAATAAGTTTCGGCAGGGGTGGCGCGTTTCGAATATGATGGGAAAACCGGCCTGCCATAATCGGTTTCGCGCGGAACGGAGCCGGCGAGGCCGCCGCCCGCCCTCTCCTTCCGGCCGTCCCGGCCGGCGGTCCAACTCCTGACAGAACGGATGACGCCATGACGCCACGCAAGATTCTCATCGATACCGATCCGGGGCAGGACGACGCCTTCGCGATCCTTCTCGCACTCGGCTCGCCCGAGGATATCGAGGTCGTGGGACTGACCACGGTGGCGGGCAACGTGCCGCTGTCGCGGACCACGCGCAATGCGCAGATGGTGCTCGAACTGGCCGGTCGGGGCGACATTCCCGTCTATCCCGGCTGCCGGCGGCCGATGGTCAAGGCGCTGTTCACCGCCGAATATGTCCATGGCGACAGCGGCCTGGACGGATGCGAGCTGCCCGATCCGACCGCGCCGCTCGGCGACCGGCACGGCGTGGATTTCATCATCGACACGCTGATGGCCCACGAGCCGGGCGAGATCACGCTCTGCCCCCTCGGCCCGATGACCAATATCGCCATGGCCATGGTCAAGGAGCCGGCCATCGTGCCTCGCATCCGCGAGATCGTCTTCATGGGCGGCGGCTTCTTCGAGGGCGGCAACACCACGCCCGCCGCCGAATTCAACATTTTCGTCGATCCGCATGCCGCCCATGTCGTCCTCGGCTCGGGCGCGCCCGTCACCATGGTGCCGATCGACTGCACCTACAAGGCGGTCATGACCCCCGCCTGGCTCCGGCGCCTGCGGGATATCGGCACCAACACCGCCGTGCAGGCCGCGGGCATGGCCGAATTCTACCAGGAATGGGGCAATGTGAAATTCGGCACCGACCAGTATCCGCTGCACGATCCCTGCGTCATCGGCTATCTGCTGCGTCCCGACCTGTTCGGCGGCAAGCAGTGCTATGTCACGATCGAGACGACGTCGCAGATGACGCTCGGCATGACCGTCGTCGACTGGTGGAACGTCACCAAGCAGAAGCCGAACTGCCTGGTGCTTCGCGATCTCGACAATCCGCCCTTCTACGAGCTGATGCTGGAAAGGATCGCCCGCCTGCCGTAAGTGCGGCGGGGGGCGTCAGGCCTGCCGCTGGCGGCGCGCCGCGTGGCGCCCCGTCATCGCCTCGCCCTTGCGGAGAAGCGGCGTGTTGACCACATCGGTCAGCGCGCCGGCGCCGAAGGAGGCCGCGCGCCGCTCGCCGGGCGCCGTCCGGTAGAGGGTCGTGCGCTGCCGGGGGACGCGCCCGTTGGCGAGGATCAGCTCCTCCATCAGCTCCGGCGACATTTCCTGGCCATGCGCGGCGCCGGCTGCCCGCGAGATCGTCTCGTTCATCAGCGTTCCGCCGAGATCGTTCACGCCGGCGTTGAGCATCGGGCCGACGCCTTCGGCGCCGAGCTTCACCCAGGATGCCTGGATATTGGCGATATGGGGATGAAGCACCAGGCGGGGCACGGCATGCATCAGCAGCGCCTCGCGGAAGGTCGGTCCGCGCCGCGCCTGCCCCTTGAGCGAGATCGGCGCCTCCATATGCACGAAGGGCAGCGGCACGAATTCGGTGAAGCCGCCGGTATCCTGTTGCAGGTCGCGGATGCGCAGGATGTGCCTGGCCCAGTGGACGGGGCGCTCGATATGGCCGAACATGATGGTGGCCGTGCTGCGGAGCCCGGCCGCATGCGCCGCGCGCATGACGTCGAGCCATTCCCCGGTCCGGATCTTGTCGGCGCAGAGCACGTCGCGGACCTCGTCGTCGAGGATTTCCGCGGCCGTTCCCGGCAGGCTGCCGAGCCCCGCCTCGCGGAGCGCGCCGAGGAATTCGGCGAGCGACATGCCGAGCGTCCGCGCGCCGTGCCAGACCTCGAGCGGCGAGAAGGCATGGACATGCATGCCGGCCACCGCCGATTTCACCGCGCGGCAGATGTCGAGATAGG
>JAGRLJ010000254.1:16790-17245 GCA_020441805.1 Rhizobiaceae bacterium
TAGTCGGGATGGATACCGCCCTGCATGCATACTTCGGTCGCGCCGCGCGCCCAGGCCTCGCGCGTCCGCCGCTCGATCTCGTCGAGGCTGAGGTCATAGGGCGTTCCGCGCAGGTTGTCGGAGAGCCTGCCCTTGGAAAAGGCGCAGAACCGGCATTTGTAGGAGCAGACATTGGTGTAGTTGATATTGCGGGTGACGACGTAGCTCACCGTGTCGCCATTGGCCTCCGCCCGCAATTCGTCGGCCGCGCGGCAAAGCGCGGTCAGGTCGCCGCCGCGCGCCTCGAAGAGCCCGGTCACGTCGGCTTCCGGGAGGGACGCGCCCGCCTGCGCCCGGGCGATCAGCCGGCCGAACGTGCCGGTGATCGCCGGCGCGGCGGGTGCGCGGATCGCGTGGGCGAAAGCCGGTATCGCCTCGATCCGGCCGGGCGACCACTGGTCCGAGCGGACGAAGCC
>JAGRLJ010000255.1 GCA_020441805.1 Rhizobiaceae bacterium
CCGCCGATGTCTGCGGCATGACGCGCGCGCTGATCTGCGATCCCGACATGCCGGTCAAGGCCGATAGAGGGCGCACCGACGATATCCGCGCCTGCATCGCCTGCAACCAGGCCTGCATCGGTCACTTCCATCGCGGTTATCCGATTTCCTGCATCCAGCATCCCGAGACCGGCCGCGAGATCAGGTTCGGCACGCTGACGCCGGCGGCGCGGCCGAAAAAGGTGATGGTGATCGGTGGCGGGCCCGCCGGGATGAAGGCGGCTGCCGTCGCGGCCGCCCGTGGCCATCAGGTGGCGCTCTATGAGGCGGCGAACCAGCTTGGCGGGCAGGCCCTTCTGGCCCAGCAGTTGCCACGGCGTTCGGAATTCGGCGGCATCGTCACCAACCTGTCGCGGGAGCTTGAGCTTGCCCAGGTCCGAGTCGTCAAGGGCGTGCGCGTGGACGAGGCGCTGTTGACGGCGGAAAATCCGGATGCCGTGGTGATCGCGACGGGTGCGAAGCCGTTCGTCCCCGAGATCGAGGAGGACGGCAGCATCCAGATCGTCGACGCATGGCAGGTGATCAGGAAAGAGGTGAAGACCGGAACCCGGGTCGTCGTCGCCGACTGGCGGTGCGACTGGATCGGACCGGGAATCGCGGAAATGCTGACCAATGACGGCTGTAGCGTCCAACTCGCCGTCAACGGCACCCATCCCGGCGAATTGCTTCCGCTCTATGTCCGTGACAACATTGCCGCGGAGCTGCACAGGGGCGGGATCGGCGTAACGCCCTATGCCCGTCTCTTCGGTTGCGACAGCGGCATCGTCTACATGCAGCATACGACCAGCGAGCAGCCGATCCTGTTCGAGAATATCGATACCCTGGTCCTCTGTCTCGGGCACGAGCCGGTCGATGAACTCAGCGCCACGCTGATCGGGCAGGGCCGGGAAGTCCATATCATCGGAGACAGCATGGCCCCCCGGACCGCCGAGGAGGCGGTCTATGAAGGTTTGAAAGTAGGAGCCGCGCTCTAGCGGAATCCGGCATGGTCGGCCGAGATCCTGGAGAATGGACCTTGGTCAGAAGGATGAACGATCGAATTGCATCGAACCGTTCGGAACAGAGGGAGGAAACAATGGAATCCAAAGGCAGTGTGAAGGGTCTCAACCGCCGTGACGCGATGAAGCTGGCCCTGGGGGCGGCGACCGTCGTCGGCATGCCGGCGATCGTCGGCCGGGCCGGCCCGGCCTCGGCGCAGACCTCGTTCGCCGGAGAAGGTCTGATCGTGGTGTCGTGGTCGGGCAATCACGAGCTCAGCTTCCGCGAGGCGGTGGTGAAGCCGTTCAACGACAAATACGGGACGAAGGTCGAGACCGTCGGCGGCTGGGATCAGATGGTGGCGCAGATCGTCGCCGCTCCCGCCGACAACCCGCCCTTCGACCTGACCATCGCCGATGAATACACGACCACGACCGGCATGGCGCAGAATGTCTTCACCAGGATCGACCGCTCCAAGATGCCGGGCAATGCCAATGTCTATCTGTGGTTCGATGAGAATCGCGGCGCGGCCAAGGATTACGGCGTGCCGTTCGGCACCGGCTCGCTCTGGATGCTGACGGCGAAATCCAGCGGCCTGAAACCGGAGAGCTGGAAAGGCTTCTGGGACGACAGGGCGATGGGCAAGGCGACGCTCGACGCCTCCGCCTTCTATTGGGACCTTTGCATTCCCGCGCTCCTGTCGTCGGCCAAGCCCGGCATCGACGAGGTTTTCGGCACGCCCGAAGAGGTCGAGGCGCTGTTTGCCGAGCTCGACAAGCTCAAGATCGCCAAATGGTACAAGGACGGCGCCGAACTGACCAACCTGATGACGCAGGAAGAGGCTTCGGTGGCCATGATGTATTCCGCCGACGCCTATGGCTTCATCAAGGAATATGGCGACGACTTCGAGGCGGCCATCCCGCAGGAAGGGACGGCCTCCTATACCAACTGGTTCATGAAGGTGCGCGGGACCCGGCATTCCGATCTCAGCGACCTGTTCATGAGCTACCTGCTCGAAAAGGAAACCCAGCAGAACTTCCTCAATGCCTCCACCGACTTCATGTCCTTGCAAGGACTCGAGCCGCCGCCGCATTGGCAGAGCTATCCGCGCGACGAGGCCGCGCTTCGCAATACCTACAAGCTCTTCGGCATCGACGGCTGGGACAAGTTCGGGCCGAACTGGGATGCCTACAGCGTGCGGATGAAGGAAACCATCACCAAGACGACCGAAGGCTGACGCCCGGTCCCAGTCGAGCGCCCATGCGGCGCTCGACCCATTCCAGTGGAGTCAAAGCACAGTGGCAGGCACCAATGCATTGGAGCTCGAACGCCTGAGGCGCGCCTTTGGCGGCGTCGTCGCGGTGGACGATGTCTCCATGGATGTGGGGCAGGGCGAATTCGTCACCCTGCTCGGGCCGTCGGGTTCCGGAAAGACATCGACCCTTCGGCTGATCGGCGGTTTCGAAAGGCCGGATTCGGGCTCGATCCGGATCGCCGCCGCCCGCGTCGATCACCTTCCCGCTTACCAGCGCGACACGGCGACCATTTTCCAGACAGGCGCGCTTTTCCCGCACAAGACGGTCGCGGAAAACGTGGCTTATGGATTGCGGATGCGCGGCGTCGCCAAGGCGGATATTCCCGCCCGAGTCCGGCGGGCGCTCGATGTCGTCCGGCTGGCCGGGTTCGAGGACCGCTATCCGGCGCAGATGTCCGGTGGGCAGAAACAGCGTGTGGCGCTCGCGCGGTCGATGGTGGTGCGTCCCGCCATCCTGCTGTTCGACGAGCCGCTTTCGGCGCTCGATCTTTCGCTGCGCCTGCAATTGCGCGCCGAGATCAAACGGCTTCATGACGAGATCGGCTTCAGCGCCATCTACGTGACGCACGACCAGGGAGAGGCGATGGCCATGTCGAGCCGCGTCGCCGTCATGCGCAGCGGCAGGATCGAGCAGATCGACCGGCCGGAAAAGGTGTTCGGCGAGCCGGCCAACGAATTCGTCTATACCTTCATCGGCGAAAGCTGCTGCCTGAAAATGCAGATGGCGTCCGGCGCGGCCGCCGATACCGATGGCGCTCCCCTCGCTCTCCACCTCGCGGACGGACTGCCGGATGGAAGCTGGCGGCTCTATATCCGACCGAGCCGTCTCCAGATCGACCGTGTCGATCTGGAGAACGGGTTGCGGGCGACGCTCGATTTCACCGAATTCCTCGGCGACGTTCACCGCTATCACTTCAAGGCGGGGAAGCTGGAACTCTTCGTCGATCATCAGGGCGCGATTCCGCACCGGCCGGGCGATGTCGTCGATATTGGCTGGCGGACGGCCGACATGATGGCCTATCGATGAGTGCGGGACCGGAAATCGGCGCGGGTCGGGCGAGGGCGCGCGTGCCCGGCTGGCGGGTCCTGATCATGCCCTGGCTCCTGATGTCGCCCGCGCTTCTGGTGGCGATCGCCTTCTTCGGGCTGCCGATCGTCTTCATGGCCCGCATGAGCTTCAACGCCCATATCGACCGCCGCTTCTATGTGCCGGGCTTCACCTGGGACAATTATGCCGCCATGCTGACGGATCCGACCTTCAGCCATGCGATCTGGACCACTGCCTGGCTGGCGCTGATCTCGTCGGTCGCCACGGTGGTCATCGGCTATGCCTTCGCCATGCTGGTCTGGCTCAAACCCAGGAACTGGCGGCTGGCCTTCATCGCGCTGGCGCTCTGCCCGCTGCTGATCTCCGAGATCTCGATCATCTTCGGCTGGTGGATGTTCTTCCCCAAGAACGGCCTGCTGAGCTATGCGCTGGTTTCGTCGGGTCTGGTCACGGACAAGATCAGCCTGATGTATACGGAATTCGCCGCCTTCGTCGGCCTGACCTATGTCACGCTGCCATTCTGCTTCTTCATCCTGCTTTCGATCTTCGACGGCATCGACAGGAAGGTGCTGGAAGCGAGCGCCGATCTCGGCGCCGCGCCTCTCAGGACCTTTTACGAAGTCCTTCTGCCATTGACGAAGGGCGGCATCGCGGCGGCCTTCGCGCAGTCGTTCATCTGGGCCGTTGGCACCTATGCGACGCCGTCGGCGCTCGGTCCCGATACATTGTGGACCATCGGCTATCTCATCCAGGAGCAGATGCTGGGCAAGCACAATTGGCCGAGAGCGGCCGCATTCTCGATCGTGCTCACCATCGGCGTCGCAATCGTCATGATGATCATCCGCATGTTGTCTTCGAAACGGACCGCGCTCAATGGCTGAAACCTCGGCTTCTTCCTCCGATGTCGTCGCGGCCGTCCGAACGCCGCGGGCGCGCGTCGACGCCGTGCTGCTGCGGATATTGGCTGTGGCCTTCACCGTCTTCATCATCGCCTATATCGCGATCCCGGTCCTGGTCACGCTGGTCATGTCGTTCAACGATGCCTCGGTGATCCGCTTTCCGATCCGGTCCTGGTCGTTCAAGTGGTATGAGGACTTCTTCGCCAGCCCCCAATGGGTCGATGCCCTGAAGAGCAGCGTGATCATCGCCTTGGGAACGACCGCGATCTCCACGGTATCGGGCGTCATGGCGGCATGGGCCTTCGAGCGCTTCGCATTCCCGCTCAAGCCCCTGGTCTATCTGCTCATCATGCTGCCGCTGTTCATGCCGGGCGTGGTTCTGGGATTGGGCGTGGCAATGGCCTTCGGCGACATCTCGATATTCGGCTGGGACATCTACGGTTCGAGGGGGCTCGTCATGCTGGCCCATTCGCTCTGGGCCATGCCGCTGGTCTTCATGCTGATGGAGGCGACGTTCCGGACCGTGGACCATCGCATCATCGAGGCATCCTACGACCTTGGCGGCCGGCCGGTGCAGACTTTCTTCGAGATCGTGCTTCCCTCGGTCTCCACCGGCATCATCTCGTCGGCGCTGTTCGCTTTCGTCATCTCGCTCAACGAATTCGTCATGGCGCTGTTCCTGACCACGCGCGACACCCAGACGCTGCCCGTGCTGATGTGGCTCAGCCTGCGCTCCGCCGGGACGCCGCGTCTGGCCGTGGCGTCGGTGGTCCTGGCGGGGGCGGTCTTCGTCAGTCTGGCGCTGATCATCGTGTGGTATGTCCGGCAGCTGCGAAAGACCTGAACCCGCCGGCAGAGTCGCAAAACCCGCTCGCGACAGGGCGGGACGCCGCGACCGGAGCCCGCATTATGATCGCGGTATCCCGATATAGACCTGGCCGTCCTCCACCTTGACCGGATATGTCACGAGGTCGATGCAGACCGGTGCGCCCTTGGCCTCGCCCGTCCGGTAGTCGAACCGGCCATTGTGCTTTGGACATTCGATGATGTCGTCCATCACCAGACCGTCCGCGAGATGAACTTTCTCATGCGTGCACAGGCCGTCCGTCGCGTAATACCGGTCGTCCGGCGACCTGTAGATCGCGAAGGTGCGACCGCCATGGTCGAACCGGATGACGTCCTCTTCGTCGATATCGCCCTCGGCACAGGCTGCGATCCATTCCGTCACTCTCTATACCTCCAGATATTCGCGCCAGGTCCGGCTTGCATGGACCTGCATGTTGACCCTGTTGACAATGTGGCTTGCCGAGCCTGCGGCGCCGGCCTCATGGATGGGCCGACGCGGGCGGCGCGGCTGTCATCCCGCCGCCAGCATCTCCCGGAATCTCTCGAGCTCGCCCGGAACGGACTTGACCGCCTGGGCCGGCTCCGGAAACGCGCGCGACTCCACATCCTGGCGGAATTCGCGAAAGGCGGCGATACGCTCGGCTTGCAGCCGGTCGTATTCGGCTGCGAAGTTCCGGTAGATCTTGGCGTGTTTCGGCACGTGGCCGCGGTTTTCGCCGAGCACATCCTCGGCGAAAAGATAGTTGGCGTCGCAATCGGAGCCGGAGCCCATGGAGATCATGAACAGCGGCGTCCGGCGTGAGATCTCTGCTGCGATGTCGGGCGGCATGACCTCGATTTCGAGGCCGAAGGCCCCGGCTTCCTCGTAGCGCTTCACGCGCTCGAAGACCTTCATCGCGCTTTCGGCCGTCTTGCCGACAGCCTTGAAGCCGCCGGTCCAGGTGCAGGTATGCGGGATCAGGCCGACATGGCCGATGACCGGAATACCCTCGTCGGCCATCCGCCGGACCGTCTGAAAGGATGCCGCGCAATAGACGGCGTTCGCGCCGGCGCGCACCATCCTGAAGGCCCAGCGAAGGGCATCGTCCGTCGGGCCGTCAAGCTCCCAGAGGGCCATTCCGGGAATTGCGAAGACCGAAGGCGCCACCTCGCGAAAGCGGGGGCTTTCGAGCATTTCCGGCGGTACCGAGCAAAGTTCGATGCCTGCGGCTTCCGCGGCGGCGAGTTCGTCCCAGGTGGTGACGCGGAGCTTCGCATATTGGTGCTTGCCCTTGTTGGCGAGGATGTCGGCGACTGTCGGCGGTTTGCGGTTTGTCATGGGCGTTTCCTGAGATCGAATTTCCAAAAAGTTCATCCGGCATTTCGGTCGGGCAGCGGCGGCGTGGGATTTGCCATCGGCGGCAAGACCCGTTCGGCGAAGTAATCCGGCTCCTTGAGCTGCCGCCGGAGAGTCGGGATGATCTCCCGATAGCAGGCCAGGAAGCCCCGATAGGGCGGCGGGCAATCCGGGAGGATTTCCTTGTGGAGTTCCGGCAGCCGGTGATAGGGCACCATCGGGAACATGTGGTGCTCCACATGGTAGTTCATGTTCCAGTAGATGAAGCGGCTTATCGGGTTGATATACATGGTGCGGCAATTGAGCCGGTGGTCGAGCACGTCCTCGGCCAGGCCGATATGCTGGGTCAGGCCGGTCAGCAGCATGTGCCAGGCGCCATACATGGCCGGCAGGCCGACGAGCATCAGCGGCAGGAACGATCCCATATAGATGGCAAGGCCGATCACCACGGCATAGATCGCCGTCCAGATACGGGCGACCAGGAAGGCCTTCGGCCATTCGCTCCGCGGAATGAAGTCCTTTTCCGAGGCGTTGAGCCTGCCGGCGGCATAGCGCAGCATGGCGAGCCAGGCTTCCGGCACCATCAGGATGCCGAAGAAGTTGAGCGCGACACGCGCGACGTCGGGCGGCCGCATGGTGATGATCTCCGGGTCGCGGCCGACGACGATCGTATCCGTGTGATGGCGCGAATGGCTCCATTTCCAGACGACCGGATTGCGCACCATCATGAAGCAGGCGATCTGGTAGACGACGTCGTTCTTCCACGGCGTTCTGAACGCGGTGCCATGCCCGCATTCGTGCCAGCGGGAATCGCCCGCCGAACCGTAGAGGGTGCCATAGGCGAAGAAGAACGGCACGCACCACCAGGTTCCCCAGAACCAGGCCGCCAGCCCGCCGCTCACGATCAGCGCGGCGAACCAGATCAGGGTGTCGCGCGTGGCCGGCCCGTCGGAGCGCTGCATCAGTTCCTTCATGCGGGCACGGGGAATCGGCGTCTTGTACCAGTTGGCGCTTGCGAGGCCGATTTTCTGCGCGCGCTCGTTCAGCGGGCCTTCAAGACTGTAATCCCGTGGATAGGGAGCGCTCAGCGTCTCGACAGTCATTGCAATCTTCTCCTGAAATCGTCGGCGCGAGGACATGCCTTCGGCTCGCCGTCACGGCCGGGCCCTCGCCGCCATCTTTTCGCGCCGCGCCTTCATGCGGCGTTCGAGCGCGTCGTCCGAAGCGGGGGTGCCGTCGTGATAGGTGCCGAATATCTTGTCCAGCGGCACCGTGCCGTCACCGTAGTTCACCTCGAAATATTTGTGATGCAGATAGTGATTGTAGGTATGCGTATCCATCAGCGTATCGTCCCCGAACTTCATCTTGTCGAAGCCGATATGGCCGACGATCGATCCCAACCCCGAGAAATTCAGATGGTAGAGTACGAAAAGCGGATGCGCCGGCACGATCAGGTAGAGAAGCGAGCTCGAAAAGAACAGCAACTGCTCGACCGGATGCATGGAGAGCGACGACCACGGGCTCGGATTGACCGAATTGTGGTGAATCGAGTGAATGTGCTTGTAGAGAAACGGCGCGTGCAGCGGCCGGTGGATGCAGTAGAAATGGAGCTCGTGATAGATCGGCACGAGAAGCCAGAGAGCGACGAGCCAGACCGGATGTTCGGCGAAGGTCGTCCAGTTGCCGATCCCGTTGGCATAACACCACAGGATCACCACTTCATAAGCGGTCCAGATCGGTACGCCCGTGACAAATGTGCGGATCGCCCCGTCCAGGGTCTGCGACTTGAACATGAAGACGTCCGACTTGTTGTCGGCCGGCCAGCGATGGTTGTATTTAAAAAGGTTGCCCTGGCTGCGCTTGATATAAAGACGAAGCTCCATCGCGCCGAAAAAGATCAGGACGGAAGCGGCATTGCGGAGAAAAAGCAGGCCGATCCAGCCCGGCGAAAAAGTCTTCAGGGTCTCGATCGACGGTGTCAGGTAATACCAGTAGACGGTGGCGAGGATCATCCAGGCGATGTTCCAGGGCACGAAATACCCCCAGATGAAGCCGGCGATCTCCTTGGGCTTCCATGGAAACTTGTAGAATGGCGCGATGCTCAGCGGCTCTTTCGGCTGCCAGTCGCCGCGCTTGTTGCGCGTGCCATACTGAAGGTCATCCATTGGTCCGTCCGTCCTTCATCCAATATTTGTCGATATAGCGCTGCATCTCGGCGCGCATGAAGCGGCCGGATTGATCTGCCCTGTCCTCCCAGGCAAAGACGCAGGACGTCATGATGCCGTCGAAGCCGATCTCGCCCAGCGTGCCGAAGAAATCGTCCCACGGCACCTCGCCCTGGCCGATATTCAGGTGCTGGTGGACCCGCGCCGCCGAGCCGGGTGGGTTGATGATATAGCGCAGGCCCGACGAGGCCCGGTGATTGAACGTGTCGCCGACATGAACATGGGCGAGGATATCCTTCGCCTCAAGCAGCATCGCCTTGGTGTCGTCGCCGAAATAGAAGGTATGCGGCGCGCAATAGAGGAACTTCACGCGCGGACTGTC